>CABUZI010000129.1 GCA_902496005.1 uncultured Collinsella sp.
CGCCGTGCCGCCGCCGACCAGCAGTTTGCCGATGCCCGCGCCGAGCTCTCTGACCTTGGTGAATGCACCTGGTACATCCAGGACCGCGGCAATATCGCAAGCTACTCGAGCGTGGAGAGCGATAGCTCTTCGATCGAGGCCATCGCCACGGTGTTCCCGTTCATCTTCTTTATCGTCGCCGTGCTCATTAGCCTTACCACCGCTACGCGTATGGTCGAGGAGGAGCGCACGCTCATCGGCCTGTATAAGGCGCTCGGTTATTCGCGCGGGCGCATCCTGTCCAAATACGTGGACTACGCGCTGTGGGCGTGTCTGATCGGTGGCGTGCTCGGCAATATCATCGGCTTTGTGGGCCTGCCGCTGTTCTTGTTTACGGTGTTCGACGACATGTATTCGCTGCCCCAGATGCTGCTTTCGTACGACATCGTGTCGTCGATTGTGTCGGTGGCGCTGTTTGCCGTGGGCGTGGTGGGCGCCACGATTGTCGCCTGCCGCCACGAGATGGCCGAGACCCCTGCCTCGCTCATGCGCCCCAAGGCTCCGCGCGCCGGCTCGCGCATTCTGCTCGAGCGCATCGGCTTTATCTGGTGCCGCATGGGCTTTTTGAACAAGGTGGCGGCGCGTAACCTGTTCCGCTACAAAAAGCGCGCCTTTATGACCATCTTCGGTATTGCCGGCTGCACGGCGCTCGTGATCTGCGGTATGGGTATCCGTGACACGTCGGTGGCGCTTTCGCCCAAACAGTACGGGCATATCACGCGCTACGACCTGTTGGCGGTCGCCAATCCCGACGATTTTTCGCAGACGTGCGCGGCATTGGATGAGCGCAGCGCGGCCAATGATTCCAACGTGACCGTAACCTCGACCCTGCCGATTATGACCGACAACGTTACCTTTACGTTTGGCGGCAAGAGCGAGACCGTGCAGCTCATCGTGATTCCCGACGACCGCACGGGTGACTTGGGCGATTACGTGCGCCTGGAGGATGAGTCCAAAGAACCGCTCGCCCTGCGTGACGGGGACGTGTATTTAAGCAAGAGTTCGCAGCTGGTGCTGGGAATCAAGCCGGGCGACACGGCGCACGTCCAGGATTCGTCACTCAACGTCGCTAAGGTCAAGGTTAGCGACATCTCGCTCAACTATCTGGGCAATACGCTTTATATGACGCAGGGCACCTATGAGCGCGCGTTCGGTCGAAGCGTGCGCCTTAACGGCGTCTTTGTGCTGCTTAAGGGCTCATCTTCTGACCAGATTGCGTTTAGCAAGAAGATTAAGAGCGACGGTTGGCTCACCATCTCGAGCACGGCCGAACATTGGCAGAACTACGAGGCGAACTTTACGATTATCAATTCTGTCGTGGTGCTCGTGACCTTTATGGCGGCGTGCCTGTCGTTTGTGGTGGTGTTTACGCTGTCTAATACGAATATTTCGGAGCGCGAGCGCGAGCTGGCGACCATCAAGGTGCTGGGCTTCCGCCGTGGCGAGGTGCACCACTACGTCAACAAGGAGACGTTGATCCTCACGGCGATTGGCGCCGCGTTGGGCGTGCCGCTGGGCGGCTTGCTGGCCGAGAGCTTTACCTACATTTTGCAGATGCCGTCGCTGTACTTTGACGTCGAGGTCGAGCCGCTAAGCTACGTGCTTGCTGTGGTGCTTTCCTTTGGCTTTACGTTTATCGTCAACCTCGCCACCAATCGTACCCTCAACAAGATCGACATGGTCGGCGCCCTCAAAAGCGCCGAGTAACCTGCCTGGGATTCAAGCCGTAGCGAGCTGTAACGTACCACAACCGCATTTTTGCATAAACCGCCCCGCCGATTGCATATTTCGGCGGGGCGGTTGCTTTTTGCCCGCGGGTACCCCAGGGGGCGGCGTGCAAATTCCGGAGTATTCAGCATCCCGGAGCCCGCGTGTGCGGGAGCGGGCGCACAAAACAGCGCTTAAAGTCCTGATTCTGAGCCCCCAACGCCTCAAGAGCCGCTCGTTTTTTACAGGATGCGGCCCATGGCGCCTGCCTTTCGCCCAAAATCCAGTATGCAGGTGCCCTCGGCTGCTGAATACTCCAAAAAATGCACGCCGCATCCTACCCCAGGCACTTGCAGCAAGAAGACGAATAGCCTCGGCCTCCCCGGTTACCGCTGGAGGCCCCAGGGCTTACCTCCCAAATCTTTCCGCAGGACGGAAGGATCCCGCCGCGCGAAGCGCACGGCGGGATCCTGACATGTCCGAGGACGATTTGGGAGGTAAGCCCTGGGGCCTCCGATGAGAGCAGTTTCGGCCGAGGCTATTCGTCGCCGAAGCTGATGCCCAGCGCCTTGGCCTCGCGTACCAGATCGCTCTGGGGATCGACATACTTGAGCTTGCCGGCGACCTCCTCGAGCGGCATGTGGCACATCTTGCCGTCACGCAGGGCAATCATGTAGCCAAACTCGCCGCGCAGGCATCCCAGTGCCGCCTCGACGCCACACTGGGTCGCAAAGATACGGTCCTGGGCATCGGGCTGGCCGCCGCGCTGCGTGTGGCCGGGGATGGCGACGCGGGTCTCGCGACCGGTCTTGGCCTCAATCTCCTTGGCGATGTCGTACACGATTGACGGGCTCGTGCGCTCGGCGAGCTTTTTCTTGTACTCCTTCTTGGACAGCGCCGCGTCCTCCTTGGAGATAGCGCCCTCGGCGACGGCTACAATCGTAAAGCGGCTGCCGGTTTCCATGCGATGCTCGATGGTCTTGATGACGTTATCCATGTCGTAGGGGATCTCGGGAATCAAGATGACATCCGCGCCGCCCGCGACGCCGGCATACAGCGGGATCCAGCCAACCTTGTGGCCCATGATCTCGATAACGAACACGCGGCCGTGGCTCGAAGCGGTGGTGTGGATGTCGTCGATGCACTTGGTGGCGACGTCGATGGCGCTCGTAAAGCCAAACGTCAGCTCGGTGCCCCATGTGTCGTTATCGATGGTCTTGGGCAGGGCGATAACGTTGAGGCCCTCTTCGCGCAGGCGGTTGGCGGTCTTGGTGGAGCCGTTACCGCCCAGCATAAACAGGCAGTCGAGCTGCAGCTTATGATAGGTGTGGACCATCGCCGGCACCTTCTCGACACCATCGGCTTCGGGGGTATCCAGGCGCTTGAACGGCGTGCGGCTCGTGCCCAGAATAGTGCCGCCGCGAGTGAGGATACCGCTAAAATCGGCGGGCGTCATGACGCGGAACCTGCTGTAGATAAGGCCCTGGTAGCCGTCCTCAAAACCATAGATCTCGATAGGTTCTTCGCTATTGGTCATAAGCGTTTTGACGATGCCGCGCATGGTGGCGTTGAGCGCTTGGCAGTCGCCGCCACTGGTAAGAAGACCGATCCTGAGCATGATGAATCCTTCCGGGCAAGTTATAACATGCGCATAAGTTTACCCCCGCACACTGTTGATACGGGGGTAAAACGTGTTAGCTCAAGCGTATGGAAATGTAAGCAACGTCAGGGAACGTAAGGTCGACGGGCCTGGCTCCTTACAGCGCAAAGGCGTCGACGTCGCCCCAGTGGCGGCGCAGAGTGATGGCGGCAGCGGGCTCGGTATTGTCAAAGATGACCGACCATTGCGTATTGCTGGTGATGTCTTCCGGATTGGGCTCTTGGGCTGCGGCGCGAAGGGCCTTCCAAGCGACTGCCTCGTCCTGGGCACCGGCGTGGGCGTCAAGGACATCGGCGATTGCGACGGCGCGCTCTTTACCATGGCCCAGCTCGTCATTCTTTTGGTTGGGCAGCACTTCGTCGCCATAGCAAGCGTAGAAGTTCGTAACCTGGCGTACAGGAGTCGCTTTGAAAGCACGGTTCGGATCGCGCGGATCCCACTCTACTACGCGCGCGTCACCGGCGGCGTCGTTGATAAAGAAGTGGTAATCGCGTCCTGCCATGGCGTGCATGTCGTAGGCGGAAAGCAGGTCGACAGCTTCTTGCGTGGTGGCGGCACGGTCGAGCACCAGACGGATGGCGAGCGAGGTATTGATGACGGGGCGTTGCGTGTCCTGGTCACAGGGCTTGGAATCCAGAGTGAGTACGGCAATGGACACGCCGCATTCGTTAACACCGTCGAGCTGGGCAAACGGGCCCATGAGTGCGGCGGCGCGTCCGCCGACGGAGTCAAGCGGAGTGTTATCACCCAGGTTGTTAAGGGCAGCAAACCCGATGGAGGCATAGCCGTCGCGTGGGTGATTGCGCACCAGCAGCGCCGAGGTGTCGTCCTTAAAGTCGTAATTGCGACCGGTGCGCACGCGGCCTTCGGCATCTACGGCGACAAAAGCGCTGCAGGCAAACTGGGGCGCCCGGACATGTACCGGCACACCGGGCAGCACCTGCGCCACCACGGCATCGATGTAGGCCTGGTCGTCGCGCACGCCAGCGGCGATGATGCGATCAAGATCGTAGTCGTAGGCGATGTCGATTGCGTACAGGTCATAGCCATCCGCGTAGCTGGTCAAGCGTTTGAGCGACGCGGCGGACTTGATTTGCTTGCGGTAAACGATGCCGGCGGCAGCGGCAAGGCCGACG
>CABUZI010000130.1 GCA_902496005.1 uncultured Collinsella sp.
ACGCGGCGCAGGCAGGTAAGATTGAAGGGCCTGACGCCGGAGGAGTTCCGGAACCGGGCCCTTGCGGCGTAGTCGCTATTTATTCAGTCCAAGTTTCGGGGCGCAGTTCACTGTCCCCTTTGTGGTGGTTTTAGGTGGCGTGGGCGGTTAGGACTGGAAGGTATCGCGGTCGGGGGCGAAGGACTGCATGGCCGCGATGGTGCGGTCGAAGAGCTCGGGAAGCTCCCAGCCCAACATCTCGGCGCCCTGCGAAATCACGTCGCGCGAGCAGCCGGCGGCAAAGCGCTTGTCCTTGAACTTCTTCTTGAGCGACTTGGTCGTAAAGTCCATAACGCTCTTGCTCGGGCGCATGATGACGGCAGCGCCGATCAGGCCGGTGAGCTCATCGCAGGCAAACAGGATTTTTTCCATCTGCAGCTCGGGTTTGGGCAGCGAGGTGTTGAAGTCCGACGTGTGCGTTTGGATGGCGCGAATGAGCTCGGGAGACGCACCTTCGCCCTTAAGAATCTCGGCAGCATAGATGGTGTGGTTCATGGGGTCGTCCTCATGCTCCTCCCAATCCAAGTCGTGCAGCAGGCCGACGATGCCCCAAAACTCCTCGTTCTCGGGGTCGAACTCGCGCGCAAAGTAGCGCATAGTGCCCTCGACCGTCTCGCCATGGGTGATGTGGAACGGGTCCTTGTTGTGCTCGTTGAGCAGTTCGAACGCGCGGTCGCGGGTAATTCCGGCGGTAAGCGGCTCTGCCATAGGAGACTCCTTGTGCTCGTGGGTATCGATAAGAATGAATACTACTAGAACAAGAAAACCACCACAAAGGTGCCTGTCCCCTTTGTGGTGGTTTTTGGCGCGGATGGGTTAGTTGAGGGCGGCTTGGGCTAGGCGGGCTTCGGCGGCCTCCTCGGTGACGCCAAGGGCCACGGCGAACTCCTCGATGGAGCGGCGCTTGGCTTCCTTGAGTACGCGCATGTAGTAGGAGCTGGGCTTTTTATCAGCTTCCTCGGCCTGGCGAATGCGGTGCATCATGGTCTTTGCCACGCGGACCGTCTCGGGCGCACCCAGCTTGAGCTGCTGCTTAAAGTGCGTCTCCTCAAGTGAGCTGTTGCGCTCGGTAAAGGTGTCGCACTCCAGCTCGTCATAGTGGCTCAGCAAGTGCTCGGCATCTTGCTGCGAGATGGCGGCATGCAGACGGTCGGCCTGCGCCACGGGGTACATGAGGATCGTCTGCGCATGTCCCTGCTTGGTCTCGAGCAGCAGCATGGGCTGCGGTGTGTCGTCCCTAAAACCGACGACGGTGCAGACTCCCTGGCCCGGATGAATGACGTGTTGACCGATTGAGAACATGCTACCTCCAACTTATACGAATTTACGTATGTCTAGAATAACACGCTGACGTGCGCAAACCCTTACTTTATGCAGGAAAAGCACACAACTCTGATAGGTAAGAGTATTCGATAAAAGACGCAGCTCATTCACACCTTTATGCATTTTCAATGCGTGCATAATTTGCAGGCAGACTGGCATCTTTGAGTGACTCCATACAAGCTGTAGTCAATTTTGTGCATATGCAATATCTATTAGCTTTACCCTGCGACAGTAGCTACTGCTTGTGATAGAGTGCTACAAACTCTGGCTTTTGCCCTACGAGTGACCAAGAGCTCGGGGGCTTTAACACAAGGAGGACCTATGCCCGAGAAGATTGAAGAGCTGGTACGCGCTGCGCTTGCTGCGGCCCAGGAGGCCGGCGACCTTTCCGCATTTGAACTTGACGATTGCGCCATCGAGCGACCGGCTGACACTTCTCATGGCGAGTGGACCTCTACCATGGCCCTGAAGTCCGCCAAGCTGGCCCATTGCGCCCCGCGCAAGATCGCCGAGGCCATCGTTGCCCATATGCCCGAGGACCCCGCGATTGAGAAGGTCGAGATCGCAGGCCCCGGCTTTATCAACTTCTACCTCTCCGTTGCCGTCAAGAATGCCATCTTTGGCGAGGCCCGCGAGAAGGGCATGGACTTCGCTAAGTCCAACGTCGGTGGTGGCCTGAAGACCCAGGTCGAGTTCGTTTCCGCTAACCCTGTCGGCCCCATGCACATCGGCCACGGCCGCTGGGCCGCTTTGGGCGACTCGCTCTGCCGCGTCATGGACCACGCCGGTTACGACATCCAGCGTGAGTTCTACATCAACGACCACGGCTCTCAGATGAACACCTTCGGCAACTCCATCAGCACGCGCTATATGCAGCTTGCCGACATCATCGCCAAGCAGGGCGTGGATATCGACGAGGCTCACAAGCTGCTGATCGCCGACCGCGACGCCTTTGTTGCCGACGAGAACGACGAGCACCCCGAGACCCATCCGTATCAGGACAACTTTGCCGAGACCCTGGGCAAGGATTCCTACGGCGGCGACTACATCATCGACGAGGCTGCCGAGTTCTGGCGCACCGACGGCGACAAGTGGGTCGAGGCCGATCCGCAGGAGCGCATGGAGAGCTTCCGTGAGCGCGGCTACGTGAAGATGGTCGACAACATGCGCGACCTCTGCCATGCCGTCAACTGCGACTTCGATCGTTGGTACTCCGAGCGTTCGCTGTACGTGAAGGACACCGAGGGCGAGACCGCCGGCACCTCTGCCGTCGACCGCGCTTTTGAGAAGCTCGACAAGATGGGCTACCTCTACACCAAGGACGGCGCCCTGTGGTTCCGCTCCACCGACCTGGGCGATGACAAGGACCGCGTCCTGATCAAGTCCGACGGCGAGTACACCTACTTTGCATCCGACGTTGCCTATCACTGGGATAAGTTCCAGCGCGTCGACCACGTCATCGACATCTGGGGTGCCGACCACCACGGCTACATCGAGCGCGTCCGCTGCGTCTGCGACGCTCTTGGCTATCCCGGCAAGTTTGAGGTTCTGCTGGGCCAGCTCGTCAACCTGCTGCGCAACGGCAAGCCCGTCCGTATGTCCAAGCGTAAGGGCACCATGGTGACCCTGCAGGAGCTCGTCGACGAGGTCGGCTCCGACGCCGCTCGTTACACGCTCATCTCCAAGAGCTCCAACCAGATGGTCGACTTCGATATCGAGGCCGTCAAGAAGCGCGACAACTCCAACCCGGTCTATTACGTGCAGTACGCTCACGCCCGCGTGTGCTCCATCCTGCGTCGTGCCGCTGACGTTACGCCCGAGCAGGCTGACGAGATGGGCATGAAGGCCGTCGCCGCCAAGGCCATCGGTGAGAACGTCGATTACTCGCTGCTGACCGACCCGACCGAGCTCGCCCTTTCGCGCAAGCTCAACGAGCTCACCGACCTCATCGCCAGCTGCGCTCGCGACCGCGCCCCGTTCCGTCTGACGCACTTTGCTGAGGAGCTCGCCGGCGACTTCCACAGCTTCTACGCTGCCTGCCAGGTTCTGCCGAGCGAGGGCCGTCCCGTCGACCCCGAGCTTTCGCGCGCCCGTCTGGCCGCTTGCGACGCCGTCCGCGTGACGCTCGCCCTGGTGCTCATCCTCGTTGGCGTTTCTGCGCCCGAGCAGATGTAATCTGCGAGTCATTTGACCGTGTAGGTTCGGCTTTGCTGAGCCCTATAAGCCCGATCTCCATGCGGAGGTCGGGCTTTTTTCGTTTGGCGGGGCTTTTGGGCGTGTTGGAAAATGCTACAAAAAAGCAACTATACCGCTTTACGGGGCTGAATCGCTGCCTAGCGACCATGGCGAAAGCAGTGAAAATAAAACTGCAGGTAGACGGTTTATTGTTTCTTGAAAATGCAGGGTATGGTTGGCTTGCATCATTCGGGCCCCGTAATCTGGCATAGTTTTGAAAATTGTCCCTTGGGACGGAGGAAAACGGATCATTTTTGTCTCGAGGAGGGGTGGCGGGATACCGTCCGCCACGAATTGGGCTCATCTCCTACGTTTGGACGCATATCCCGAACCATGCCGAAAAGTACGATATTAAAACCGCAGGTAGCAGACTCGTTGTTTTTGAAAAAACAAGGGTATGGTCAGGGGTCCGGGGGCAAGCGTAGTAGATAGGCGCGTTTCGTGACACGGCGAATCCCGACGCCACGGATTTGCTCCTTAGTCGCTCCATTTCAAGGCGCCTTAGGGGAAGAATGTCCCTTTTGACTAGTCGTTTAAGAACGTCCCCAATGACTAAGTTGCAGGTGGCGGCGGTTGTGTTACACTAACGCTGCGTATATGACGCAAATATCTCGATACAGATCGATGATGTCCGTCGGTATTTGACGGAGCTAGACTGTTTAGCCGCCCTGAAGGTTTATGCAGGGAGCATGTGATCACAGGGCTTGAAAAGAAAGTTGAGCAAACACTGTGTCTGATCAACAGCAAGAAAACGAAATAACGACGACGCAAGCCGCTCCCGCTGCACCGGTTGCGTCGGACCAGGTCGCGGCGCCCGCGCAAGCCTCGGCTCCTGAGACGCCTAAGGCTGCTTCGACGCCTACGCCTGTAGCGGCTGAGAAGGCCGTGTCTGCAACTGGTGAGGAGGCTGCTCCG
>CABUZI010000131.1 GCA_902496005.1 uncultured Collinsella sp.
AGCGCTCGGCGAAGGCATACATGCGATCGAGGACCTCGTGCACGTCGGCGACGACGTCCTGGCCGTCGACGATGAGCTGGCCTTTCTCGCTTGCCGGACGGCGCAGCGCGGTGTGCAGGACGGCGCGGTCCTCGGTGGTGTTGATGTGCTCGCCGGAGAACATGGCGTCGCGGCGCTCCTCGAGTTTCACCTCGCGGGCAAGATCGCACAGCAGCTTGACGGTCTCGTCGGTCACCAGGTTCTTGGATAGGTCGAAGTGCAGGTCACCGGCGTCAAAGCTCAGCTTGTTCACGCGCTCGGCATCGGCGGCGAACCAGGCCTTGAGGTCGATACCATCGGCCTCAAGCTTCTCCTGATGAGCCTCGAGTGCCTTCCAAGCGGCAGTCGACGTAGCATCGATAGGTGCGGCAACAGTTGCCATAGAGTCCTCCTCAGCATACGGGCGCACGCCTCCATGCACCCGGACATTCAGATGGCACTATTCTAGCGCAGGTCAAGACTACAATCAGCGAGCGTTGCCAATCGGCCCCCAAACGGCAACCGACCAAAAAGGGACAGGCTTATTTTGGCAGGTCAAACGCTTTACCAACCAAAAATAATCCGTCCCTTTATGGCACATATTAGGCCGCGGCGCAGACGCTACCGAGCAACTCACGCAGAGGAGACCCGATGCCCTTCAGAAGTTCGGGGGCGATAATGGCAAAAACGGGAGCCTCGCCGGCGCCCACGACAGCAGGCACCTTGCCCTCCGAGACAATGCATCCATAAGGCACAAAGCCGTCTTCGCCGGCATCGAGCGCCGCCATGCGACGCGCGAGCTCGCGCGCAAAGCCAGCAGTATCGGCATCGCCAATCGCCAGGACAAAGTCCACGCCCTCGTCGGTCGCCAGGGCCACGGCTTCGTTGATCAGCTCGTCTCCCCCGTCGCCCTCAAACGAGCCGCAGCGGAAAAGCACACGCTCGAGTAGGGCTCGATCAAGCGAGCCAAGTGCCGCCGAGACAAGCTCGTCGCGCGCATGCTTGTCGCCTCCCAGCACGACCAGTGCCTTGGTGCCGCCATAGTGGGCAACCAATCGCCCGCACCAGCGAGCCACATCCCCATCCGCAACCAAGCGCGTCGGCATACCAAACCCATAATTGACCATCTTCTCCACAACCCTTCCGTGCGTATAGGCGGTATCGATCGTTAGGCTCATGCTACGAAGCGAGCTTTTCCGAGCTGTTTCGCGCTCTTTAGGGCTGCGTTAAAAACCCGATGCAGCCGCACGACCATACCCGCCAAAAAGGGACAGGTTTTGACGGTGTCCGGTCGAGCGGGTATTATCGAACAGGTATTCGATAAGAACATGTGTTTGATGGGAGGACGCGTGGCGCACGAGCAGCACACCTACATCTGCATCGACCTCAAGACGTTTTATGCCAGCGTCGAGTGCGTGGACCGCGGGCTCGATCCACTCACCACCAACCTAGTCGTTGCCGACGAATCACGCGGACGCACGACCATCTGCCTCGCCATCACACAGGCCATGAAGGACCTCGGGATACACAATCGCTGCCGTCTGTTCGAAATTCCCGATGGCATCGACTACATCACGGCCGTACCGCGCATGCAGCATTACATGGAGGTGTCGGCGAAAATCTACGGTATCTATCTGGAATACGTCAGCCCCCAGGACGTGCACGTCTACTCCATCGATGAGTGCTTTATCGACGTGACGCCCTATCTGGACCTCTATCACACCGATGCGGAAGGGTTCGCCTGCACGCTGCGCGACGAGGTCCTCGCGCGCACCGGCATCACGGCGACGGTCGGCATCGGCCCCAACCTATTCCAGGCCAAGGTAGCGCTCGACATTACCGCCAAGCACGTACCCAGCCGCATCGGCATACTCGACGACGAGGCCTTTCGCAAGGAGATCTGGCCCCATCGTCCCATCACCGATATCTGGGGCATCGGTCCCGGCGTGGCAGCCCGCCTCGAGAAATACGGCGTCTACGATCTGATGGGCGTCGCGGCGCTCGACGAAAACCTGCTTTACGACGAGCTCGGCGTCAATGCCGAATATCTCATCGACCACGCCTTCGGGCGCGAGCCGACAACCATCGCCGATATCCAAGCCTATCGCCCGCAAGCAACTTCGACCACCACGGGACAGGTGCTCTCGAAGGGTTATGCCTACGAGCAGGCCTACACCGTCTTGCGCGAGATGGTCGATGCCGCCGTGCTGGATTTGATCGACAAGCACGTGGTGTGCGACAGCATCTCGCTCTTTGTGGGCTATGCAAGCGAGCGCACCGACATCCGCAGGCTTGATGCCAGCGGCACTGCACAATATGTGGACGGATGCGGACACCTGCGCTCGAGTACGTCGAGCATCGAACCCACCGCAACCGCCGGCCCCGAGCTCGCACCCCGTGCGCCCAAGCCCGTCCAGCGCGATGACGAACGGCGTCGTCTGGTACGTGAGGCGCAGGCAATCGATGGCATCTTTGTGGGAGAGCATGGCGGCAAACCGCGCGGTGGCTATGCCGCACTCTTTGCGCACTCCAACGCCTCGCGAAAGCTGCCCGAGCGTACCAATTCGTTCAAGAAGATCATGGGCTATTTCGATGAGCTCTGGGCGCAGACTGTCGATCCCAAACGACCGGTCAAGCGCATCAATCTGGGATTTGGCAACCTCATGCCCGAGGAATTTGCCACCATCGATCTGTTCAGCGATATCGAGGCCGATGAGCGCGAGCGCGACCTGGCGCGCGCCGTCCTGGCCGTGAAAGGCAAGTACGGCAAGAACGCGCTCGTCAAGGGATTAAGCTTTACCGCCGGCGCCACCGCGCGCGAACGCAACGATCAGGTAGGAGGACATCGTGCCTAAGTCCCAACAACAGCCGATGCGGCCACCGACACCTTTTGAACGCCTAGCGGACCCCGAGGGAAGACGTCGTTCCGCCGACCCAAAGCTCACCGCCAACGGCACCGTCCGTGCCGGCCGTGCCGCGCAGTTTATGCCCTTTGCCGCCCTCACGGGATACTACGAGCTCGTGCGTAAACAAGAGATCACCGCCGAGCCAAAATGCGAACTCACAGAAGAAAAAGCCCTCGAGCTTTCGCAAAAGCTCGAGGGCCTCAAACGCGGCGACTTGGTGCGCGTCACCTATTACGATGCGTACGGCTATCGCACTCGCACGGGCATCCTTGATGAGGTGCTCCCTGCGTTCAAGCTACTCAAACTCAGGGATATCGCCATCGACTTCGACGACATCCAGGACATCGAGCTACGCGGACGAGCCTAGACAAGGACGCGCATCCAGAGCAACGCTTACAGCGTCATGACGTAGTAGCCCGCGTCTTTCACGGCCTTCTCGAGGACATCACGATCAACCGGCTGCTTGGAGCGCACGCGTGCCGTGTGGTCCGCATACGTCACCGTTGCCCACACGCCATCCAGTGCATTGAGGGCATTGGCTACGTTCTGAGCGCAGCCGTCACAGCTCATGCCGCCGATGAGCAGCTCATCGCTATAGGGATAGTGCGATGCATCGGTATCCACCACAACAACCTTTTTGGCCTTCTTGCCGCTCGCACCATCGCTGCAGCAGCTCTTTCCGTGTGTCGAAGCGACAATGCGACGCAGTCCAAAAAACATGCCGACGGCAATGACGGCCAACACGATGAGATTCGCAGGGTTGAGCAAGTCGCTCATGCGTTCCCCTTTCAAGTAGCACTATCTAGATACCCCCATGGGGTGTCCCCATCTTAACCCAAAATCGTGTCCGTTCGGTCAATTAGTTTCCCTCTTCAAACTTTTTTGTTGACCATGGCTTACTTTCGTGTATAAGTTTTCCTAGGCTAACAACTGAGGACCCGAAAGGAGCATCGTGACTCGAACCATTGACATCCCAACATACCAAACGGCTGTCGTGCGCAACTGCTCCCCTACGCTCGCAGGTATCAAGCCGGCTTCGCTCTTTACCTATCCCGGCGTTTACGCCAACCAAAACGGAAAACCCGGCGCCGCCCATATCGAAGAGCGACGCTCTCGCCTGCTCGCCGTCATAGCCCAATGCAACCGCGAGCTCCAGCCACTCGGAATCCATATGAGCGTTTTGGTCTGGCGCCCCTGCGGAGCGCTCATCTATGTGTATCGCCCTGCGGACCTCATGCGATACCTCTCCGACCCCCGTGCCACGACGGCGCTAGCCGCCGAAGGTTACGATGTCCACAACCTGCCCACATCCCTGGTGCATCTCGCCGCGCGCATCACGCTGGCAAGCAGCAATGCCGCAGAAAGCGCCTATGACGGCAGCGTCTGCGCACTCGCGCGAAATAGGCACTGCGATACGGGGTGCATATGCGAGTTCCCCCACGAAATTGGCTATTTTTTGGGCTATCCCTACGAAGATGTCCATCAGTTTATCGTCCAGCACGGCGAAAACTATAAGGTCTTTGGCGCATGGAAGGTATACACAAACGTTGAGCAGGCGCTCACGACCTTCGATTCCTATCGCGCA
>CABUZI010000132.1 GCA_902496005.1 uncultured Collinsella sp.
ACACGAATCGTCTGCATGCCCCGGAAGCACCAGGTGACGCACGATCATGCCACGCTTCATAAGCCCGTCCTCGTCCACCAACTCTCCCCCGCGGCGCTCGATCTCGCGCGCCATCTGGGCCAGACCCGACACGGCCACACGCGGGTAATCCTTTATATGGGAGAGCGACTGCGCAAGCCCGGCATCGGCATATTTAAAGTCGGTGAGCCACACATCGACCAGGTCGCCCAGCGCCGCCACGGCACTCGCGCGCTCGTAACCACTCGTGTTGTAGACGATTGGGATAACCAGTCCGCGCGCCCGTGCCGCGGCAATCGCGGCAGGCAACAGGTGCGCATAGTGCGTCGCCGTCACCAAATTGATGTTGTTGGCACCCTGGTCCTGCAGTTCCAGCATAATCTCGACCAGGCGCTCAGGCGAAATCTCAAGGCCAAAATTGCCGGTCGAGATCTCGTGGTTCTGGCAGTAGATACATTTGAGCGAGCAGCCGCTAAAGAAGATCGTGCCCGAACCGGCCTCGCCCGAGATAGGCGGCTCCTCCCACATATGAAGCGCGGCGCGGGCCACCTTGAGCGTGTCGTTAGCACCGCAGACGCCGTGCGCGCCCTCATCGCGCGCCGCGCCGCAACGGCGCGGACACAAATGGCAGGCGGGCGAAAAAAGTTCGGTCAACGACGTCGGCATAAAACCATGCTCCAAAACAACGATTCAGCAGCTCAAACGTAAAGGGATCAACCCCACAGACGGCTCGAGCCCAAGGCGCCGTAATCGTCCGACACGATTTTTGTAATGTCAAGACTGGAATCCACAAAGTGCGGCTTTATGATGTAGTTATTCCGCCCCCCGCGGAGCAACTGGGTGAACCGTCGCGTTTATTTAGGGAGCCCACACAGTCGTACCTAGTACAGGTATCCTTCGTTGTTAAGGACGCTGGAACAGTCGATGAGGGCACCCACCTGTTTTAGGTGGGTTCATTTTCGTAACGTGGGGGGTGGTTTTCTTTTGCCGAAAATCACCATACAGTCCATATGGATCCCCGCCGGCATCCCGACAAGCCATCGACAACATCCCAATATCTGGTAAGCGCGTGATTATCGCTGCGTGCAATTACATGCACCCCCCTTGGTCGAGTATCATGGTTCGGCTATGCCCTTTGCGCATGGCGTTCTTCTGACCTTTTCCTTCGACGCTTGGCGGTTTTTAGATTCATGGCTTCATCCCCGAGCTACATACCGTACCTATGCGTGGCAGCGGCGGCTTTTATCACGACCTTCCTCGCGGTGCCCCTGGTCAAGCGCTTGGCAATTAAGCTCGATGCCGTCGACTATCCTTCTAAGCGCCGCATCAACACCAGGCCCATCCCGCGTTTGGGCGGAACGGCGGTGTTTTTGGGCCTGGTCGTTGCCTGCATTGTGCAAATCCTAGGCACCTGGTACCTAGGCTGGCCACCCGTCCTGGTGCCGCACCCGCGCCTTCACATTAGCTATCCCATGCTGGCGCTCTCCTTTACCGTCATCTTTGCGACCGGCGCTATCGACGACGTCTTCCAGCTCACGCCCAAGCAAAAGCTGGCCGGACAAGTCCTCGCCGCGCTTATCGCCTGCATGGGCGGCCTAAAAATCGGCGTCATCGTCAACCCGTTTGCTCCCGGCGAGATCATGCTCGGATGGCTCGCCTACCCCATCACCGTGATCTATCTGGTGGCATTCACCAACATCATTAACCTCATCGACGGCCTCGACGGCTTGGCCACGGGCATCTGCGGCATCGCGTCGTTCACCATGTTTTCGATGGCCGTTCTCTCGGGCCGCATCGACGCCGCCGCGCTCTCCATTGCGCTCTTTGGCGCCTGTCTGGCCTTTTTGCGCTACAACTTCAACCCCGCAAGCATCTTCTTGGGCGACTCGGGGTCGCTGCTTCTGGGCTTTGCGCTGGGCTCCATCTCGCTGCTCAACGTGAGCCGCACCGCCGCACTCACCTCGCTTATCATCCCGCTCATCGTTGCCGGCGTGCCTATCATCGACACGTTTAGCGCCATCGTGCGCCGCAAGTGCGCCCACATTAGCATCGGGCAGGCCGACAAGGGCCACATCCACCATCGCCTGATCCAAGAAGGCTACAACCAAAAACAGGCTGCGCTGCTCATCTATGCCTGGTGCATCATGCTTTCGGCCGGCGCCGCCGCGATTAACCAGGTCGAGGTGCCCATGCGTGTGCTCATCTTTACCGTGCTCGCCATTGGCTCGGCGGCCTTTGCCAAACATCTACATCTGTTTGAGCCCGTGCTGCGCCACCATTACAACAAGCGCACGCACGAGGACGAGCTCGTCACCCCCGACGACCCCGCCTTTAAGCAGGAGGAGCAGGCAGCCGAGGAGCGCAAAGAAGAGCGCCACCACAAGCTCTAGGGCAAGCTGCCGAGGATGTGCCAAGGCACCGTTAGCCAAGCGCGGCCGCGCCGCACCCATCGCACATACCGCACCACGCGCGTCCCTCTCCCGCCCCTCGCCTACTTACGCACCGCCCCTCCAATAAACGCGCTATCATCTTGACCCATGAACATACGTTAGGAGCAATCATGCCAAACGAGAACAGCTACGAAGTCGCACTGCAAAAGAGCAACGCCATTCGCGAGGGCCTGGCCAAGACGCCCGAGAAGTTCACCATGCTCACCGGCGACCGCCCCACCGGCCGTCTGCACCTGGGCCACTACTTCGGCACCCTCAAGGGCCGTGTTGAGCTGCAGAACATGGGCGCCAAGACCAACGTGCTCATCGCCGACTACCAGGTCATCACCGACCGCGACACGACCGAGCACATCCAGGACAACGTGTACAACATGGTCATGGACTACCTTGCCTGCGGTATCGACCCCGACAAGACCATGATCTACGCGCACTCCGCCGTGCCCGCCGCCAACCAGCTCATGCTGCCGTTCCTGTCGCTGGTGTCCGAGGCCGAGCTGGCGCGCAACCCCACCGTCAAGGCCGAGATGGAGGCCTCGGGCCATGAGCTTACCGGCCTTCTGCTCACCTACCCGGTGCATCAGGCCTGCGACATCCTGTTCTGCAAGGGCAACGTGGTGCCCGTCGGTCGCGACCAGTTGCCGCACATCGAGCTCACCCGCACCATCGCCCGCCGCTTTAACAACCGCTACGGCAAGGTGTTCCCCGAGGTCGACGCGCTGCTGTCCGAGACCCCGCTGCTGCCGGGCCTGGACGGTCGCAAGATGAGCAAGAGCTACGGCAACGCCATCAACATCTCGATGACCGCCGAGGAGACGGCCAAGCGCATCAAGAAGAGCCAGACCGACTCCGAGCGCATGATCACATTCGATCCCGAGAACCGCCCCGGCGTGTCTGGTTTGCTTTCGACGGCCGCCATCTGCACCGGTCGCTCCGAGGTCGAAATTGCCGAGGAGATTGGCATGGGCGGCTCCGGCCAGCTCAAGAAGTACGTGACCGAGGCCGTCAACGAGTACTTCGCACCTATCCGCGAGCGTCGCCAGCGCTACGAGAACGATCTGGATTACGTGAAGGACGTGCTGCACGAGGGCAACCGTCGCGCCAACGAGATCGCCGAGCAGACCCTGGCAGAGGTTCAGGACGCCATGGGTATGGTGTACTAGACCGATCTGCTGGCTTGAGCTTTCGATTGCTATAGGGCGGGCGCTACGGCGTCCGCCTTTTTTGGAGCGGACCGCTTCGGCTCCGTCCATCACACTCTCCCGACAAACAGGAACAGGCCCGCTGGCAGATAGTTGCCAGCGGGCCTGTTCCCGAAGTACACCGTTGAATCGCACAGAGGGGAGGGATGCGAATCAAACTCAACAGGGCAGGCTTTTTCATCGCCTATTGCCTGCTCCGTTGCTGAAACCAATATAGTTCACCGTGGTTTACTTTCTAGCGTCAATGTGCGCCGCCATACCTTCTCCATAAGTTAGCTCCGGTAAACCTGCAACGGAAAACCACCACAAAGGGGACGGGCGCCTCTGTGGTGGTTTTGACGAAGCCCGCCACTACAGCCCGGCCGGCCAACGACAGGCGGCCAGATCAACATGCATGGGATCGGCAAACGTCACGCCCTCCCCCATTAAGAGCTCGCGCTGAGCATCGGGGCCACCAAAGGCAAAGCCCTCACAGATACGGCCGTCGGCAAACACCACGCGATGGCAGGGAATCTGGCCGGGGCGCGGATTGCTGTGCAGCGCGTAGCCCACATACCGCGCACTTCGTGGACGACCGGCAAGCAGTGCCACCTGACCGTAAGTGGCGACCATCCCCTCGGGGATCTGCTCGACCACCTCGTACACCCGTTCAAAAAAGCCCTCAGACGCCATTGCTCGCTCCCTTCCACCCGGAAAGCATAAACCACCACAAAGGTGTCTGTGAACTGCCTCCCATTTCTTGGACATCGGGAAATGGGAGGTTTTCCATGAGTATAGACCTCAGGGTGAAGCACGACCTGGAGTCCAGGAGGCGGGCCGTCGAGCTCTTCGGCGCCG
>CABUZI010000133.1 GCA_902496005.1 uncultured Collinsella sp.
AGGAGAAGGCCGACATCGCGCTCGACCGGCTGAGCGTCAAGGAGCACGAGGACCCCTTCGATAGGGGGCCGGGGCGCAAATAGCGCCGGTTTGACCGGCCCGTCACGGGTCAACCTGCAGTGCGGCCCGAACCCCGTGAGGGCCGGCGCCTTTAGACGCGTGCCGGAAACCCAAGGGTTATACCCTAAGAGCAAACCACCCCTTTTAGGGGTGGTTTTTGATTTGTTTGTCTTGATCTGTAACAGTTGTAAGGCCGAAAACGGGCTAGATGTTACAGATTGAGATTATTCAGGTCGATATCGGTCGTTTGTCTCGACCTGTAACATCTAGGGTCGATTTTGCCGAGTTACTGTTACAGATCGAGATTATCTTCTCAGCGGAATTTGAATGTCTAGATCTGTAACAGGTGGGCCGAAAAATGGGCTCTAACTGTTACAGATTGAGATGTTTGTGAGGACCACTGCAAAGGTGCCTTTCCCCTTTGCAGTGGTTTTGGGCTGCGAATCTTAATATTGCCACATGTGGTTGACGGGGCCGGAGCCTTTGCCCATGTCAAAGCCGGCGGCGAGAGCGCCGGTTAGGTAGGCCTTGCCGGCGTTGACAGCGTCGGCAAGATCCATGCCCTGTGCCAATGCGCAAGCAATGGCGGACGAAAGCGTACAACCGGTGCCATGCGTGTTGCCGGTCTCGATGCGCTTGTGGCGGAACCATGTGGTGAGCGGATCGCCCAGATGGTTGCCCTCGTCATCGAGCGGCGCGGGCTCTGCGAGCACATCGTTGGCCTCGTTGACAAAATGCCCGCCCTTAACGAGAGACGCGCAGCCAAAGCGGCGGGTGAGAAGCATGGCGGCATTTTGCTGCGTGCGCTCGGAATCGACCTCGTAATCGAGCAGCGCCATAGCCTCGGGAATGTTGGGCGTGATGACGGTTGCCAACGGGAACAGGCGACGCGTGAGTGCCTCGGAGGCATCCTCGGCAATGAGACGAGCGCCCGAGGTGGCGACCATGACGGGGTCAACGACCACGTTCGTTGCGTTCCGGGCACTCAAGCGGTCGGCGATAACCTCGATAATCTCGGCAGAGGAGACCATGCCGATCTTGACGGCGCTCGGGCGAATATCGTCAAAGACGGCGTCAATTTGCGCAGCGACGATATCAGGGGAGATATTCTGTACGGCGGTGACGCCGAGCGTGTTTTGTGCAGTGATGGCGGTGATGGCCGTCTCGGCATACAGACGGTGCGCCGTGATGGTCTTAATGTCTGCCTGAATGCCGGCGCCACCGCTGGAATCGGATCCTGCGATGGATAGAACGGCAGGTACCTTGCTACGATCCATGTTCGCTCCCTTGTTCGGTTGGATTCAAATGGGTCTTCTACCTGCATTATAAAGTTGCCCGGGCCGGCTGTATGCCGATCCCGGGCTGGTGGTGCAATCTTTACGCAAATGTTAGCAAATGTTCACACGTCAACAATTGACGGGCCCCGCAGCAGGCTTGCGGGCGATTGCCTCGTAAAGGCTAGTCCTCCATGCCGAGGTCGATCGTCGTGCCCTCGAACACCTTGTTGACGGTGCGGACGGCGCACATCTTGCCGCACATGGTGCAGGTGCCCTCGGTGGCGGCAGGGGATTCCTCATAGCGCTTCTTGCCCGTAACCGGGTCGAGCGCGCACTTCCACATGGCATCCCAGTCGAGTTTGCGGCGTGCCTGGCCCATCTTGTCGTCCATGTCGCGGGCGTGCGGTACCTTCTTGGCGATATCGGCGGCGTGCGCGGCAATCTTAGTGGCCATGAGGCCGTCGAGCACATCCTGGGCGTTAGGCAGGCATAGGTGCTCTGCCGGCGTCACGTAGCACAGGAAGTCGGCGCCGGAGCTTGCGGAGATGGCGCCGCCGATGGCTGCGGTGATGTGGTCGTAACCCACGCCGATATCGGTCACCAGCGGCCCCAGCACATAGAACGGGGCGTTGTGGCACAGGCGCTTCTGCAGCTTCATGTTGGCGGCGATCTCGTCGAGCGCCATGTGGCCCGGTCCCTCGACCATAACCTGGACGCCGGCGGCCCATGCGCGCTTACACAGCTTGCCCAGCTCGATCATCTCGGCGGTCTCGGTGGCATCGTTGGAATCGTAGAGGCAGCCCGGGCGGCAGGAATCGCCGAGCGAGATCGTCACGTCGTACTCGTGGCAGATCTCGAGCACCTCGTCGTAGAACTCGTAGAAGGGGTTCTCATTGCCGGTGACCTCCATCCAGCCAAACAGCAGCGAGCCGCCGCGGCTGACGATGTTCATGAGGCGGCCGGTCTCCTTGAAGGTTTTGATGACCGATTTATTGATGCCGCAGTGGATGGTAATAAAGTCCACGCCGTCCTCGGCGTGCGCGCGCACGACCTCGAGCAGGTCATCCTTGGTAAGCTTGACCAGCGGCTTTTCCATGTAGCCGATGGCGTCGTACATGGGGACGGTGCCCACCATGAGCGGCGTCTCGTCGATGAGCTGCTGGCGGAACTGGCGTGTCTTGCCCGAGTTGGAGAGGTCCATGATGGCGTCGGCGCCAAAGTCCTCGGCGATCTTGACCTTCTTCCATTCCTCGGCGGCATCGGCCTTGTCGCCCGAGATGCCCAAGTTCACGTTGACCTTGGTGGACAGTCCCTCACCGACACCAAAGGCGCGCATGCCCTTTTTGATATGCACGATGTTGGCGGGAATGGCGATGCGGCCGTCGGCTACACGCTCGCGGATGTACTCGGGTTCGCGATGCTCGCGCTCGGCGACTTCCTTCATCTGCGGCGTGATCTGCCCGGCGCGGGCGAAGTCGATTTGCGTGACGAGCTTGGGCTCGGTCAGTGTGCTCATTGGCACGGCTCCCTTCGTTGGCATTACCCATATCAGGTTTGCGGGTCAGGGCGGGCGCGCCCAATCTCAGCCTGCCGTCCCGTCCTGCAAGCTCCCCGTTTATGTAATGGGCTCAAGTATAGCCTGAATGGGTACGATTGGGCCAACGAGCGTGCCTGTGGGGAGGCGAACATGGAAGACAAGCATCTATATCGAGAGACGCAATGGGATGTATCGGCTGAGGAAAGCCGTGCGCACCATGGCCTTGTCGCGATTGGTTTTGCGGTGCTTGCCGTGCTGGTGATTGCCTTTTGTATCTGGACGTTTGGCGGTCGCGGCGGCGCTGCCTGGGAGTTTGAGGCCGACGATGCCCTGCCGATCATGACGGTAAAGGTCGCTGGCGGCAATACCGTTGCCGCGCCGGGCGACTATTGGTATCCGCGCGATGAGTTTATGCAACTGCAGCTGAGCGGCGGGTCTATTCCTGGTGAAGAGATCGAGCGTGTGACCTTCGATGCGTCGCTTAAGACGCTGTCGGTCGAGCTCAAAGATCAAGGAGATGTGCCCACGACGATGGATATCGCGCTGACGGAATGGCGCCTGGAGCCCCCGTCGGGCGTCAAGGTATCCGAGGTGGAGCATGTCAAGATTACCTATCAGGACGGCTCGACAAATGAAATTGCCAAAGCCGACGGCTTGGCGGAATAAACGCCGTGCCTAGGCAGCACATTCAAAGTAGCGGTGGTCCTACAAGGCCTGTTCGTTTAGGAAGACCAAAGTGTTTTCATTTGAAAGCTCGGGAAAGTGACGATAACCAACGTCGAACGCGGTGAGCCCACTTACATCCTCGAGCTTGTTTTCTGCCATCCAGCGCACCATGGAGCCGCGCGCCTTTTTGCTGGCGGTCGAGCGCTGGATGGGCTTGCCGTTGCGGATGCCTTCGCCAAAGAGACATGTGACGACCGCGGCATCGGTGGTGAGGCGGGGCAGAACGGCTTTGGCGTATTCCGCGCTGGCGAGGTTGACGATCGTAGCGTTGGAGCCCGCCGGAGCGATGACCCGTGCGAGCTTGTCGCCCCAAAACGCGTAGAGGTCTCGGGCATCGTCGACGGCAAGTTTCGCGCCCATCTCCAGCCGATACGGTTCAACGGCATGAAAGGGGCGCACGCATCCGTAGAGTCCCGAGAGGATCCAGAGATGGTTTTGCAGCCAGTCGAGCTGTGCGGCATCCATGACCTCGGGCGCCATGCTTTGGTATTGGATGCCGTGGTAGGACATGACGGCGGGGGAGATTCGACGCGCGATATCGGGATCGGCGAGGTCGGCATCGCTCAGGACGGGCATAAATTCGTGAAGCGTATCCCGGCACGTTATAAGCAGCCTGTCGCTCACGTTCCAAAGGGCCTGCAGGCCGCCGCTGCCTTCATTTCGTTCGATATCTAGCTGTGCGCGGTGGAGGCGAGCCGTCTCGTGCGCAAAAGGTGGAATGCCCAGGACTTCAAAAGCATCTTGGGCCGCGCGCATCTGCTTGGCGGGCGAAATGATGACCTGCAGCATGGACTCTCCTCTGCCAAAAAGGAAGTTGCGGTGGAATACGGTCTGTTTGGGGGTGCGGACGATTTCTTGGACCG
>CABUZI010000134.1 GCA_902496005.1 uncultured Collinsella sp.
AAGTCGATACGCATAAAAAGCCTCCCATTTCTCGTGTCCAAGAAATGGGAGGCAGTTCAAAAGCCGTCGGGTGCGTTTTTGATGTATCGACTTCTAGCCGAGGCAAGTCCAGTTGACGGGGGTCGAGCCGTGTTGTTCGAGTAGCCGATTGGCTGCCGAGAAGGGACGCGATCCCATAAAAGCAGGGAGTTCTGCCGTGGCGCGGTTGGCCGAAAGCGGCGAGGGGTGCGTGGAGGCCAGGCAGAACTTGTCGGTTGCCTTGCCCGCGTCAGTTGCGACGAGCTTGCCCTCGACCATCTGCTGGGCAAAGCGGCCCCATGCCAAAAAGACTACCGGCTGGGGCAGCTGACAGCAGCGTTCGATAACGTAGTCGGTGAGCGTGCTCCAGCCCAGTTTGGCGTGCGAGTTGGCGGCATGCTCGCGCACGGTGAGCGTAGTGTTGAGGAGCAGGACGCCCTGTTGTGCCCATGGGGTTAGGTCTCCCGTGGCGGGAATGGGACAACCCAGATCGGCTTTGAGTTCCTTGTAAATGTTGCGCAGGCTCGGCGGCAACTTGGTTTGCGTCGCGGGGACCGAGAACGACAGCCCCATTGCCTGGTTGGGTCCGTGATAGGGGTCTTGACCCAAGATGACAACCTTGACCTGGTCGGCCGGCGTGTAGGCGAGGGCATTGAGGATGTCGTCTTGTGCCGGGTAGATAGTCTGCTCGGCACGCAAAAGGGCGATGCGCTCGAGCAGCTGGTTCGTAGTGTCACGTACCGGCTGCGGTGCATCGCCCAACCAAGTTGCTATGTTGCGGTCGCGGGTCGCGGCGTCCATGGGGCTCCTTTACGTCAGATGCTCTGTTTGCATCTATTGTAAAGGCGCACCGGAGACCTTTATGCCGCGGCCGTATGAGGAGTAGTGTCTACGAGACGTGCTCGGGCGCTCCCGCCATGCGAGCCTGTCCATGTGCGCGGAGGAGCGGAAGCTCGACGGTTGCCACCATGACGCCGCTGAGGATGAGTGCAGCGCCAAAGAAGGCGATGGGGCTCAGAACCTCGCCGACCAGGAAGAACGAGAAGACGGCGGAGCAGACCGGCTCGAGCGAGAAGGCGAAGCCGGTGGTCTCGGCGGGCACGTGGGGCTGCACGAGCGTTTGGGTGATAAAGCCGTAGGCAGAGCAGATGAGTGCGAGTGCGACGACGACCACGACCTCGCTGGGCGTGCTGGGAAGTGTGAAACCGCCAAAGACGCATGCGGCAATGCCCGAGAACAGGCCGCCAAAGCCCAGCTGCCAAACGCCCAGGGACAGCGGATCGACTTCTTCGACAAACCGCTTGGCGACAATGATGTGTCCGGCGTAGACAAAGGCGGAGAGCAGCATGATGAGCGCGCCCGGGTTCAGGCTGGTGAAGTCGGCGCCCGAGAGCAGCAACATACCGCAGGTGACGATGGCGGTGCCGACGAGCACTTTGCGCTCGGGGGCGCGGCGCAGCAGGGCGGCGTTGGCAAACGGCACGATCACGACCGTCAGGCTCTGCAAAAAGCCGGCAGTGGAGGCAGAGGTGAGGCTGGAGCCCAGGCACATGCAGGTGAGCTCGGTTGCCATAATGGCGCCGATGATGGCGGCACGGACCATAAGGTCGCGGTTGATGCGGAAAGCGCGCTTGTGGAAGAGCAGCAGGCAGACCACAAAGGCGATGATGCAGCGTAGCGCGACGATGCTCGTGGCGTTCATGCTGTCCATGCCGATCTTCATGAGGGGATACGAAAAGCCCCATGCGACGGGAACGGAAAATGAGAGCGCGATTGCTTTTTTGCGATCCATGGGACTCCTTTTGTTACAGAACGGTTTCGCAAAAAGGATTCTGCTCCCAGATGTGGATGTAGTAAAGCGAATGTATCTTCAGTATGATTAAGAAATACTAATGTATGCAGAAAAAGCCCTGGCAAAACGTTTTACGGCTTCATTGATGTGGAGGCACGATGGCATCGCGGTATCAGATTGTTTGCATGGTGGTCGATTGCGGCAGTCTGAAACGTGCGGCGGACGAGCTGGGTTATACGCAAAGCGCGGTGAGCCAGGCCGTCAAGGCGCTCGAGCGTGAGCTGGGCACCACGCTTATCGAGCGCGGTAAGCAGGGTGTGTCGCTTACGCGCGATGGCAAACAGTACCTGCCGTATTTGCGACAGATTGTGACTGCCGAGGCTGAGCTCGAGGGCAAGCGCCAGGAACTGCTGGGGCTTTCGTCGACTGATATTCGCATTGCGACGTTTACCAACGTGAGCCGTACTGTGTTGCCGCGCGTGATCCGCGACTTTGGTGCGCTGCACCCGGGCGTACGCTTTACCCTCAAGCAGGGCGATTACACGCGCAACGCTCAATGGGTGCACGATGGCGTGGTTGATTTTTGTTTTACGGCGCGCGGATTTACCACCGGGCTCGAGAAGCGCGTGGTCTATCACGACGAGTTGGTAGCATTGTTGCCGGCCGCGCATCCGCTGACGGCAAAGGAAAAGGTGACACTCGCCGACCTGGCGTCCGAGCCGTTTGTGCTGCTGGATGAGGGCGAACAGAGTCTGGTGCTCGATGCATTTGCGGCGCATGAGCTGTCGCCGCATGTGACGAGCGAGGTCACCGACGACTACACCATCATGGCGATGGTGGAGGAGGGCCTAGGCGTGAGTATGCTATATCGCCGTACCGTTGAGGGCATGCGGGCCGATATTCGCGTACGTCCCATCGTGTATGCTCCCTCGCGCGACGTAGTGGCGGCTTGGCGCAGCTGGGACACCATGCCCATCGCCACGAGGCGCTTTATCGACTATATGAGCTCGCATATTGTCAATTAATGACTGGCGTGGCGTTGAGTGCGGTGTTTAGCGGGCTGTCGCTTTGGCTTGGGTGGCGCGATAGGTGCGTGCCGGGTGGCAGAGTAGTACCGCCACGACCATAAAGAACGCCGTGGTGCCCAGGCTGATGGGGTAGACCATCATGATGTTCGCAAAGGTGCGGAAGTGCGGGAACACGCAGAACACCCAATAGAAGCGGATGCCGCAGACGCAGATCATGGTGATGAGGGCGGGCGTGAGCGAGATACCAAAGCCGCGCAGGTAGCCTGACATGTTTTCGTAGAACATGCTAAAGGCGTACGCCGGGAAGATCGAGCACACGCGGATATAGCCGATCGAGACGATGTTGGGATCGCTGTTGAACAGCGACAAGATCTCACGCCCCAGGCCGACAATAACGATAATTGTGGTGAGCGCGACGATACCGCCTTCGACAAGGCAGACCTTGAGCGTCTTGGTACAGCGGTCGATCTGACGGGCACCGTGATTTTGTCCCACAAAGGTAGTGCAAGCCTGGCTAAAGCTGTTGAGCAGGTTGTAGCACACGTACTCCAGGCTCATGGCGGCGCTCGATGCCGCCATGACCTCGGTGCCCAGGCTGTTGATGGCGGACTGGATGATGATGTTGGCGACGGCAAAGACAGCGCTTTGGATGCCGGCGGGCAGGCCGATCTTAACGATGCGCTTGAGGGCGACGGGGTCGATAGCCAGGTCGCGCGGGGTGACGCGGACGACGGAGTCGGTCTTGAGCAGGCGAATAAAGAGCGTAGCGGCGCTGACGGTGTAGGCGATGGCGGTGGCGATGGCGACGCCCGCGACGCCCCAGTGGAGTACGGGGACAAAGATGAGGTCCAGGCCAATGTTGAGGACGGTGGACACGGCAAGCGCCTGCAGCGGCATGCGGGTGATGCCGACGGAGCGGAAAATCGCGGCCTCAAAGTTGTAGAGCAAAATCGAGGGCATGCTGAGCAAAAAGACACGTAGGTAGAGTGAAGCGAGCGGCATGGTCTCGGCGGGAACGTTGAGCGCGGCGAGCATGGGCTCGGCAAAGACCTCGCCCAGGGCGATGACGACAAAGCCCACGAGCGCCATTAAAATCGAGGTATGGACGGCGCGTTTGACCATGTTCTGATCGTTGCGGCCGATGGCGTTGGCGATGACCACGTTGGAGCCAAGCGACATGCCTATAAACAGGTTGAGCATAAGACTGGTAAGCGGAACATTGGAGCCGACCGCTGCCATGGCGAGGGTTCCCTGGTCGCCCGAGAAGTTACCGATGATGACCGTGGCGATGAGGTTCGACAGCTGCTCCAAGATGCTCGTGGCGGCCACGGGGAAGGCGAACAGGGGGATATTGCGCCACAGCGAGCCGGTGGTCATGTCAATGTGCTTAGATACGGTGTCAGCCATATGCTCTCAATCTCTAATATGCTCTTTCGTGCTTATTTGCGCAGATGATGATACTCCTAATGCAACCAGTCGGCACGTAGGGACGTTCCTTTTAATATGAGCAGGACATTGTCAAGAGGCAAAATCGGGCCTGGCCCCAACGATATGGGGTCAGGCCCTCTCCCTATATCAACCCGTCCGCGGCGACCTCGGCGTG
>CABUZI010000135.1 GCA_902496005.1 uncultured Collinsella sp.
CGATGCCGGTGTAGCGGGCGAGCTCGCCGATGCGCAGCCGCTTGCGGGCCTGACGTTTGTGTTGACCGGCACGCTTGTCAACCGTACCCGCGACGAGGCGGGCGCGGCGCTCAAGGTGCTTGGCGCCAAGGTTTCGGGTAGTGTTTCAAAGAAGACGAGCTATCTGGTCGCCGGCCCCAAAGCGGGCTCCAAGCTCACCAAGGCCGAGCAGCTGGGTGTGCCCGTGCTGGACGAGGATGCGCTCGAGCAGATCCTTGCGACTGGTGAGGTGCCCCAGGCATAGTGCATCGATAATCAAATTAGAAAACCTCCCGGAAAGGTTGATACTTTCCGGGAGGTTTTTATTTGGGCATGGTGGCGGGCAGCATGATCTGCGTCACGTAGGTCGCCGGGTCGTCGCTGATGATGTCATCGATCAGGGCAATCTCGCGCGATGGACCGGCGGGCGTCAGGTTATGTTCGCGCATATAGCCGAGCAGCTGCTCATAGCGCGGGCCCGCTTGCCCGTGCGTGCCGCGGAAGCTAATGGTCAAACAGCGCGCGGCGGGTCGCACCTCGACATCGCCCAGGTATTCATCGGTGTCATCGAGCAGAAGGAAGACCTCGTCGTAGCCATCAAAGTCGCCGGCGGCCAGACGCTCGGCGCTAATCCCAACGCCCAGGTTGCCCAGAAAGACAAAGGTCTCGTGCTGGCCCTTCTGCAGTTGACGAATCTGCCACTCCAACGCATAGGCGTCGGTAGGGTTGACGCGTTCGCGCAACACGGCGCAGCGAAGCTCGGGCGTATCGATTGTGAAAATGGTATCGAGCTCGGTGTTCAAGGCATTGTGCAGCAGGGCAAGCCGGTTATCGATCTTGCGCGACACGCGTTCGAGCTCGCGGCGCTTGCGTTCGATGAGCTCCTGCTGCTGAGCCAGTTGCCGCTGCATAAGGTCCACATCGCGTGTGGTCACGAACTCGCGAATCTGCGCCAAGGGCAAGTTGAGAACACGCAGGTGGCTGATGGTGTTGAGGGTGGAGAGCTGCCGCGATCCGTAGTAGCGGTACCCGCTTGCCGGATCGATGTACGCCGGGTCCAGCAAGCCCATCTGCTCGTAATGACGTAGCGTCCCAACGCTCAGGTTAAACAGGCGCGCCACCTCGCCAATGCGGAGCAGGCCCTCGGTATGTTCGGTTGGCGAGTCGGCCATGGGACCGCTCCTTTCGGTAAAAAGCAGGGGAGGGGCGCCAGGCTCGCGTCGCCCCGCTACGCCATCAGCTTGTCAAAAGCCCCGCGCCGGTTGAGCACGGTAAACGCGACGACACAGATGATCGCCGACAAAATCGAGCCGCACGGCGAAGCGATGCCCATGGGAAACAACGTATCGGAATAGGCATTCGACAGCAGCCACGCGCCCGGCACGCGAATGAGCGCCACGGCCAGCACGTTGTGCGCAAAGCCGATGTAGCTCTTGCCGTATGCAGCGAAAAAGCCACTAAAGCAAATGTGGATGCCGGCAAAAATCGCGTCGAAAATGTAGCTGCGCATATAGCCGGTGCCGGCCGCGACTACCGCGGCGTCCTTGGCAAAAAAGCCGATAAACGCCGGCGCCACCAGCCACATCAGCGCTGTGATCAGGCAGCCGTACACCACCGAGATCGTCATGGCGTCCTTGAGCACCTGACGTGCGCGATCGCCCTTGCCCGCGCCGGCGTTTTGCGCCGTGAGCGCACTGACGGTGGCACCCATGGAACTCGGCACAATGAACAAAAAGCTGATCATCTTCTCGACCAGGCCCACGGCGGCGGCGTCGACGAGCCCTCGGTGGTTGGCGATGACGGTGATAAACATAAACGCTACCTGGATGCAGCCGTCCTGCACGGCCACGGGCACGCCGATCTTAAGAATGCTGCCGAGCACCTCGGGTTGGGGGCGCAGGTCGCTGCGCTTAACGTGGATGTTCGTGCGACGGCTCTTGAGCCACACAAGCGCGAGGGCAACGCTGGCCGTCTGGGCGGTTACCGTGCCGAGCGCCGCGCCCACGGGACCGAGCCCCATGCGCCCGATAAACAGAAAGTCGAGCGCGATGTTGATGATGCATGCCACGCCGATCACGTACATAGGCGAGCGGGAATCGCCCAGCCCGCGAAAGATGGCCGAGAGAATGTTGTACGCGGCGATAAAGGGAATGCCGATAAAGCAGATACGCAGGTAGGCGGCAGTGCCTTCGACTGCCTCGGCCGGCGTGCCAATGAGCGCCACGATCTGCGGGCACAGTGCGAGCAGGACGGCGGCCAGCACTACCGAGACGCCCATAAAGAGCGTGATGGTGTTGCCGATGGCGGTCTCGGCGCGGTCAAACCGGCGCGAACCCACGGCGTGGCCGACGATGACCGTCGTTCCCATGGCCAGGCCCACGAGCGTCACGGTAATGATGTAGAGCGTCTGTGCGCCATTGCCCACGGCGGTGATGCCGGCGGCGCCGCTAAACTGTCCCATCATGTACAGGTCGGCCATGCCGTAGAGCATCTGCAAAAAGTACGAGAGCATATAAGGCAGGGCGAAGACCGCGATGGTCTTGAGGACATTGCCGCGTGTGAGGTCGTGTTCCATGGGCGGGGCACTTTCTGGTTTGGTTCGTTTAGCTACCAGTGTAGTGAAAACCCTATAACGATTGTAGAGTCAAGGTCTGTGTTGGGTACCGGGCGAAAAAAGTCACGCTCCAAGCACGATGCTTTGACCCCTCTGTGCCCCTCACCTCGCCTCAAACCATCACAACATTCGACGTTTTTTGCCAAAAACGGGAAAAGCATCGAATGTTGTGATGGTTTTTCTGCCGCTCGACCGGGTGGAATCGCTTTCTTGCGCACGAAGGTGTGCGGACCCGTGGGCAGGGGAATAAGGTTGGTTATCCGACTCCATTGGAGGGCTCATGGACCTGCCGATCGTCCTGTCCCATAAGACTGCCTGGCTGTACCATAACGTGGCGCGCCCGTCCGAGCCGCTCTCGCGAGCAAGCAGCCTATACGATGAGGACTCGCTTGCTAACGAGGCGGAACCGACCGCGAGCCTGCCCAAATTGGGACTCGATGCCAAGGGGCTGAGGGCTTCAACGGCAGTTGGGATCGTTGCCGACTATCTGGTTTCTCTTGGTATTCCACGAGAAGAGCTCGATCATATCGATGCGCTCGTCAACTTCGATTTTGAGCGCTCGACGCCGGCTGGATTTAGGTGCCACGTGTTTGGGGCGCCGGTACCTCCAGGCCATCTTATCGAGGTGGCAGAGGGCCTTCTGGTGGTTGATGAGGCCATGTGCTTTGTCCAAGCGGGTTCGTGGATGAGTGAGCCCGAGCAGCTGGAATATGGCTACGAAATCTGCGCCCGATACCATTTGAATCATCTGTCGACAGGCGATTATATCGAGATGGGGCAGAGGTATACCGTTGCCGACTTGATTGCTTATTGCAATGAGAACCGATCTCGCCAGGGGGCTATACGCGCGGCCGCCGTGCTCAAGCGCGTGCACGATGGCGCGCGGTCGCCCATGGAGACGGCCACCGCAATCATGGTCGTAGCAAAACGTTCCCAGGGAGGGCTGGGATATGCCAAGATCGAGCTCAACCATCGGGTCGATGTTCCCAACGAGTTCAAGTATCTCGCAAAGGCCGGGTATTTCGAAATCGACGTATATGCGCCTGCGAGCGGTACAGGGATTGAATACAACGGCTCGGACCATCTTGATAAACAGCGCAGCGCGTCGGATGCGGAGCGTATGGCCGTGCTGAGCGCGCTGGGCTTTAGGATGATCGTCCTCACCGGGACTCAGTTTGCCCACCAGCTGCAATTGCACCGGGCGATGAACGCTATCGCGCTCGCTATGGGCCTCAAGTGCGACCGAAGCGAAGCGTTTCAGAAGCGGCAGAACGACCTGCGAGAATTCGTGATTCGTCACTGGGACGGTGGCCTTTAGGGGTGCTTTGGTCCTTCTACGGGGTACCGTGGGCAGGCAAACCATCACAACATTCGACGTTTTTCGCCAAAAACGGGAAAAGCATCGAATGTTGTGATGGTCTGTGCTGAGGATGGGCGTGGGAAGTCCGTTTTGCTCGAAGTGACCCGTCCTGTCGTACGGGTGTCGGCATGATTTTCTCGTGGGGTATTATGTTTTCCGAAGAATAAAACGCCGCGTGAGGGGAGGGCTGCGTGGACGGGCGCGTGCAACATGACGGCTTTGGCCGCGATATCAACTACCTGCGCATTGCCGTTACCGACAAGTGCAATTTCCGCTGCATCTACTGCATGCCGGCCGATGGCGTGGCGCCCCGTGCGCACGACGAGCTGCTCAGTGCCGAGGAAATCGCCCGTTTTGTGCGCCTGGTGGCGGGAGAGGGCATTCGCCGCGTGCGCCTGACGGGTGGCGAGC
>CABUZI010000136.1 GCA_902496005.1 uncultured Collinsella sp.
CGCTTTCCCGATGGCAGCCCAGGCGGAAAGCACGTCCCGGAATCCGCGCTCAGACTGGGACGTAGTTTCCGGATGGCGCCTCAAGCGGAAACTGCGAGCCGGAATCGAGCCGTAGAGTGGGACATGCTTTCCCAATGGCAGCTCAAGCGGAAAGCACATCCCGGAATCTTCGTTCGGAATGGGATGCAGTTTCCAAATGAATGGCTAGCGGAAAGTTCATCCCGGAATCCGCGCTCAGAACGGGACGCGCTTTCCCAGCGGCGGTCCAAGCGGAAAGCGCATCCCGGAATCCCGCCTCAAACTGGGACACACTTTCCGCTTCACCTGCCGCCTCGAAAAACCCATGCGCTCGCTATCCCAAAACTGGGTAGAAGAAAGCCAAAACGAAACAGCAGGAGGTCAACATGACTGCAGAAGATAAGGCAAAGAACGCTGGCAAGGTCGCGCTCGTCCTGGAGGGCGGCAGCTTCCGCGGGCAATTTACCGCAGGCGTGCTCGATGTTCTCATGGAGGCTGGCGTCGAGATTCCGGCTGTCTACGGTGTATCGGCCGGCGCTCTCAACGGCGTGAACTACAAGTCGCACCAGATCGGCCGTGCCAACCGCATCAACCTGGCTTTCTGCAATGACAACCGCTTCATGGGCGCCGCATCGTTTGCGTCCACGGGCTCTATTGTGGGTTACGACTTTATCTTCAACGATGTCCAGGACCGCCTAGATCCCTTTGACAACGAGACGTTCGACGCAAGCCCCATCGAGATGTACGCCGTCGCGACGGACATGCTCTTTGGAACCGCCACGTACCTGCCGGTCAAAAGCGCCGTACTTGACCTCGACGCTGTTCGCGCCTCGACGTCGCTGCCGCTGGTGACGCCGCCGGTCGAGATTGACGGGCACAAATACGTCGACGGCGGCGTAGCCGATTCGGTCCCCATCGAGCATGTGCTCGAGGAGGCGGGCTTTGACCGTGCAGTCGTCATCGTCACGCAGGACCGCTCGTACGAGAAAAAGCCTTACGAGTTTATGCCTGCCGCGCGCGCCCGCTATGCCGACTACCCCTATCTGCTCGAGGCTATCGAGACGCGCCACGACCGTTACAACATCCAGCGCATGCACCTGTGGAAGTATGAGCGCGAGGGCCGTGCGCTGGTCGTTGCTCCGCAAAAGCCGGTCGAGGTCGGCCATGTCGAGCACGATTCGGCAAAGCTTTTGGACCTGTATATCCAGGGCCGTCAGGAGGCAAAGCGCCTGCTCGCGGAAATCCAAGAGTTCGTTGAGCGCTAGCGACGGCGAACCCTCAAAAAATGACAACAGCTAAAGAGCTGGAAAATCACGGCTCGTGGATGACATGTGCAGAAACTCTGGTCGGAGCCAAAATACCTGTTGACTCGTACGGCGAGCGGGGTAATATGGACGGGTTACTTGCAGAGCCCCGTGAATCTCTGTAACAACACGTACTGTACATGGAGGAGTCTAAGTGATTTCGAAATCGACTCACTACGCCAAGCAGGGCGAGGTCCAGCGCAACTGGGTTCTCGTCGACGCCGATGGTGCTGTCCTGGGCCGTCTTGCCACCCAGATCGCAATGATCCTGCGCGGTAAGAACAAGCCCCAGTTCACGCCCAACAGCGACTGCGGCGACTTCGTTGTCGTCATCAACGCCTATAAGGTCCAGCTTACCGGTAACAAGGCCGACACGAAGACCTATTATCGCCACAGCGGCTACAACGGCGGCCTCAAGGCTGAGAGCTTCCGCCAGGCTATGGAGAAGCACCCGGAGAAGGTCATCGAGCGCGCCGTTCGCGGTATGCTGCCCAAGACCACCCTCGGCCGTGCCCAGATGACCAAGCTTAAGGTCTACGCTGGTGCCGAGCATCCGCATGCTGCCCAGAACCCCACGAAGATTGAGCTGGAGGCTTAAAGATGGCTGAGAACACCGTTGTCTACCAGGGTACCGGCCGTCGTAAGAACGCCGTCGCCCGCGTCCGTCTCGTCCCCGGCACCGGCAAGGTGACCATCAACAAGCGTGACGCCGAGCAGTATTTCGGCCGTCATCAGCTCGTTGAGAACGCCCTTGCTCCCTTCAAGGTGACCGACACCGCCGGTCAGTTCGACGTTATCGCTCTGTGCGATGGCGGCGGCATCTCCGGTCAGTCCGGCGCTCTGCGTCTGGGCATCGCTCGCGCTCTTCTGAACGCTGGCGACTACCGTGCTGACCTCAAGAAGGCCGGTTTCCTTACGCGCGATGCTCGCGTGGTCGAGCGCAAGAAGTACGGCCTCAAGAAGGCCCGCCGCGCTCCCCAGTTCTCCAAGCGCTAAGGTTTTATCTCCTTTCGAGATACAATGTACAAGCGGGGCCTGCCGATTCCTCGGCGGGTCCCGCTTTTCTTTTTCGACTAGGGTGGGCGGTTGCATATCGCCTGCTAGGGAAGGAGCGATCCTATGCCCCAGAACATCTTCGGTACCGACGGCGTCCGTGGCGTCGCCAATGCCGACCTCTCGTGCGACCTCGCGTTTCGCCTGGGCCGCGCGGCGACCAAGTTCCTTGGTCCGGATATTTGCATCGGCCGCGACACGCGCCTTTCGGGCACCATGCTCGAGAGCGCTCTGACCGCCGGCATTATGGCCGAGGGCGGCCGTCCGCATTGCTGCGGCGTCATTCCCACGCCCGCCGTGGCGCTGCTCACTGTTCAAAACGAGCTCGACGGCGGCATCGTCATCTCTGCTTCGCATAATCCGCCGGAGTTCAACGGCATCAAGTTCTTTAGCCGCAAGGGTATGAAGCTTCCCGATGCTGTCGAGGAAGAGATCAGCGCCTGGGTCATGTCCGAGGAAGCCATGGCTGCCGACACGCTGCCGACTGGCGCCGGCGTGGGCCACATCATCAAGATGAAGGACGCCCGCAAGGCATACGTCGACCACGCCATCGATACGCTTGATGGCCTGAGGCTCGACGGCCTGGTCGTTGCCGTCGACTGCGGTCACGGTGCTTCCTGCCAGACTACGCCCGCCGCGCTGCAGCGCCTGGGTGCCACGGTCCATGCCATCAACACCGATTACTGCGGCACTGACATTAACGTTGAGTGTGGCTCCACTCATCTTGAGCCCTTGCGCGAGCTCGTGCTGCGCACCCATGCTGACATCGGTCTGGCCCACGACGGCGACGCCGACCGCGTACTGTTCGTGGACAGCGAGGGCAATGAGATCGACGGTGACTACATCCTGGCTATCTGCGGCTCCGACCTCGCCGCTCGCGGCAAGCTCGCCAACTCCGAGATCGTCTCGACCGTCATGTGCAACCTGGGCTTCTCCATCGCTATGAAGGAGCAGGGCTTCGAGATGGTTCAGACCGCCGTGGGAGACCGCTACGTTCTGGAGCGCATGCTCGCGGACGGCGCCGTCATCGGCGGCGAGCAGTCCGGCCACATCATCTTCCTGGAGCACAACACCACCGGTGACGGCCTGGTGACGGCTCTGCAGCTGCTGGCCGTGCTCAAGCGCACCGGTCGCACCCTCACCGATCTTGCCGGCATCATGAAGAAGTACCCGCAGGTACTCGTCAACGTGCATTCCGACAACAAGGCTGGTCTGGACGATTGTCAGCCCATCTGGGATGCCGTCGCTGCTGCCGAGAAGGAGCTTGACGGCCGCGGCCGCATTCTGGTGCGCCCGAGCGGTACCGAGCCGCTGGTCCGCGTGATGGCCGAGGCCGAGACGCACGAGCTGACTCAGCGTGTTGTCGACGACATCGTCGAGGTTGTCAAGCGCGAACTTCCCTAATGGTCAAAAACCGGTGCCAAGTGGTAAACTGTTAAGGTTATTTTGATTGATTGGTATGTCCGAGGGGGAGCATGTTCACTAAAGTCCTAAGGTCTTTTGGTATGCGTGGTCGAGTCCTTACGCTGGATGCTCCCATCTCGGGCGACGTCATTCCGCTTTCCGAGGTAAACGACCAGACGTTTGCCACCGGCCTTTTGGGCCAGGGCGTGGCGATTCGGCCCACCGGAACGCGTGTGATTGCACCGGCTGATGCCAAGGTCGAGGCCATTTTTCCCACGGGACACGCCGTTGCGCTTAACACGGTCGATGGCTTGGACGTGCTCATCCACGTTGGTTTGGATACCGTTCAGCTCGAGGGCAAGCACTTTACCGTACATGCGCAAGTGGGTGACATCGTCCATAAGGGCGACGTGCTCATTGAGTTCGATCGCGAGGCAATTGCTGCCGAGGGCTACGATGTGACGGTTCCCATCTTGGTGTGCAACTCCGTTGAGTTCTCGAGCATCAAGGGCTCCGTTGGCGTGCATGTCGAAGAGATGGATCAACTCATCGTTGCTCGCGAGCGCTAGCAAGTGCACGTGGCCATTAGCCTACAATTCAAACACGTTTACGGAGGGCGCCC
>CABUZI010000137.1 GCA_902496005.1 uncultured Collinsella sp.
AGGCCTTGGAGGCCTGACCACCAGTGTTGGAGTAGACCTCGGTGTCGAAGACGAAGACGTTGACGTTGTGGCCGGAAGCCAGGACGTGGTCCAGGCCACCGAAGCCGATGTCGTAGGCCCAGCCGTCGCCGCCAAAGATCCAGAAGGACTTCTTGGTGAGGTAAGCCTTGTCGGCGAGGATCGCCTTGGAAGCATCGCAGCCGCACTTCTCGAGCTCGGCAACGTAGGCAGCGGCAGCGGTCTTGGAGGCCTCGGCGTCGTTGACGGAGTCGATCCAAGCCTGGCCGGCGGCCTTGAGCTCATCGGACGGACCATCGGCAGCGATGATGTCCTGGGTAGCGGCGATCAGCTTCTTCTGGACGGCCTCGTAACCGACGGCCATGCCCAGACCGTGCTCGGCATTGTCCTCGAACAGGGAGTTGTTCCACGCCGGGCCGTAACCGTCCTTGTCCTTGCAGTAAGGAGCGGTGGCAGCGGGGTTGCCCCAAATGGAGGAGCAGCCGGTGGCGTTGGAGATGAACATGCGGTCGCCGGCGACCTGGGTCACCAGACGTGCATAGGCGGTCTCGGCGCAGCCGGCGCAGGAGCCGGAGAACTCCAGGTAGGGCTGCTTAAACTGGCTGCCCTTGACGTTGGCCGCGATGAGCTCCTTCTTCTCGGAGACGTTCTCGACCATGTAGTCCCAAACGGGCTGCTGGTCCATCTCCTGCTCGGTGGGAACCATCTCGAGGGCGCCCTTGGGGCAGACCTTGACGCAGTTGGTGCAACCCATGCAGTCGAGCGGGGACACAGCCATAGTGAACTTCATGCCCTTGGCCTTGGGGCCCATGGCGTCAAGCGTGCGGGTAGCCTCGGGCGCGGCGGCAGCCTCGTCCTCGGTCATCGCGAACGGACGGATGGTGGCATGCGGGCACACATAGGCGCACTGGTTGCACTGGATGCACTTGGTCTCGTCCCAGTGGGGAACGACCACGGCGACGCCGCGCTTCTCGTATGCGGAGGCGCCCAGCTCAAACTGGCCGTCGGCGCAATCGACAAAGGCGGAAACGGGCAGGCTGTCGCCATCCATGCGATCGATGGGCTCGAGCAGGTTCTTGACCTGCTGGGCGATAGCGGACTTGGTCTCCTCGGAGAGCTCGACGGGAGCGGCATCCTCGGCAGTTGCCCAGTCGGCCGGAACCTCGAACTTACGGAAGGCGGTAGCGCCGGCATCGATGGCCTTGTGGTTGGCGTCGACGATAGCCTGACCCTTCTTCATGTAGGACTTGGTAGCCGCGTCCTTCATGTACTGCAGGGCGTCCTCGGCGGGCAGGACCTTGGCCAGCGCGAAGAAGGCGGACTGGAGCACCGTGTTGGTGCGCTTGCCCATGCCGACCTTGGCCGCCAGGTCGATAGCGTCGATCAGGTAGACGTTGACGTTGTTGTTCGCGATGTAGCGCTTGGCCACGGCGGGCATGTGCTCGGCGAACTCCTCGTCGCTCCACTGGCAGTTGACCAGGAAGGTGCCACCCGGCTTGACGTCGCGGACCATCTTGAAGCCCTTGACGATGTAGCTGGGGTTGTGGCAGGCGACAAAGTCGGCCTTGGTCACATAGTACGGCGAGCGGATCGGGGAATCACCAAAGCGCAGGTGCGAAACGGTGACGCCGCCGGTCTTCTTGGAGTCGTACTGGAAGTAGGCCTGAACGTACTTGTCGGTGTGGTCGCCGATGATCTTGATCGAGTTCTTGTTGGCGCCGACGGTACCGTCGCCACCCAGACCCCAGAACTTGCACTCGATGGTGCCGGGGGCTGCGGTGTTGGGCGCATCCTCGGCCTCGGGCAGGCTCAGGTTGGTCACGTCATCGACAATGCCGATGGTGAACTCGCGCTTGGGCTCGTCCTTCTTAAGCTCCTCGAAGACAGCGAACGCGGACGCGGGAGGCGTGTCCTTGCTGCCCAGGCCGTAACGGCCGCCGACGACCTTGATGCCCGTCTTGCCGGCCTCGTAGAGAGCGGAGACGACGTCCTGGTAGAGCGGCTCGCCGATGGAACCCGGCTCCTTGGTGCGGTCCATGACGGCGATCTTCTGGACGGTCTCGGGGAGAACGTCGACGAAGTGCTTGATGGAGAACGGACGGAACAGGCGAACCTTGACCAGGCCGACCTTCTCGCCGTGAGCGTTGAGGTAGTCGATGACTTCCTCGAGCACGTCGCAGAAGGAGCCCATGCACACGACGACACGATCGGCGTCGGGAGCGCCGTAGTAGTTGAACAGGCCGTAATCGGTGCCGAGCTTCTCGTTGATCTTCTTCATGTAGCCCTCGACGACGGCAGGGAGCTCGTCGTAGACCTTGTTGCAGGCCTCGCGGTTCTGGAAGAAGATGTCGCCGTTCTCGTGGCTACCGCGGGTGTGCGGGTGCTCAGGGTTGAGCGCATGATCGCGGAAAGCCTGGACGGCATCCATGTCGCACATCTCGGCAAGATCCTTGTAGTCCCACATGGCGACCTTCTGGATCTCGTGGCTGGTGCGGAAGCCGTCGAAGAAGTTAAGGAACGGGGTCTTACCCTCGATGGCGGCAAGGTGAGCCACCGGCGAGAGGTCCATGACCTCCTGGACGTTACCCTCGGCGAGCATGGCGAAACCGGTCTGGCGGCAGGCCATGACGTCGGAGTGATCGCCAAAGATGTTCAGGGCGTGGGAAGCGACGCAACGCGCGGAGACGTGGAAGACGCCCGGGAGCTGTTCACCCGCGATCTTGTACATGTTCGGGATCATCAGGAGCAGGCCCTGAGAAGCCGTGTAGGTGGTGGTCAGAGCACCGGCGCCCAGCGAACCGTGAACGGTACCGGCTGCACCTGCCTCGGACTCCATCTCGACGACCTTGACCGGGGTGCCAAAGATGTTCTTGCGACCCTGGGCCGCCCACTGGTCGACATGGTCGGCCATCGGGCTGGACGGCGTAATGGGATAAATTCCCGCTACCTCGGTGTACGCATACGAAACATATGCGGCCGCCTCGTTGCCGTCCATAGACTTAAACTTACGCGCCATATACCCCTCTCCTCTCATATAGGTATACAGGCCCCGGCGATCGCCGGGATGTTGGCGTGATGGGATTTACGCTGTTGCTTCCAATCATCTGGCAGGCAGGCTCAGCAGCAGGTACGTGGCGTGGAGAGAAGACATGCCGAGGCGAGGGACAGCTGATGCGCCCCACAGACCCGACCGCCCGTCTTGCACATGACCGAGCGCCGCAAAGGCCGCATGCCGGATGCTCCCGGGCACGCCCCGGCGATGGGAAGCGCCCGCAACGGAAATCCGCATGCGGGTTTATTGTACCCCGCCGTCAAGTGTAATTTCGGCAAATATAGGCGGGCGGTAAAGGTTTACCTCGGGTGACCGCCAAGGGCCAAAATGGCCCCTCCATCCCCGGGCGACCGGCTCTAGCGCGCCAAGGAGTGTCCCCAGCCGGCAGAGAAAAGGAACGTCCCTATCTGCCGGCTAGAGGGCACCGAAGAGGATGGCGTAGGTAGTGGATTCGCCGAGCTTGAGCTCGTCGCCGGGATTGAGTTGGGCGGAACGGCCGGGCTCGACCTGAATGCAGACGCGCGTGGCCCCGTTTACCACCACGGTTCCGTTGGTGGACGACAAGTCCTCGACGTGCCAGATATTTTGAGCATCGCACCAGATATGGGCATGGCGGGCCGAGACATCGTCGCCGACGTCGGTAATATCGCCCTCACCAGTGGCCAGCGCGCCAATCTCAACACCCTGCTCACTCGGCTGAATCCAGCGCGGGGCGCTCACGACAAAACTGTTTTGTACGCGCAGCAAGCCCAAGGGGTGCGCCGGGGCGGGTTCGCGTTCGCCCGCGGCCATCGACATGCCAAGCGAACGCGGCGTGGAGGTGCCTCCGCCACAGGTCGCGTGCGCGTAGTCGATGGCATAGTTCACCGAGGACCGCACATCCGCCGAACAGCCGACGGCGACAAACAGCACCAGCACGGCCTCGGCGCGCTCGGCAGGCATGAGTTCTGCCGCCTGGGACAGGCGATCGAGCGCGTTGCGATAGAGATTCGTGTCCTGGTGGCACTCTTCGAGTGCGCGTACCATCGGTTCACCTGCAGGACCGCACACCATATTGATCACAGCCGTGGAGTCCATGGGATTTCGCTGGCGCAGGGCCAGTTGCGACATAATACGCGCAGCCGAGGTACCGTATTCGGCAAAGTAGCGCTGCTGAAGCGTGCCGACCGGCGCGCGAACGATAAAGCGGGAAACCCAAGAGCGATCGGCGGCCCGGCTCTGCGGGCTGCGGCCGTCGGCGAGCGGA
>CABUZI010000138.1 GCA_902496005.1 uncultured Collinsella sp.
ATAAGGTCGCCTGCTCGGACAGTCCTGCTCGCACGGAGAGCACATTAAGTGCTCTCCGGCTCGTGCGGAACTCACGATCGACCTTATGCCCCGCCCCTCGGGACTAAGGATACATGGTTGGAGTTGCTGGATGGCAAAATTCATTAGCTAGGGACGTGTCTTTCCTTGCATATCGAGACATCTTCACCACCGTATATATAAAAAAGAAGTACCGGTTGGGGCCGGTACTTCTTTTGGTGCATTGATATGTGGCTGTGGCTTTTCTCGTTAGCTTACAGTCCGCAGGCTGCTTTGAGTTCGTCGACGCGGTCCGTTTTCTCCCACGTAAAGTCAGCGTCTTCGCGGCCGAAGTGACCGTAGGCTGCTGTTTTCTCGTAGATGGGACGACGCAGGTCCAGGTCGCGGATGATTGCGCCCGGGCGCAGGTCGAAGGTCTTCTCTACGGCCTCGACGATCTTGTCCTCGGCAACATGCGCGGTACCGAAAGTGTCGACCATGATTGAGAGGGGCTTGGAAACGCCGATGGCGTAGGCAAGCTCGACTTCGCAGCGGTCGGCCAGACCGGCGGCGACCACGTTCTTGGCGACCCAGCGCGCGGCATACGCGGCGGAGCGGTCAACCTTGGTGCAGTCCTTGCCGCTAAAGGCACCGCCGCCGTGACGGCCGTAGCCGCCGTAGGTGTCGACGATGATCTTGCGGCCGGTGAGGCCCGTGTCGCCCATGGGGCCGCCCACGACAAAGCGACCGGTGGGGTTCACGTAGATGTCCGCGTTGTCCCACGGCATGTTCTCGGCGGCCATGACCGGGGTGATGACGTGCTCGATGAGGTCGGCCTTGATCTTGCCCATGTCCTAGATCTCGGCGGCGTGCTGCGTGGAGATGACGATGGTCGTGACCTCGACGGGCTTGCCTTCCTCATAGCGCACGGTGACCTGGGTCTTGCCGTCGGGACGCAGATAGGCGAGGGTACCGTCGTGGCGCACGGCTGCCAGGCGCTCGGCCAGGCGGCTTGCCAGGTAGTGTGGCATGGGCATGAGGGTCTTGGTCTCGTTGGAGGCATAACCGAACATCATGCCCTGGTCGCCGGCACCGATCAGGTCGATCGGGTCGGTGGTAGCGCCGGTCTGGGTCTCGAAGGACTCGTCGACGCCCTGGGCGATATCGGGCGACTGCTCGTGGATGAGGCTCATAACGCCGCAGGTGTCGCAGTCAAAACCGAACTTGGCACGGTTGTAGCCAATGCGGCGGATAACGCCGCGGGCGATTTGCTGTACGTCGACGTAGGCCTGGGTGCGAATCTCGCCGGCGACGATGACGGTGCCGGTGGTCACGAGGGTCTCGCAGGCGCAGCGGACGTTCTCCACGTTGGCCGGCACGCCGTTGGGGGCGATGTAGCCCTGCTCCTGCAGCTCTATTTCTTTGGCGAGAATTGCGTCGAGGACGGCGTCGCTGATCTGGTCAGCGATCTTATCGGGATGACCTTCGGTCACCGACTCCGACGTAAAAACAAAGGACCCGTGTTGGGGTGGGATGGAACGAAGTTCTTCTGACATGATTGTCCTTTCAATAACGTGTCCCGGCGACCGTTACCATTCCGCCGGGCTCTCTATGCAAGGGCACATCATAGCGCGTAAATCAAACATTCACACCCTTTCCGCACCTACTCATTGGGGGCAGACTTAAATGACCAGCCTTACCTAAGTGCCGACAGGTTGCTCAAAGAATTGTCATTTAAGTCTGTCCCCAATGAGTAGGTCCCCAATGATTGGGTCGGTGCCCTTTGTGCGGAGGTTGCATTGATGCTTTATACTGGTGCGGTTAGACATCCATCCTGCAATCGAGGAGATTTCCATGGCATCAGACGTTCGCGTCCGCTTTGCACCCTCACCGACGGGCAAGCTGCACATCGGCGGCGCCCGCACCGCTATCTATAACTGGGCTTTCGCCCGTGCAAACGGCGGCACGTTCATCCTGCGCATCGACGACACCGATCCCACCCGCTCCACCGACGAGAACACGCAGATCATCCTGCGCGCCATACGTTGGCTGGGCCTGGACTGGGACGAGGGTCCCGAGGTGGGCGGCGATTTTGGCCCCTACGCCCAGACCGAGCGCCTGGACCTGTACAAGCAGGCCGCCCAGAAGCTTTGGGACGAGGGCAAGGCCTATCCCTGCTTCTGCACCAAGGAGCAGCTCGACGCCGACCGCAAGGCCGCGCAGGAGCGCAAGGACCCCTTCCAGGGCTATCAGCGCCGTTGCCGCGATCTTGATCCCGAGGAGGCCCGCCGCCGCATCGAGGCCGGCGAGTCCTACGTCCTGCGTATTAAGGTGCCCGAGGACCGCGGCGACGTCGTCATCCACGACGCCGTCCACGGTGAGGTGACCTTCGACGCCAAGGAGCTCGACGACTTTGTCATCTTCCGCTCCGATGGCACGCCCACGTACAACTTCGCGACCGTCGTCGACGACGCCATGATGAAGATCACCCATGTCATCCGCGGCGACGACCACCTGTCCAACACCCCGCGCCAGGTCATGGTCTATGAGGCCCTCGGCGCGGCCGTGCCTACGTTCGCCCACATCTCCATGATCCTGGGTGCCGACGGCAAGAAGCTCTCCAAGCGCCACGGCGCCACCTCGGTGGAGGAGTACCGCGACGCCGGCTACCTGTCCGACGCCTTCGTCAACTACCTGGCGCTGCTCGGCTGGTCGCTCGACGGCGAGACCACGATCATCCCGCGCGATGTCCTGGCCAGCAAGTTCTCGCTCGACCGCATCTCCAAGAATCCCGCGACCTTCGATCCCAAGAAGCTCGACTGGGTCAATGCCGAGTACATCAACGGCATGTCCGACGCCCAGTTTGCCGACGAGATCATGGTCCCCGAGCTGCACGAGGCTGGTCTCATCGAGGGTAATGTCGAGTACGGCGAGGATTGGATCGACGCGCTCGCTGCCATCGTTAAGCCGCGCACCAAGATGCCGACCGACGCCGTGACCGTCGCCGCTCCCATCTTCGCTACGGCCGAGACGCTCGAGTATGACGAGAAATCCGTTAACAAGGGCCTGGCCAAGGAGGGCATGGGTGCCATTCTTGATGCCGCCAAGGCCGCGCTCGAGGGTGTGAACGAGTGGACGGCCGCGAGCATCGACGCTGCGCTTGAGCCGCTGCCCGAGCAGATGGACCTCAAGAAACGCGTGGTGTTCCAGGCCGTGCGCGTCGCCGTCTGCGGCAACATGGTGAGCCCTCCGCTGGGCGAGACCATGGCGCTCGTCGGCCGCGACGACTGCCTGGCGCGCATCGACCGCGCCCGCACGATGGCGCTGTAATCGCTGCGCAAACGTATGTATCCGAGCCCCGTTCACTCAGAGCGGGGCTCTTGTTTCTGTAGACGTATGGGATAGGAGGTGCTGGGGCCATGGCCGAGCAACTTTCGCTGTTTGGTTCGCCGGAACCGGAGGAGACTCCGAAGTCCGCGGCTCCTGCCGCCGCCCCGACGCAGCTTAAACCTGCACCTGAGCCCATCGCCGCCTATGCGAGCGTGGTTCTCGACATCCCGACGCGTGCGCTGTCCGAGCCATTCGCCTACGGCATCCCAGGGTCCCTTGCTAACGAGGCGCAGGTCGGATCCACGGTCCTAGTCCACTTTGGCAACCGTGCGGCCGCGGGCTACATCGTCGACATCGCGCCCGAGCTGGCCGACCTGCAAGGTAATGAAGCTCTCGACCCCGCGCGTATTAAAGCCATCGAGGCTATCCTCAGCAAACCGCTCTTTACCGCCGAAGCCGCCCGTATCGCACGTTGGATGAGCCGCGAATATGTCGCGACGCTTTCCGAGTGCCTGCGCCTGTTCTTGCCTCCGGGCGGCAGCCCGCGCGTGGTCAAGGGTGACGACGGCGTGTGGACGGTTGAACGTCCTGCCGTCAAGCCTATCCAAAACCGCTGGGTCATGCTTACGCCCGAGGGCTTCGACTATACGCCTCCTAAAACTGCGGTTCGTCAGCGTCAGCTCATCGAGGCGCTCCAGTGCGGACCGGTCACGACGCGCGACCTCAACCTTCTCTATAACAGCATGTCGGCGACCATCAAGGCGCTCGAAAAGCGCGGCGTCGTGGTGGTAGAGGAGCGCCGTGCTTGGCGTGGCTGCAGCGAGCAGACCACGCTGTCCTCGGCAAGCGGCAAGGCGCCGGTCGCACTTACCAACGGCCAGCAGCAGGCACTCGCGCAGATTGAGCGCGCCCGTCTTGACGCCCACGGAGAC
>CABUZI010000139.1 GCA_902496005.1 uncultured Collinsella sp.
CTCGGAGAAGTCCTGGTGGCCAGGGGTGTCAAGGATGTTCACGCAGCAACCGTTGTAGGAAAACTGCAGCACCGAAGAGGTGACGGAGATGCCGCGCTCCTTCTCGATGTCCATCCAGTCTGAGACGGCATGCTTGGCCGAGCTCTTGCCCTTGACCGAGCCGGCGGTCTGAATGCTGCCGGTATAGAGCAGCAGTTTCTCGGTAAGCGTGGTCTTACCGGCGTCCGGGTGGCTGATGATCGCGAATGTGCGGCGCGACGAGATTTCATCCGACAGGCTTGCCATGCGGATCCTTTCTTGCATTGAGTGCATTACGTCGATGTAACCGCCCTATTGTAGCCGCGAAATCCCGTTTTAGAGCGCCTATCAGGACAAATTCATCAGTTGGGGCCTGGGTAGCCGGCCCAATCCGTATTTACCTCTTGCATAACTGTGCATAGTGTATATATACTGTGCTTACCGGTTATATACACGTGTAGCCCAACAGCTAAGGAGCCGCTGTGGACATCATCCTATCCAATTCGAGCGACAAGCCCATCTACGAGCAGATAACCTCGCAAGTCAAAGCTCAGATTTTATCGGGCACGCTCGCTGCGGGAGCCAAACTCCCCAGCATCCGTGCACTCGCGAGCGATCTTGGCGTGAGCGTCATCACCACCAAGCGCGCCTACGCCGACCTGGAGCAGCTCGGGTTTATCTACACCGTGCAGGGCAAGGGCTGTTTTGTCGCCGAGGGCAACCAGGAGCTTTTGCGCGAAAACCAGCTCTGCCATATCGAAGAGCTGCTTGCGAAAGCGGCGAGCCAAGCCGAAACCCTGGGCGTCACGCGCGACAAACTGCACGAGATGCTCGACCTGGTGGCCCCCGAAACCACGCAGTAGCCATCTGCAAGAAAGGCTATACCATGCAAAACTTGCTAGAACTCAAAGGCATCTCACGCACTGTAAGCGACCGCTTTTCGCTGCGCGACGTCACGCTTGCCGTGGAGCCCGGCCAGATCGTCGGCTTTGTTGGTGCCAACGGTGCCGGCAAAACCACGACGATTCGAGCCGCGCTCGGGCTTATAAAGCTCGATGCCGGCGAAGTGAACCTGTTTGGGCAACGCTGTGGCGCCGACGCGCCCGATGAGTCGCAACGCCATCTACGCTCCCGCGTCGGTCTTGTCCTGGACACGTGCCCCTTCCCCTCCACGCTCAAGGTGGGCCAGATCGAGTCGCTCGTAGGACCGGCGTACCCCACGTGGTACCGCGAAACGTTCGCCGGATTCATCAACCGATTTGGCCTCGATCCCAAGACAAAAGTCAAGGACCTCTCCCGCGGCATGGGCATGAAACTGCAGCTTGCCTGTGCACTCAGCCATAATGCCAAGCTACTCCTTTTGGACGAAGCCACCGCGGGCCTCGATCCCATGGCGCGCGAGGAACTGCTCGACGAGCTGCTTGCCTTTGTCGCCGACGGCCAGCACAGCGTGCTGCTCTCGAGCCACATTACATCCGACCTCGATCGCGCCGCCGACCGCGTCATCTGCATCGATAACGGTTCGATTGTGTTTGACCTGCCGCGCGAGGACATTACCGACCGCGCCGGCATCGCCCACTGTACCCAAGCACAGGCCGCCGAGCTTATGGCTTGCGTCGAAGGCGCCCGTGCCGTCCACCACGCCTACAGCGTGGACGTGCTCGTGCCCAACCGTCGCGATACGCTCGAGGCTTTTCCCGAGATTCCCTGCGATCGGGCAACCATTGATGACTATCTTCGCCTCATGCTGAAAGGAGCTTCGAAATGAAACGCGCCTTTATGTCCGAGCTCGCCATCGCTCGCTCGCTTATCCCGAGCATTGCAGGCGTCGGCCTGTTCATCTTCGTCGTGCTGACGCTCGCCAACGCGTCGGATGGCGATTCCGGCATGAGCGCCGGCGCCTGCGCCGTCAGTGCCATGTCACCCATCATATTCATGAACTCACTGGCCGGTTTCGACAATCAAAACGGTTGGGAGCGCTATCGCGCAACGCTGCCTCTCTCGCGTAAAGACATCGTCTGCGCACGCTACCTGAGCATCATTGTCTTCTCGGCTGTCATGGCGTGCGCCGCCGCGCTTCTGAGCATCGTCTCCTTCCCGCTCTTCAACAGCGCGGGTATCCCGTTGACGGGACAGATCGTCTTTGAGATTGCAATAGCCTCAGCAGCATCAATGCTCATCTCCCTCATGATGGTGTTTTTTGCGCAGCCGCTGTTCTTTCGATTTGGACACATGGAGGCGCTGCGCCTATCCGTTGGCCTGTTTGCCCTGCTTGGTTGCGGCACCATGGCCACGCTGAGCTCCTCCAACCCCATCAGCAACTGGCTCATGTCGATTGCAGGAGCGAATCCCGATCCTGCCGTTCTGGGCTGTCTGTGCGCAGGAATTGCCGTGCTGGCCCTCGCGCTATGCGCAATCAGCTGCACCGTCAGCACCAAGGTTTATCGAGTACGCGACCTGTAGGCACGCGAGTCTCAATCCACGAAGGGCGCGATCGCCGCCCCTCCCCGCAAATCCGTGGCAAACGGCATGTCCCTGGCGTGCGCTACCGTACTACTTGCGCAGCGGCTTGGGCAGTGGAATGCCGGCGGCGATGACAGCCGCGATGATCATGCAGACGATACCCTTGAGCGGGAAGCACATGAGCAGCAGGCCCACGACCATGACGGGCTGACGCATAACGGCGCCCATCGTCGAGGCCGTGCAGACGGCGACGCAAAAGACCGGATCGGCGCCGGTGAGGATGGCAAAGCCGTAGCCCAGGCTTACGCCCGAGAAGATGACGGGGAAGAAATGGCCGCCACGCCAACCAAGGTTGATGAGGGCGGGCGTCAGCATGGCCTTAACAAGACCGGTCGCGATAAGCACGCCAGCGGGAATGGTCAGGTAGGTTTCCATGAGCACGTCGGCCTGGGTCTCGCCGGCAAACATGGTGTAGGGCAGAACCGTGCCACAGATGGCGAGTGCCAGACCGGCTAGCATGGCCTTGACGACAGGACGCTCCCCTATTGCATGGGCGAGTGCTTCGCTCGCGTGCTCAGAGACAAAGTACAGCCAACCGCATACGGTGCCGACCAACGCCAGCGGAATGAGCCAAACAAGTTCCAGGTTGCCCACCACGGCAGCCTCGAACCTCGGCATGCCCATGCCGCCGCCCATGAGCTGGCCGAGCAGCAGGTAGGTGCCCAGACCACCGGCAATCGCAATGCCGTAGACCACCGTCTTTTGCGCCTTGGGCAGCCTGATGGTTATCTCACCGGATTCGGAATCATCGCCATCGCCGGCACCTTGGCCGTCGGCGCTACCGGCAAGCGGTGCCACAAAGCCAAACACGGGCGCGGTAAAGAGCGCCGTCAGGGCAGCCTGGGTGCCCAACAGCGTGAGCTCCCTAAACTCGGCGCCAAAGCGACGCATGCGGTCGCCGACCCAGCTGCACAGGCCCGCGATGACGCCGGTCAGGCCGGCCTCCGGTCCAATGCTGCCGCCAAACAGCAGCGGCAGCAATGCCCCGAGCGAAAGCTTGCCCAGGTTGTCGTACGGGTAGCGCCCGTCTTGCTTAACCTTAGCCATCACCTGGTTGAGGTCATCGGTCTTGGTGCCTGTCATCTTTTCGTACAGACCGATTAACAGGCCGCCCAGCAGGCAGACAAAAAACGGGTACGGCAGAAAGCCAAACGGGCCGCTGGCAAGCTCGGGCGAAGCGACGCCCAGCGCGTGCGGAATCTCGGTCCATAGATAGTCGATACCGTGCTCCATCGCAAAAAAGAACAGCCAGACTGCGGCACCCGCGAGTGCACCGGTCACGGCAACGCTGACCAAAAACAGCGCTCGGTTCGTGGGTTTGGCAAGGTTATCCATCGGGTCCTCCCGCGGTCAAAGTCGACATAGATACGTTTTATTGTAGAGCGAGCGTTGCCCGAACGAGCCAACCACCTGCGCCGCAAGCGGCACCATTGGGAGCCATAGTGGGGCAGGCTCAAGACTTATCCGTTGATAATCGAGGCAATCTCGCGCAAATCGTCGGCAAAGTAGATGCCGTGCTGGCGCCTCGAGCTCGAAAGCCCCTTATCAATCATGTGCCCGAGCAACGCCTTGAGGTCGTTGTAGTAACCGTCCAGGTTATACAGGA
>CABUZI010000140.1 GCA_902496005.1 uncultured Collinsella sp.
ATGGTGTAGCCCAACGCGATGATGGCGTAGACGCTGCCCATGGACAGGCCGTTGACCAGGTATTGGATAAAGACCGTCATGTTCCACATCCCCCTTTCGAATAGGTTTCCAGTTAATGTATGAAACAGGGACGTTACACTGTCCCTAGATACCAAGCAAGCAGGGAAGGCCAAAACCTCCCCTGCTTGGGATCAAAACCGCTCTATGTAAGGCGGCCAATTAGGCCTGTACGTACTTGCCGTCGGTGATGACGTACGCCGTGGGCTCCTTCTGGACCTGGCCCTTATCGTTCCAGGTAAGCTTGCCGGTCAGACCGTCAACGGTAATCTTGAGCATAGCCTTGGACAGCTTCTCGGCGACCTCGGTCGGATCGGCATCGACACCAAGACCGGCCTCCTTGACGGCCTCGGCCACCGCGTGCACGCCGTCGTAGGCGTCGGCGGCAAACTGGTCGGGGGTATCGCCGTACTTATCCTTGTAAGCGTTGACGAAGTCGGCGTTCTTCTCGTCGTCGGCGGAGAACGGGGTCATGAGCAGCAGACCCTCAGCAAGAGAGGTATCGAAGCCCTCAACGCCCAGGATGCCGTCCATGCCGTCGCAGCCCATCATCTTGACGTCGTAGCCCATGTCCTTGGCGTTCTTGAGCAGGACGGACGCCGGCGTGTAGTAGATCGGCGCAAAGATCATGGTGGCGCCGGCCTGCTTGGCCTTGGTCAGCTGGTTGGTAAAGCTCGTGGCGGAGTCGTCCTTAAAGGTCTCCTCGTCAACAATCTCGAGCTTGGACTCAGCGGCCTGGGCCTTAAAGGAATCTGCGATGCCCGAAGAATAGGCGTCGCCGGAGTTATAGAACAGCACGAACTTCTCGTCCGCATACTTCTGCGCCAGGAACTTGGCAGCGTTGACACCCTGGTTGGGGTCGGTGAAGCAAACCTGGAAGACGCAATCCTTGCCGTCAGTGACGTCCTCGGAGGACGCGGACGGGGTGATCATGAACGTCTTGGGGTCGTTACCGCACTCGGCGGCAACGGCAACCGACGCACCCGTGGTGGTCGGGCCGACGAGGGCCTGCATGCCCCAGTCGAGCAGGGTGTTGAAGGCGTTGACGGCCTTCTCGCCGTCGGCCTGGTCATCCTCGGCCTTGCTGGCAAGCGGCAGCTCCTTGGTCGAGAAATCCTTGCAGCCAAGCTCGACACCCTGGGTAACGGACTTGCCGTAGGACGCGTTGGCGCCGGTCAGCGGGCCGATGGTACCGATCTTAAACGAAGCGTCGCTCGAAGCGGAACCGCTGTCGCCGCCGTTGGAGGAGCAGCCAGCTAGAATGGACATCGCCCCCAGACCTGCTGCGCTCGCGATAACGCTCCTGCGATTCATAACAGGGTTCAATGACTTACCGGTGAGGCTCGACATGCGGCTCTCCTCTCAAATCTCGTCGGGTTTCGGTTACCCGACAGGCCATCCTTCGCCGTGTTCGGCGTTCGCAAAATACTAGACGCTTTAGTTAAGGAAAGTGGCGATTATTTCAACTTTTCTTTGGATTTGTTCATTTATCCATAATTCTGCGTATTTCTATTACTTTATGCAGTAATGCCACTTTATTGTGTGAAAGTAATGTTTCCGTTCTGTTACAGGCATCCCTGCCCTGAATAAAACGGCCTCACCGGTCGCGCTTTATGCGCACTTAGGCGGCGATGTACTTGCCGTCCTGAATCACATAGGCTGTGGCGGGCTTTTCGACCTGGCCCTCGTCATTCCACGTCAGCTCGCCTGTCAGGCCCTCGATCTTGATCTTGCGCATGGCCTTGGCAAGGTCGCCGGCAATGTCGGCACCGTCGGCCGAAATGTCAATCCCCGCCCTATCGATAGCCTCGACGATTGCGTGGACGCAATCGTAAGCGTCGGCGGCAAACTGGTTGGGTGTCTCGTCGTAGGCATCCTTATAGGCCTTGACGAAGTCGGCATTCTTCTCATCGTCAGCCGAAAACGGGGTCATGAGCAGTACGCCCTCGGCAAGAGAGGTATCGAAGCCTTCCACAGAGAGCAGGCCGTCCATGCCGTCGGTACCCATGAGGGTCATGTCGTAGCCCATGTCCTTGGCGTTCTTGAGCAAAACGGACGCCGGCGTGTAGTAGATCGGCGCAAAGATGAGCGTGGCGCCGGCCTCCTTGGCCTTGGTGAGCTGGTTGGTAAAGCTCGTGGAAGAGTCGTCCTTAAAGGTCTCGGTATCGACGATGTCGAGCTTGGACGCCTTGGCCTGCTCGGCAAAAGCGTCGGCAACGCCCGAGCTATACGTATCGCCGGAGTTGTAGAACAGGGCGATCTTGGCATCCGCGTACTTCTCGGCCAAGAACTTCGCGGCGCTGGCGCCCATGGTAGGATCGGTGAAGCAAACCTGGAAAACTGTGGTCTTATCCTTGGTAACGTCGAGCGACGAGGCCGAAGGCGTGACCATGAGCATATCGTCGGCGATCTCGCCCGAGACAGCGACGGCGGCACCGGTGGTGACGGGGCCGACGAGCGCCTGCATGCCCCAGTCGCACAAGGTATTGAAGGCGTTGATGGCCTTCTCGCCGTCAGCGACGTCGTCCTCAGACTTAAGCGAGAGTTTGAGGTCCTTGGTCGAAAAATCCTTGGCGGCGAGCTTGGCACCCTTCTCGGCCGAAACGCCATAGGTTGCCGCGGCGCCGGTCAGAGGGCCGATGACACCGATCTTGAAGGTCTTGCCGTCATCGGCGGAGCCGCCGTCCGAGCCACCCGACGAGCAACCAGCGAGTGCGGCGGTGCTGCCGAGCGCCGCGGCGCCGGCGAGAAAGTTCCTACGGCTGAGCGTGCTGTTGGTGTTGAACATGGTGTCCCCCCTTTTTTCGCTGGCCGCAGCGCGGCCGTCTTGCGGTACGGGGCAAACCTTATGGCGCAAACGTTGACAGTTTGTTACGGAGTTCCGTTTGTAGCGAGCATATTTCCAATGTTTCCGCAGCGTTTCGGGGGCGCCGTTTTGTGCGACTCCTGTTGCCTGGCGAGCACGCGCCCTCGATTCACGCTAGAATGCACTCAACCTTTTAGGCGGTTAATTTTAAACGGTTAATCCATCCATAAGATGCACGAAGGAGCTATCTATGAGCGAACCCCTGCGCACCGTGAACGTCGGTCTGATCGGTCTGGGAACCGTCGGCGGCGGCGTGGCCCGTCTGATCAAGAGCCACCACGATGAGTACCTGGCAGCCTACGGCATCGACCTTAAGCTGACCCGCGCCTGCGCGCTTGCCTGGGAGCAGGCCGAGGCGGCCGGTATTGAGCGTGAGGCCTTTACGAGCGACTGGCACGACGTCGTCACCGACCCCGCCGTCGACATCGTCATCGAGCTGATCGGCGGCGAGCATCCCGCAACCGAGATCTTCACCACTGCCTTTGAGCACGGTAAGCACGTCGTCTCTGCCAACAAGGCCCTGCTGGGCCGTCACGTCGAGACGCTCGCCGAGAAGGCACGCGCGTGCGGCGTGCAGATTAAGTGCGAGGCCAGCTGCGGCGGCGGCATCCCCATCGTGAGCACGCTTGAGCACGACCTGGTGGGCAACAAGATCCTGACCATCGCCGGCATCCTCAACGGCACCACCAACTACATCCTGTCGCGCATGGACGCCGAGGGTGCCGATTACGCCGACGTGCTCGCCGACGCACAGGCCAAGGGCTATGCCGAGGCCGACCCGTCCGCCGACGTCGACGGCTTCGATGCCGCCAGCAAGACGGCGATCCTCGCCTCCATTGGCTTTGGCACCCGCGTGACCACCGATGACGTATACCAGCAGGGTATCCGTACCATCGGCGCCGAGGACATCGCCCAGGCCCGCGAGCTCGGCTACACCATTAAGCTGCTGGGCATCGCCCGCAACACCGACGCCGGCGTCGACGTTCGCGTGCACCCCACGCTCATCCCGGCAGACCATATGCTCGCCAAGGTCAACGGCGCCATGAACGCTGTCTACGTGGTAGGCGACGCCGTGGGCGAGACCATGTTCTACGGCGCCGGCGCAGGGTCCTTCCCCACCGCGAGCGCCGTCGTGGGCGATATCCTGTCGCTCTCCGAGCAGATCAGCCGCGGCGTGGCTCCGCTGCCCGAGATTGAGC
>CABUZI010000141.1 GCA_902496005.1 uncultured Collinsella sp.
ATCGGGCCGAACGGCTCGGGCAAGTCGACCATCTTGAAAACCATCACACGCCATCTTGCACCGCTTGCCGGCGCGGTCGAGCTCGACGGACGGGAGATTTCCCGATGGAAGACGGCGGAGTTCGCAAGGAACCTTGCCGTTATGCTGACAGATCGCCCCCGGACCGAGCTCCTCACCTGCCGCGATATCGTAGAGGCGGGAAGACATCCCTACACCGGGCGAATGGGCACACTCTCGCCCGACGACCATAGTCGGGTCGACGAGGCAATGAAAACCGCACATGTGGAAGAGCTCGCCGAGCGCGACTTCATGCAGATAAGCGATGGGCAACGCCAGCGCGTCATGCTCGCACGCGCCATCGCGCAGGATCCGCGTGTGCTCGTGCTCGACGAGCCCACGTCGTATCTCGATATCCGCTACCAGATCGACCTGCTGCGAATACTTCGCCACCTTGCGAAATCGCGGAATGTGGCTGTCATCATGTCCATCCACGAACTCGAGCTCGCGCAGAAAAGCGCCGACAAGGTGATTTGCGTGAAGGACGGCCGGGTCTTCCGCGCCGGCGCACCCGAGAACATATTCACGCGCGAGACAATTGGCGAGCTCTACGGCCTTCAGCATGGCACCTTCAACGAGCGCTTCGGCAGCGTGGAAATTGGGCGCCCACACGGTGATGCGCACACGTTCGTCATCGCCGGCGCAGGTACGGGGTCGGCTGTGTTTCGCCAGCTCATCCGGCAGGGCAAGGCGTTCTACGCGGGCGTTCTGCACGAAGGGGACATCGACTGCGAGCTCGCGCGCGACCTGGCGACGGAATGCGTGGCCGAGCGCGCCTTCGAGCCGATCGGGGATAAAACCATAGCCCGCGCCAAAGAGCTCCTCGTCCACTGTGCGCGCCTTATTGTGTGCCCCGCCGCCTTCGGCACCATAAACGCCCGCAACGCAGAGCTCGTCGCCTTCGCACGCTCGCATGGTATCGAGGTCATGCAAGCGTGCGAAGGCGCATCGGAGGATTCCCATTTGGAGCGGGAAGGATAAACTGAACTTTCTTTTAAGGATCCTCAGGCTACAGCTCCTGCGCCGGCGAGGTCTACAAGGCGCCGGAGAACCTCGTGAACAGGAATTTCCACGCCGACGAGCCCAACTAGGCCTAATCCAAGCGAGATTCCAGACTCGACAGACCATTGAGAGTCAGATCGTTGGCGACCTCAGAGACACGCTCAATAGGAACCGAGCCGTCAGACAGTGCCCACGTGCGATAGATACCGATAATGCCCGACAGCAAAAACGCCAGATAGTAATCGAACATCTCGTCCTTGAGACCTTGGGGCAACAGATCGCGCTCGGCAATCTCGTGCTCGAGCGGCGCACGAAGACGAGCCATAAAATCATCGAGCGGAATATTCTCGATCAGCTGACGATTGAGCACGAGGTTGTTGCACAGCGCCTCGTTAACGGTTTTAAAGAAGGTCGCCGCCGCGCCAAGGGCGCGCTCGTTGGTGTCGCCGTCCATGGAAGCAAGTGTTTTCTCGACCGAGTCGACAATCATCTCCACAACATCGACGGCAATGGCATCGAGCAGGCCGTCAACCGTACCAAAGTGAACGTAAAAGGTCTTGCGGTCGACATTGGCCTCGCGCGCGATGGCACTCACCGTAATGTCTGCCAGCGGCTTTTCCATGAGCAGGCGCTCGAAAGCAGAAAGGATGGCATTACGGCTGCGAACAATGCGGCGGTCAAGACGCGGTTTGCTGGTTGCCATGGGCGTGTCCCTTCGATATGCGAGCATTCATCAACAGATGAGAGATAATCTACGTAAGAGGATTATCCCCCATACAGCACAAATATGCCCCGCATCATGAAGAACGCACGACTGTCCTACTGCGACTTAGGGTGCTTCTTCTTATTGAGTGCCGACGGAGATACGCGAATACCATCGCCTGTCTGGCGCACATAGACTTTATGAGCCGGCTTAGCGGCCCCAGAAGCCTTCTGAGCGTGCTTCTTGGGATCAACGGTAACAGCATTCGTGGGGTGCGGCTTAGTGGGAGCAGAGGGCGTCTGAGACGTGCGGCCGAGTTTGCGCATCACGCGATCCCAGCGCGCATGGATGCTCTCGTTGTGGGCGCTCTTAAGGCCCAACAGGGGCGCAGCCAAAATGGTCGGCGCAATGAACGTAATGAGGCGCCACAGCAGATAGCCGGCGGTCGAAGCCGACCCAAAGAAATGACCCAAGAACAATGCAAAGCCACCCTCAGCGCCACCAGTTCCACCGGGCAAGGGGACCGCAGAGCTCAGAAGCTGGACAAAGGCGCTCGCGGCCATGACCGAGAAAAAGTCGACCTCGTGGTGGCCAAAGGCAAGCATCAGGAAATACGGCACCAGATAGAAAAACGCGAGCTGCAGCATGGTGATAAACACGGTGAGCAGCATGGAAGAAAAATGTCCGGCTGAAAGCTTGAACTTCTCGGAGAAGGAGTAGATCTCGCCGTCGACAAACGTGCGCCATCCCTCGATCTTAGTGGCCGAGACACCAATGCGCTCAAGCCAATTGATGATGCAATGGGCAACGCGCGTGACGGTCTTAGGCATGAGCGCGACGGCGAAGATGCCCAGCAAGATGCAGCAGTGTCCACCAAAGCTAAAGACGCACAGCAACGTCATATCGCCATAGCGATCGGCAAAAAACGGCATGCGAGCAAGCAATAGGATAGCGCCCCAGGCAACGAGGCCAAACTGGTACACGATAAAGCGCGTGAACTGCGTGGCGCCAGCCTCGCCGACATTTTGGCCCGCCTTGATCAGGCGGTAGATCTGGGCGGGAGTCGAGCCCATCATCATAGGTGTGAGGTTGCCAAAGAAGATGCCACTCGCCTCGACCGAGATCAGGTCGCGAATGCCAACGGGTGAATTGGGGTCGAGCCAGACAGCGATCGCATAGGCCACAATGCCAAAGAACAGATACATGAACATACAAAGACACGCGACAAAGAGCCATGACGCCTGCACGCTCGACATAGCGGCCCAGAACTGCCCCATCTGCCCGGTTACCACCAGATAGACGATATAACCCACCAGCACGACGCCGATAAAGATGGCGCCGCGGCGTGCGCTCTTATTGTCATCGCCGCCCGAGGCCTCAACCTCGACCTGGGGCTTAGACGTATGCTGAGAGGACTCCGTCATGAGACTCCTTCTAACAGTCAAAATATCTTGGATATTGTACCCGCAAGGACCATAGGCAGAACGCAAAGCTCTGGTTCAAACGGGAATTGCAGACGGTTGTTTGAAAATAAAAAACCCGGCCTTCCATGGGAAGTCCGGGTATCAGATGCGTGGTAGCCCGTACCAGATTCGAACTGGTGATCTCCGCCTTGAGAGGGCGGCGTCCTAAACCGCTAGACGAACGGGCCACATGACATCTGCACTGCCGTGCTGCGAGGAAATATATTACGGGACAAAAAACGTCAGCGCAAGAAGAAATTCCAAATTGCCGAAAAATTGTCGGCAGGTTATGGAACACGCAGGTAAAATGGGTAGCTAATTCAAGTTGAGATGAACCAAAAGAGCTTCGCGCTCGTTGGGGATGTTGTCCTCGATAACGGCATCGAGGGCAGCGTTGAGTAGTTGGCCTAGCTCAGGCCCCGGCTTCACACCGGCACGGATCAGGTCGCCGCCGTTGATGGCGAGCATCTTGAGCGTATAGGGCTCCCCCGCCTTCAGCAGCTCGTGCGCCATCGCGCGCATCTCCTCAATCGTCTCAACGTAATAGAAGCACGACGGGGCCTTGCCGAGCGTGTCGGCACGCTTAAGATCCATGAGCTCGTCCATCAAACGCGGCGTGTCGACGCCCTCGCCCGAAAGCGCGCGCATCATATTGAGCAGGCAGGAGCGCTCGGGGCGCAGCGGCTTGTCGTGATATTTGATGAGCAGGCACACGTCGCGCACCAGGTCGTGCGAGAGCGCCAGGCGATCCATAATGACGCGCGCTTTCTTGGCGCCGAGCTCGGGATGACCGTAGAAGTGTCCGCTGCCGGCGTGATCGACCGTGAAACAATCGGGCTTGGACACATCGTGCAAAAACGCCGCCCACATAAGGATCGACGAGGGCGCGACGCC
>CABUZI010000142.1 GCA_902496005.1 uncultured Collinsella sp.
CCTCGGGAACGTACTCGTCGTAGCGATCAAAATAAGGCACCTCGCCGGGATAGATGAGCTCGATGGGGTCGAAGTCCTTTTCGGCCTCGGCTGCGAGCACCTCAAAGAACGTCTCCTCGTCGGCCTTCATCTTAAACTGCATAAAGTATGGACGCGACGGATCGAGCCCGCGAAGGCCCAGCTCCGCGGCGCATTTAATCTTGAGCATGCGCTCGAGTGCCAAAAAGGCGTAGCTGCCCAACCAGGGGAAGAGCACCCAAGTGTCGCCACCCAGGTTGATGAGCGGCTTAGTTCCCGCGCCCGAAATCTCGGCGGTATGACGAGCCTGCGCCAAGCGAGCCCGTGCGTTACCCATAAGGTACGGATATGCCGCGTGCTCGTTGAGCGCCTTGCGCATGCGCTCGAGCACATGCGTGTTAATGTCGCCGGGGCAGTCGCCAAAGTAGGCCGGCACCCGGCCTTTGACCTGCGTGGCAAAGACGGTATGGCGCTTCCAGTCCACTTCTTCGACAATCCAGCAATGTCCGGCGATGGCGATGCGCTCACCGGGCGGTGGCGGGTTGACAATCGTGCCCAGCTCGGCCGATTCACTGCGAACGGTAAACTCTTCGTTTTCCTGGAACACAGCGTAGAACTTAAAGTTGTTAATGATGCGCTCGCCCGCGAGACCCACGATGAGCCCACCGCCCTCGGTGACCTGGATGTGGTCGATCTTGATGAGATGGCGCAGCAGTACGCGATAGTCATCGGCCGAGACGCGGTGGAAATAACTAAGCGTGAGCACGCGTTGGGCAAGTTCGGCCGGCGTGAGCTCTCCGGTGCTGGCGAGCGTCGACATGGTCTGGTGATAGAGCAGGCTGTAGGGGAGTCGATCGAGCTCGGGTGGCTCGACCCACTTTTCTTCGCGATAGAGTTGTACGAGTGCGATGCCCTGTAGAAGCTTCCAGGGTATCGTTTCGGGCATCATCGTGCGGGGCTCGGGCTCCTCCTCGCGCATGACAAACCACATCTCGGGCGGAAGATCGCGGCGGCCTGTGCGCCCCATGCGCTGCAAAAAGGAGCTGACGGTAAACGGCGCGTCAATCTGGAACGCGCGCTCCAGGCGACCGATATCAATGCCGAGCTCCAGCGTGGAGGTGGTGACGGTCGTCTGCGCCTGCTCTTCGTCGCGCATGAGCTCCTCGGCCGTCTCGCGCAGCGATGCCGAAAGGTTGCCGTGATGGATTAGAAAGCGGTCTGGCTCGTGCCGGCTCTCGCAGTAGCTGCGCAACATGGAGCACACGGCCTCTGCCTCCTCGCGCGAGTTGGCAAAGACCAGGCACTTGCGGCCGCAGGTATGCTCAAAGATGTAGCCCATGCCGGGGTCGGCGTTGTCGGGTGCGGTGTCGGTGGGGTTGAGCAGTGCCTGTTCGGCGGCCCGGGGGATATCGACCTCGCCCTCGGGGGCCGAGGAGGTTCGGCGGTCCTTGGGCGTGGCCTCGCCCCGTGCCCGCTCACGACGTTGACGGCGCTCCTCTTGTGTAAGCTGTCCGCTGTGACGCATGTCTTGGGCGCCGGCGGGCAGCGCCGCGGATGCCGCTGCCTCGATGCGCTCGCACGCGAGCACTTCGGCCTCTTGAGGACCTGTGCCCATGAATCCCCGCTGCTGTGCCTGGGGGCCCGAGTTGTAGAAGTGCTCCATGGAGATGCGCCATACGCGGCGCGGTTCTTCAAAGCGGGGGATAACACAGTTGCGCCCCGTTCCCTGCGAGAGAAAGGCACCCGTGCGTTCCGGGTCCCCGATGGTGGCCGAAAGGCCGATGCGCCGGGGCCGCACGCCCGCCATGCGCGAAAGGCGCTCGATAAGGCAGAGCGTCTGCCCGCCGCGGTCACCGCGCATGAGCGAGTGGACCTCGTCGATGACCACATAGCGCAGGTCACAGAACATACGCGGGATTGCCATGTGCTTGTGGATCAGGAGTGCCTCGAGTGATTCGGGCGTAATCTGTAGGATACCGCTCGGCTTTTTGATGAGCTTTGCCTTGTGCGACTGCGAGACATCGCCGTGCCAGTGCCAGACGGGGATATCGGCCTCTTCGCACAGATCGTTGAGGCGAACGAACTGGTCGTTGATGAGTGCTTTGAGGGGGCCAATGTAGAGGGCTCCCACGCTCGCGGGCGGGTTCTCCCAAAACTCGGTCAGGATGGGAAAGAAGGCCGCCTCAGTTTTGCCAGATGCCGTGGATGCCGTCAGGAGCACATTGTCTTGCGTGTTGAAGATGGCATCTGCCGCCGCAACCTGGATGGAGCGCAGGCTCTCCCAATCGTGGGAGTAAATGAAATCCTGGATAAACGGGGCATATCGGTCAAAAGCGTTCATGGGACCTCCTCTCATCAACGGGCTGATCAACGCAACGGGCAACGGCTCGATATCTTGCAACATCGGCGTTTGCCATGATAAAACCTGCAAAAATAAACCTGTCCCTTTTTGGCGGGTTAGATGGTGAATTCGGCGAAGTTGCGGTCGTCGTCTGCGGTGCCGGTGTCATCTGTTGCGGCTGCCGGCGCCAGCGCGTCGCCACCAACGCTTTGCAGCAGCTCAGCTACGTTGGCGTCGGGGTTCTGACACAGGATATCGAGCAGCTCGATAAAGTCGCGGATGACCTCGCGGGGCGTCAGATGCGTGTCGGCCCCCACGCGGCCAAACTCAATTTTGAGGAAGTCCACCAAGTCGTTCTCGGTAAGCGTGGGCGTCCAGCCAAAGTAGCCGGCATGAATCTGCATGAGCTTTTCGATGAGCACCAGCAGCTCCTCGTAGGTGAGCGGCTGCAGGCGGATGATGGGCGCGAGCATGTCCTTAAGGTCCTCGCGCGCAAAGCGGCCCTGAGCGAGTCGGCTGCGCAGGGCTTCGTAGGAGAACACGCCGCGGCGGCGGTCTTCGATGGAGGTTGGCGTGCCGCCCATGATCATGCCCAGGTACTGCGCTTTGCCCTGGAGCGTGTCGTTGTACATGGTCAAGATCTTCTCGTAGTTGTATTGGCGCGTGATCGCGTTGGGAATCTTGTACAGATTCACGAGCTCGTCGATGAGCACCAGCATGCCCTTGTAGCCGCTGCAGACCAAAAAGTGCGCAATGAGCTTAACGTAGTCGTACCAGTCGTCATCGCTGATGATGGTCGAGGAGCCCAGCTCGGTGCGTGCCTCACTCTTGGTGCGGTACTCGCCGCGAATCCATTTGGTCACGCGGCTCATGGCCTCTTCGTCGCCCTCCGAGACGGCCGTGCGATAACGGCGGAGCATGCGGACAAAGTCAAAGCCGTGGACCATCTCTTCGAGTGGAGCGAGTTGGGCATTAACGGCAGACTCGTCGGCGTCGGCACACGAGGCGACCCAGCGATCCAGAATAAGGTTGAGCGCGCCGCCCTCGGGGCGCGTCTTGGTCGATATGTTGCGGATGAGCTCGCGATAGGTGGCGAGGCCCTGGCCCTGGCCGCCCTGTAGGCGGCGCTCAGGGGAAAGGTCGGCATCGGCGACCACAAAGCCCTCGCCCATGGCATGCGTTCGGATGGTCTGGAGCAAAAAGCTCTTGCCGGCGCCGTAGCGACCGACTAAGAAACGGAAGCTTGCGCCGCCATCGGCGATGAGGCTCAGGTCGGTGAGCAGAGCACGGATCTCGACCTCTCGCCCCACGGTGATATAGGGAAGGCCAATGCGCGGGACAACGCCGCCCTTGAGCGAGTTGAGAATGACGGCGGCGACGCGCTTGGGCACACGGGGTGCTGCGGGTGCGGTATCACTCATGGTCTAGGTATCCTCTCACGTCTGCTTCGTAGTCCTCGATAATCTGCGGCCCTGTTGAGCCAAATTCAATAACGGTGTCGCCCACCAGGTCAAAGAGCGCTTCGTTGATGCTATCGACGAGCATGTCCTCACTCTTGCCCGACTGTGCCACCGCCGATGCCGTCTGCGCTGCGTTTTGATCGAGTAGTGCTCGAAGATAGGCGTCTGCGGCGGGATCGAGTGCGGACGCGGTGTCGGCGGGCGTGGGCGCTGGTGTGAGGAG
>CABUZI010000143.1 GCA_902496005.1 uncultured Collinsella sp.
CCTGCCGACGACGCCCTTGTACGAGTTGTACCTGTGGTAGGCCGTCTCGCGTCTGATGCCGCAGCGAATCCCCATCTCGCGCATCATCTTGAGCACGGTCTTGTCGGCTATCACGGCCCCCTCTTCCGCCCTGAGGCACATCGCTATCTGCCGGTGCCCGCAGCCGTTGGCGGTGCGCGAGAAGATCTCGGCGGCCGCCTCCCGGAGCTCGGGGCGCGTGGGCCTCGGCGGGTGCGCGAGGGCGTAGTAGTAGGTCGACCGCTTGAGCTCGGCGCATGCGAGCAGGTGCCCGAGCGCGTGCCCCTCGGCGCGCAGGGCCGCGACCGCTTCGGCCTTCGCCCTGGTCAGAGCCCGTCCCTCTCGACCAGGGCGCGTAATTTTTTTTAGGTAGGCCACCTCGGCCTCGAGTCTACGGCACCGCTCCTCGAGCTCCTCCTCGCGGGTCCGCGGCCTCGCCCTGGAACCGCTCGGCCGGCCCTTGGGCCTCGGGCGCAGGGCCTCCGCGCCGCCCCGGCGGTATAGCGCGCACCACTTCTTGAGCGGCGACATCGACATTATGCCGAACGCCGCCATCGCCTCGGTCTTCGTCATGCCGCCGTCGACGACGGCGGAGGCGGCGGCGACCTTCTGCTCGTATGTGTACCTGCCCTGCTTTCCGTCCATGCGCAGCAGCACCTCGCTCCCGAACGCGCGGTATATCTCCTGCCATCTTCTCACGGCTTCCGCGGGAAGCGAAAGGGCAATCGCGGCAGATTTATACCCGTGCCCGAGCTCGAAGAGCCCTATGGCCGCCTTCCTGGCCTCGACATCATGCTTCACCCTCAAATCAACGCGCATAAAGAAAGCCTCCCATTTCTCATGTCCAAGAAATGGGAGGCAGTTCAAAGTCGTGCGGGCTTTTCTTTTGGCAACCGAACGAACGGTTTGAAGTTCGTGGCACAGGTAATCGGGTTGAGGGGAAATGGGGCCATGCAGCGGCTCTCAGAGCACCTGCCACACTCCCCTACGAGCTCCGTTGCCGCAGCGGCAAGACCGGTGCAGAAATCTGAAATAGCCCTACCCTCGAGCCGTATCTACAAACCCTGAGCGAAGGGAGCCGCATATGCATGCAGCGGCAATTAACCTTCGGGGGGGGGTATCTCCTAGAGGTACTCTTCTCCGAGGGCAAAGTGTCATCGAGTACGTCCTGATCATCGCGATCATCGGCCTGGTCATCGTGTTCGCGGGACCCGGCGTGGCGGGGGCCATCCGAAACCAGTTCAACTTGGTCGGCAATACGGTGAACAACGGGACGACCGGCGGCGTAGAGGGAGGCGCGTCCGGTGGAGGCTCCGCCGGGGCCGATTCCGCGACCGTCCAGGCGGCCGTCGCCAAGGACGCGAAGGACTGGACGCTCGAGGAGCAGAAAGCGGTTGCCGAGGACATCGCCTCCAAGGGCGAGGCATCGCCGGCGTACGCCAAGGCAAAGGCCGCGATGGATGCGGGAACGAAGTTCTCGATGAAGCTGACGGACGGACAGACGCTCGAGTACCGTATCATCGGCATCAACCACGACGACTTGGCCGACGGCACCGGCAAGGCGGGACTGACGTTCCTCACCACCTCGACGGATATTTCGTCCCGCATGAACGCCATGAAAACCAGCGATGGCGGATGGGAGGCATCCGAACTCCGTGCGAAGATGAATTCGGACGAGATCTGGAACCTGATGCCCGCCGATTTCCAATCCAAGGTTAAATCGGTTAGGAAGCTCACGAACAACGTCGGCGGCGGTAACGCGAACAAGAATGCCGCCGTGACGGCTACCTCCGACAAGCTGTTTCTGCTCAGCTACTCCGAGATCGTCCCCACCTCCTATTGGGCTTCCGACTACCCCTGGAGCTCCTCCGAGGGAACCCAGTACGAGGCCTTCAAGGGCAAGGTGATGAATAGCTATTCGGACAACCCTGCCATTGCCAGTGGCAGCTATTGGTGGGAACGTTCGGTGCGTCCGGACCACTCTACGTTCTTCCTCCGTGTCCACGCCGGCGGCGATCCGGCGATCAGTGACAATGCGACGGTCTCGAATTGCGTCCGCCTCGCCTGGTGCTTCTAGCCTCAGCTGTTAAGCCCGCACAGGCTGTGCGGGCTTTTCTTTTGGCAACCAAACGAACGATTCTCGTCTTGAAGCATAGTTGTCGGGTTGAGGTGAAATGGGGTCATACAGCGGCTCTCAGAGCTCCCGCCGCACTCCCCCGCCATTACCCCTGCGGCGTCCTCGTATAGAGCCCATCCCGCTTGGCGTTTCGTTGCAGCAGCCCACTTGTCCACCGATCAAGTGAACTACTGGAATAAATACAGCGACACGCTTGTTCACTATAGTCGCTATATCTGTGTAAATCGCCGCGATAAATACAGCCCGTACTCGGCTGTATACCAGCTACGCGTATGTAGATTCACATCGCGTTAATAAATCGGCTCAAGCGCGTGCAAAACGCGCAAGTAGCCGCAAAAGGCGATTATCGCGTAGGTAGATTTTTGGCACCCTGTTGATTAATCAAAATTAAGCAATTGCTTAAAACAAAAAAGGTCAGGCACTAGGTGCCTGACCTGCAAACTTCTGGTCGGGACGACTGGATTCGAACCAGCGACCCCTTGACCCCCAGTCAAGTGCGCTACCAAGCTGCGCCACGTCCCGAAGCTTTTGTTTGTTGCTCTGCTCTCGCTCGCAACAGGGAGTATATTAACCCGAAACTTTAGACTTGTGCAAGAACTATTTTACAATTTTTGAAGCAAGTCCAAAATTGTATCTGCGAGCTGGGGTTTTGTTAGTACGGGAAGTTCTTGCGTACCCGTTGTGCTCACAATCCAGGCCTTGTTGGTGTCGGTCCCAAAGCCCGAATCGGTGCGTGAGACATCGTTGGCGATTATTACATCGCACCCCTTGCGGGCCAATTTGCGCTCTGCGTACTCGACAACGTTATCGGTCTCGGCCGCAAATCCGATCACGCATCGCTCGCCCTTCTGGCGCGAGAGCTCGGCCAAAATATCGACCGTCTCGACCAGTTCGATGCGATCCAGGCGCTCGTTGGCCTTTTTGAGCTTATGGTCCGCAGGGGCCGCGGGGGTGTAGTCGGCGACGGCGGCCGCACAAATTGCCGCATCGGCCGTCTGGAAGGCGCTCAGGGCCGCCTGGAGCATCTCTGCGGCGGTCTGCACGCGCACGCACTCCACGCCGCAGGGCACATCGAGTGATGTCGGTCCCAACACGAGCGTGACCGCAGCGCCGCGGCGTGCGGCCTCCCCCGCCAGGGCGATGCCCATCTTGCCCGAAGAGCGGTTGCCAATGAATCGCACGGGGTCGATCGGCTCGTGCGTGGGACCGGCGGTAATTACGATGCGCTTACCCGCCAGGTCCTGTGGCGCGGGGTTGAGCACCTCACAGACAGCCTCTACGATGTCCTCGGGCTCGCTCATGCGTCCCGTGTCCACGTCGCCGCAGGCAAGGTAGCCGCTGCCCGGACCCACCACATGGACACCGCGCTCGCGCAGCGTGGCCATGTTGGCCTGCGTCGCCGGCGCCTTCCACATGCCGTTGTTCATAGCGGGTGCGATCACGATGGGTCGCGGCGTCGCAAGCAGCGTGGTGGAGATGAGGTCATCGGCGACGCCGTTGGCCATCTTGGCGATGATATTGGCCGTCGCGGGCGCCACGACCACCAGATCGGGCTCCTGCGCCAGCGAAATGTGGTGGATGGGGTCGGAGGGATCGTCGAATAGGCCCACCGCGACCGGCTCATTGGTGAGTGCGCGGAAGGTAAGCGGCCCCACAAACTCGGTGGCATGCTCGCTCATAACGACCTTGACGCGCGCGCCGCGCTTTTGCAGCAGGCGCACGATATTGCACGACTTATAGGCGGCGATCCCGCCGGTAATGCCCAGCAGGATCGTATTTCCCTCAAGTTGTATTGAATTGTTGGGTGCCGCCATCGTTTAAGCTTCCTTGCTCGGGAGCACCAGGAGGCGGTGGCAGTACGGGCAGTGCGTAATCTCGCTA
>CABUZI010000144.1 GCA_902496005.1 uncultured Collinsella sp.
CTGGGCTGCGGCTCCTGGGGCGGCAACTCCGTCTCCGAGAACGTTGGGGTGAAGCACTTGATCAACGTTAAGACTGTGGCCGAGCGCCGTGAGAACATGCTGTGGTTCCGCGCTCCCGAGAAGGTCTACTTCAAGAAGGGTTCCACGCCCGTCGCCCTCGACGAGCTGGGCAACGTCATGGGCAAGAAGCGCGCCTTCATCGTCACCGACCAGTTCCTCTTCAAGAATGGCAACACCCGCGCCATCGAGGCCAAGCTCGACGAGATGGGCATCGCCCACGACTGCTTCTACGACGTCGAGCCCGATCCGTCGCTGCAGTGCGCACGTCGCGGCGCCAAGCAGATGGCTCTCTTTGAGCCGGACGTCATCATCGCCGTCGGCGGTGGCTCCGCTATGGACGCCGGCAAGATCATGTGGATGATGTACGAGCACCCCGAGTGCAAGTTTGAGGACATGGCCATGGACTTCATGGACATCCGCAAGCGTATCTTCACCTTCCCCGAGATGGGCAAGAAGGCCTATTTCGTCGCCGTCCCGACCTCTTCGGGTACCGGCTCCGAGTGCACGCCGTTCGCCATCATCACCGACAAGGAGACCGGCATCAAGTGGCCGCTCGCCGACTACGCGCTGCTCCCCAACATGGCTATCGTCGACGCCGACAACTGCATGACCGCCCCGCGCGGCCTGACCGCTGCCTCCGGCATCGACGTCATGACCCACGCCATCGAGTCCTACGTCTCCATCATGGCTTCCGACTACACCAAGGGCCTCTCCGAGCGCGCTGCCAAGCTCGTCTTCGAGAACCTGCCCTCCAGCTTCACGAACGGCGCCAAGGACCCGCACGCCCGCGAGGAGATGCACAACGCCTCCTGCATGGCCGGTATGGCCTTCGCCAACGCCTTCCTGGGCCTCAACCACTCCATGGCTCACAAGCTCGGCGCTTTCCATCACCTGCCCCACGGCATCGCTAACGCCGTCATCCTGACCCGCGTCATGCGCTACAACGCCGCCGAGGCTCCCGTCAAGATGGGTACCTTCTCCCAGTATCCTTACCCCAACGCGCTGCACAACTACGCCGAGATGGCCAAGTACTGCGGCATCGAGGGCAAGGACGACAAGGAGGTCTTCGAGAACTTCATCACGAAGCTCGAGGAGCTCAAGGACTTCATCGGTGTCAAGAAGACCATCGCCGACTACGGTGTTGACGAGCAGTACTTCCTCGACACCCTCGACGAGATGACCGAGCAGGCATTCAACGACCAGTGCACCGGCGCCAACCCGCGCTACCCGCTCATGAGCGAGATCAAGGAGCTCTACCTGGACGCCTACTACGGCCGCGAGCCCCAGGACTACGCCGTCTGCTAGTTTTTAGCACGGTTTTTTGCGGCGGGGGTGCACGGGTGTTTCACACACCCCCGCCGTCGCTTCTATCGCATCGTTGAAAGGATGCAACCATGCTGCTACCCGATTCCAAGACCGAGCTCGTCCGCCGTGGCAACAAGGTCGTTTACGACCTGGGCGACAAGATCGTCAAGGTCTTTAACGAGACCAAGCCTGTCTCCGACGTGTTCAACGAGGCTTTGAATCTTGCCCGCATCAATGAGTGCGGCATCCGCAGCCCCAAGGCTCTCGAGGTTTCCCAGCTCGAGAACGCCAACGGCTGGGCGCTCGTGACCGAGAAGGTTCCGGGCACCACCCTTGCCGAGAAGATGACTGCCGAGCCCCAGCGCTTTGGTGAGTACCTCGAGATGTTCGTCGACCTCCAGATCGAGATCCACGGCTACACCTCCCCGCTGCTCAACCGTCAGCGCGACAAGTTCGCCCGCATGATCGACAGCCTTGATCAGCTCAATGCCACCACGCGCTACAACCTTCAGGAGCGTCTGGACGGCATGACCAAGGAGTTCAAGGTCTGCCACGGCGACTTCAACCCCTCCAACGTCATCGTCGGTGACGACGGCCAGCTCTATGTGTGCGACTGGGCACACGCCACCCAGGGCTCCCCTGCTGCCGACGTTGCCACCACCTACCTGCTCTTTGCCCTCAACAGCAAGGATCAGGCTGAGGCCTACCTGGAGCTCTACTGCGACCGCGCCGACATGCCCATGCAGGTCGTGCGTCAGTGGACGAGCATCGTCGCCGCTTCCGAGCTCGCTCGTAAGCGCAACGTGAACGATGAGTTCCTGAAGAACTGGATCGACGTCGTCGATTATCAGTAATATCTGAGCGATTAATTTCGCATCGGAGGCACAAGAAAACCCCGCAACTCATATGGGCTGTGGGGTTTTCCTTTTAGATATTGAGAATGCTGCAAGATAAAAGGACGGCCCCGCATCTCCCCGATCTGGAGAAATGCGGGGCCGTCCCGTATATCGAACTACAAGCGAAATCGTCGATTAACGGCGTGCTGCCTTCACAAGCTCGGCGACCTTGGCGACGACCTCGTCGATCGCCACATCCTCGCGCTCACCCGTGGCACGGTCCTTGAGCTCAACGGAGCCATTCTTAAGGCCACGCTTGCCCAGAACGACCTGATACGGGAAGCCCATAAGGTCGTTATCGGCAAACTTAAAGCCGGGACGCTCGTCGCGGTCGTCGACGACGACCTCGATGCCCTCGGCACACAGGCCATCAACGATCTGCTCGCAGACGGTAGCGCACTCCTCCTTCTTGGGATCGAGCGGAATCACCGCGACCTCGTACGGGGCAACGGAGACCGGCCAGACGATGCCGTGCTCGTCGTTGTGCTGCTCCACGACGGCAGCAAGCGAGCGGGACACGCCCACGCCGTAGCAACCCATGATGAGCGGCTTCTCTTTGCCGTCCTCGTCCATAAAGGTGGCACCCATGGCCTCGGAATACTTGGTGCCCAGCTGGAAGACCTGGGAGACCTCGATGCCGCGAGCAGCAGAGAGCGGCTTGCCGCAGTGCGGGCAGGGATCGCCGGCAACGACGGTTACCAGGTCGGCCCACTCGTCGACGGTAAAGTCGCGTTCGGGACAGGCCCCGGTAAAGTGATAATCGACCTCGTTGGCACCGCAGGCCCACTGCTTGGACTCGCGCAGGCTCTCGTCGCACACCAGACGGATGCCCTCGGGCAGGTTGACCGGTCCGATAAAGCCCTTGTGCAGGCCGTTCGCCTGAAGCTCCTCGTCGGTCATCATGCGATAGCCCTTGCCAAAGACGTGCTCGGCCTTACAATCGTTGAGCTCGTGGTCGCCCGGAACAATGGCCACGACAGGCTTGCCCTCTGCGTCAATGAGTGCCAGAGACTTGCGCGTGCCGTTCTCGGGGAAGCCGAAGAACTTTGCAACGGCCTCGATGGTGCCCATGCCCGGAGTCTCGACCTTGGTAAGCGTACCGTCGCCAGGACCCTCGGTCACGACAACCTTGGTGCTTGCAGCCTCGTCATCGGCGGCAAAACCGCAGTCATCGCAATAGACGAGCGAAGCCTCGCCGGCGTCAGCCAAAGCCATGTACTCGACGGAGGTATCGCCACCGATCTCGCCGGAGTCGGCAACAACGGGCAGGGCCTTGATGTAGCAGCGCTCGCAGATGTTGGCGTAGGCCTGCTTCATCTTGTCGTACTCCTCCTGTAAGCTCTCCTGCGTGGCGGAGAAGCTGTAGGCGTCCTTCATGATGAACTCGCGGCCGCGCATCAGGCCAAAGCGGGGACGGAACTCGTCGCGGAACTTATCCTGGATGTGGTACAGGTTAACGGGCAGCTGTTTGTAGGAGCGCAGCTCGTTGCGCACCAGGGCCGTGACGGTCTCCTCGTGCGTGGGACCCAGGACGAACTCGCGACCATGACGATCGTCAAAGCGCACAAGCTCCTTGCCATAGGCATCGATACGACCGGACTCACGCCACAGCTCGGCATCGACCATGATGGGCATCATGAGCTCCTGGGCGCCGGCAGCATCCATCTCGTCGCGCACGATGTTCTCGATCTTGCGGATCGAGCGCCATGCGAGCGGCAGATAAGAATACAGACCGGCGGC
>CABUZI010000145.1 GCA_902496005.1 uncultured Collinsella sp.
GCAGGTCGCGCATGAGCATCGAGAAGAGCTCGGCCAGCACGGTCTGGGCGCTGCGACGCTCGAGCGAGCCGGGCTTGTCGCAGTACAGACGGTCCTTCAGGGCGTCGAGGTACACGTTGGAGAGCTCGGTAACCACGAAGTCATAAAGCGCACGGTAGGCGCGCGGGAACTCGTAGCTGGCGTAGGCGTCGTCGACCTCGGCCTGAACCTGAGTCAGGCGGGCAACCATGAGCTTGTCGAGCGGCAGCAGGTCGGCAAAGGCGACGCCGTCGGTCTCGGGCTCAAACTGACCCTCGAGCTCGGAGAGCAGGAAGCGCAGCGTGTTGCGGAAACGACGGTAGGCATCGGACGTACGAGCAAGGATCTCGTGGTCGATGGACACGTCGGAGCTGGTATCGACGGATGCAACCCACAGACGGATGATGTCAGCGCCCATCTCGTCGCAGACCTTATTGGGGTCGATGACGTTGCCGAGCGACTTGGACATCTTACGGCCCTGGCCGTCGAGGGTGAAGCCCTGCGAGACAACCGCCTTGTACGGAGCGTGGCCGTTGGCGCCCACCGAGGTGAGCAGCGAGCTTTGGAACCAACCGCGGTGCTGGTCGGAGCCCTCGAGGTACACATCAGCCGGATACTCCAGCTCGGGACGGTACTCGCAGACGGCCTTCCAAGAGACGCCGGAATCCCACCACACGTCGAGGATGTCCTTATCGGCCTTGAGGTGATGGCCGCCGCACTTGGGGCAGACGCAGGCCTCGCCCAGGTAGCTCTCGGGAGCGTCGGTGAACCAGGCGTCGGAGCCCTTCTCGTGGAAGAGCTTGATGACGGCGTCGAGCGTGGCGTCGTTCATGACCTTCTCACCGCAGTCGGCGCAAGTGTAGCTGGGGATAGGCACGCCCCAGTTGCGCTGACGGCTGATGCACCAGTCGGGACGCTGCTCGACCATGGCGCCGATGCGGTTGGCCGCGTGGGCCGGATACCACTTAACGTTCTCGCGGACCTCTTTGCCAGCCTGCTCACGCAAGCCGGTCTTGTCCATCGAGACAAACCACTGGTCGGTAGCACGGAAGAGCACCGGGTGCTTGCAGCGCCAGCAGTGCGGATAGCTGTGCGTGATCTTCTTCTCGAGGACCAGGGTGCCGCGCTCGCGCAGGAACTCGATGATGTGCGGGTTGGCCTCGTCGGTATCCATGCCGCTGAAGGGGCCGCCGGTGCCAAACTCCTCGCCGGTGTAGAACTTGCCGTCGTCATCGACCGGCATGCAAATGTCGGTGATGCCCTCCTTGAGGCAGGCGAAGTAGTCGTCGACGCCGTGACCGGGCGAGTTGTGGACGATACCGGTACCGTCATCGACACCGACGTAATCGGCCAACAGTGCCACGCCCTCAACACCGTCAAAGATCGGCTGCTTATAGTGAATGTAATGGAAGGTCTCGGCGGGAACCACATAGGGCTTGCCGTCGACCACAACCGGGGTGTACTCCCAGCCAAACTCCTCGCAGCACTTGGGAGCCAGGTCCTCGAGCATGACCTCGGCGCGGCCGTCGTGCTCAACGGCGACGTAGGCGGCACCGGGCTTGAGAGAAACTGCCTGGTCGGAGGGGATGGTCCACGGCGTGGTCGTCCAGATGATAAAGTCAACCGGGCCGTCGAAGTTCTCGAGGCCGGCGGGCTTGGAGGTCATCTCAAAGCGCACGAAGATGGACGGGCTCGTCTCGTCGGAGTACTCAATCTCGGCCTCAGCAAGTGCGGTATGGCAGTGCTTGCACCAGTGGACGGGCTTGTGACCGCGATAGATCATGCCCTTGTCGAACATGGCCTTGAAAACCTCGATGTCGGCAGCGTCATGCTGGTGATAGAGCGTCAGATAGGGGTTGTCCCAATCGCCGAGCACGCCCAGGCGACGGAAGCCGGCCTTCTGCAGCTCGATGTTCTCGACAGCGAACTTGTTGCAAAGCTCGCGGATCTTAGCCGTGGAGGTCTGGTTGAACTTCTCGGTGCCGAGCTTCTCCTCGACCTTATGCTCGATCGGCTGGCCATGGCAGTCCCAACCGGGGACATAGGGAACCTCATAGCCCTGCATCATCCAGTAACGGTTGATCATGTCCTTGGAGATCTTGTTCATGGCGTGGCCGATGTGGATCGGGCCGTTGGCGTACGGAGGGCCGTCGTGCAGCACGAACTTCTTGTGACCCTCGTTCTTCTTCAGAACCTGCTCGTAGACCTTGTTGTCCTGCCAGTCCTTGAGTCGCTTGGGCTCGGACTTGGAAAGACCGGCACGCATGGGAAAACCGGTCTTGGGCAGATTCATCGTCTGCTTGTACTCGTTTGCCACGGTACCCCTTTCATGTCGTGGGCGCGCACGCCCGTTGGGCACCAAAAAAGCGCCCGTCCCTACAAGCTGGGACGAAGCGCCACAAAACGGACTGTACGCCCGCAAAAGCTCTTCGTTTAACCACCCAGCTTAGATGCCCTCGCCCGCGTATTCGCGCGCTCGCATCCGTTACTCGGCTGGCCTGTATCGACGACCATCTCGGCGATATCTACTAAGACGAGCCTGTGCGACGCGTCCGTTGGGACCGCAGCTCCGGGGTGATTTTCATCGGTCGCATGCACGGGTTCTCAGCGCTCCCCGCTCTCTGTAACATGCGGACGGCCGACTACTCGTCCCCATCAACGCTTATGCGGAGTATGCTAGCACGTTCCGCGCCGGCGAAAAACCCTCAACACTGGTTTTATACGTTCGAAATTTCTCGCGGCTGTGGACCTTCTCTAGGAGCAAAATACCTGAAAGCACTTTATCGAAAGAAAGAAGGTTGCCATGCGCACGATTGGAATGAGTGATTATACCGTCGGCGAGGATTGCTTTACCGAGCTGCCCGCCGCACTGGCAGAGTACGGAGCGACCAAGGTCGCCATCATTGGCGGCAAGCGAGCCCTAGCTGCGGCGCTGCCGGGCATCGAGGCGGCGCTTGAAGGTACCGACGTCGAGATTCTGGAGACGCGCGTCTACGGCACCAACAGTACGCGCGCCAATATCGCCAAGGTCGTGAACTCCCCCGCTTGCCAGCAGGCAGACGTGCTTATCGCCTGTGGCGGCGGCAAGGCACTCGACACCGTCAAGACAGCGGCAATCGAGCTCAAGAAGATTGTCTTTACGGTGCCGACGATTTGCTCTAACTGTTCCGCCGCGACCGCCATTGCCGTCGTCTACAACGACGATGGATCGCTCGAGGGCTATTCGTACCCCAACCGACCGGCGCACATCTTCATCAATCCCAAGATCATCGCCGAGGCTCCGGCGGAGTACTTCTGGGCCGGCGTGGGCGACGCCCTGTCCAAGCAGCCCGAAGTCGAGTACGCCACGAGCGCCGGCGACCTGGAGCACACCGCCGGCCTTGGCCTGGCTCTTGCCCACACCTGTTCCGAGCCGCTGTTTACCTACGGTGTTCAGGGTCTTGAGGACGTTCGTCAGAATCTGTCGAGCGAGGCCGTCAAGCAGATCGCGCTCGACATCGTGGTCAACACGGGCTATGTCTCGAACCTGACCAACCAGAACGATTACTACTACAACTCGAGCGTGGCGCACGCGTTCTACAACGCCACCTGCAGCATTCCGCGTGAGGGCACCTACCTGCACGGCGAAGTCGTAAGCCTGGGCGTGCTGGTGTTGTTCGCCTACACGGGCGACACCGAGAACCTTGAGCGCTACGCCGCCTTTAACAAGCAGATGGGCCTGCCCGTGACGCTTGAGCAGGTCGGGCTTTCCGAGGCCGATATCCCTGCTCTGTGCAAGTACGCACACGCCACCAACGAGTGGAAGCAGGGCAACCCGGAGCCCTTCACCGACAAGAAGTTCGCCGCTGCCATCAAGGCCGCCAACGCCTACGGCCACACGCTCTAGGCCTAGCCCAAAACCACCACAAGGGAGCAGTGCCCTTGTGGTGGTTTTTTATTGCTCCAGCATTCAGTTCGTACTCGAACCCGA
>CABUZI010000146.1 GCA_902496005.1 uncultured Collinsella sp.
CACGGTCAGAGCGGCGGAAAGGGCGGCGGCTTTCGGTTTTCGTGAATCGATCCTCATGTAGCTGGAAACCTCCGTAGTGCGTTTTTGCTGCGTTTGAGCTGCGTGTGATTCGATCGCGCTGCATAGTACCCCGAGCAAATCGCGACCTGCGGTTTTACTCAAAAGGCGCACGTCAATTGCGTAAAACTCACATCCTCTCAACAGGAGTTTTCCACAACTCGAATGCATAAAGCGTGTCAAAAACCCTGTTTTTGCACCCGATCTATGCAAAAAAGGCGCCTGTGCAACCATTGTTCGCACAGGCGCTTTGAGCAGGCATTTTATGCAGTTATACCTATCGAGTCGCAAGGGGACCTTGCACAAGTCGCCTTACTCGTCCAGCGCGGCGAAGGCCTGCTTCAGATCCCAAATGATGTCCTCGGCATTCTCGGTACCGATGGAAAGACGGATCGTGGAGGGCGTGATGTTCTGCTCGGCGAGCTCCTCGGCAGAGAGCTGGGAGTGCGTGGTGGTAGCCGGGTGCACGACGAGCGACTTGACGTCGGCCACGTTGGCGAGCAGCGAGAACACCTGCAGATGATCAATGAACTTCCAAGCTGCCTCCTGGCCACCCTTAATCTCAAAGGTAAAGATCGAGGCACCACCGTTGGGGAAGTACTTCTGATAGAGCTCGTGATCGGGGTGCTCAGACAGGCTCGGGTGGTTCACCTTGGCGACGTGGCTGTCACCAACCAAGAACTCAACGACCTTCTTGGTGTTCTCGACATGACGGTCAACGCGCAGCGACAGAGTCTCGGTGCCCTGGAGCAGGACCCAGGCGTTGAACGGGCTGATGCAGGCGCCCTCGTCACGCAGCAAGATAGCGCGGACATAGGTCGCGAAGGCGGCGGGACCGGCAGCCTCGGCAAACGAAACGCCGTGGTAGGAGGGGTTGGGCTCAGCGATCTGGGCGTACTTTCCGCTCGCCTTCCAATCGAAGTTACCGCCGTCAACGATCACACCGCCCAGCGAGGTGCCGTGGCCGCCGATGAACTTGGTTGCGGAGTGGACGACGATGTTGGCACCATGCTCCAGAGGACGGAACAGATACGGGGTGCCGAAGGTGTTGTCGACGACAACCGGCAGACCGTGCTTCTTGGCGATCTCGGAGATAGCGTCGATGTTGGGGATGTCGGAGTTGGGGTTGCCGAGCGTCTCGAGATAGATGACCGTGGTGTTGTCCTTGATGGCGCCCTCGACCTCGTCCAGGTTGTGGGCATCGACGAAGGTGGTTTCGACGCCAAACTGGGAGAGCGTGTGCTCCAGCAGGTTGTAGGAACCGCCGTAGATGGTCTTCTGGGCCACCACATGGTCGCCGGCCTGGGCAAGGGCCTGCAGGGTATAGGTGATGGCAGCGGCACCGGAGGCGACGGCAAGACCTGCCACGCCACCCTCGAGTGCGGCGATACGGTCCTCGAAGACGCCCTGGGTGGAGTTGGTCAGACGGCCGTAGATGTTGCCGGCGTCGGCAAGACCAAAGCGGTCGGCGGCGTGCTGGGAATTGCGGAACACATAGCTCGTGGTCTGGTAGATAGGCACGGCACGGGAGTCGGATGCGGGATCGGCGCTCTCCTGGCCAACGTGAAGCTGCAGGGTATCGAAACCAAAGGTGTGCTCGGGGTTGTTGATGAACTGGCTCATGATGATCTCCTTGATCGAACGAAAGTAAATAAAAAGAGAGAAGTAAGTCGCTGTCTCCTGATCACGCCGACGGGCGCAAACAGGAGCCCGGCATTCGTCTTGGTAAGCAATTCATATGCGGGCCTCCTTTCGCATCCCGGTTCCGTGGTTGGCTTAATTACCTACCGCCTTTGTGTGTTTTGAATAGTACGAGCATTGTTTCCCTCGGTCAATCACTTAAAAGCGCTAACCTGTTATCGGTTTTTTAGATAGCTATCGAAAGGACGGGCGCCGATGACCCTCCAGCAGCTTCGCTTTCTTATCGCCGTGGCAGAATCCGGCTCAATTAACGCCGCAGCTCAGCGCCTCTATACCGCTCAGTCCAACATCTCAAACGCCGTCAAAAGCCTGGAACAGGAACTTCATATCGAAATCTTTACGCGCTCTAGCCGCGGTGTTGCACTCACCAACGACGGCACCGAGCTTTTGGGTTATGCACGCCAGGTCGTAGAGCAGGCCGACATGCTCGAGGCCCGCTACGAGGACGGCGGTACCCCGCAAGCCCGCCTCGCCATTTCCGCCCAGCACTACGCCTTTTCGGTCGAGGCCTTTGTCAACGTAGTCGAGCGCTGCCGCGACAGCAAGTTCGAGTTCATCATGCGCGAGACCACCACATCGCAGATCATCGATGACGTCCGCGCATTTCGCAGCGACATCGGCATCCTCTATCTGGACGACTTTAACGCCCGCGTTCTGCAGAAGGCCTTCGCCGATGCGCGCGCGAGCTTCCATCCCCTATTCGACGCGACGGTCCACGTCTTCGTTAGCGAGCGCCACCCGCTTGCCCGCCGCCCGCAGCTGTCCCTTGCCGACCTCACACCATATACGCGCTACAGCTTTGAGCAGGGAACCTCAAACTCCTTCTATTACGCCGAGGAACCTTTTAGCTATATCCCTTGCGACCGCAACATACGAATCTCGGACCGCGGAACACTTACTAACTTACTTATCACGTCGAACGGCTACACCCTGTCGACCGGTGTCCTCTCCAATGAAATGCAATGGGGTATGGCATCGATCCCGTTAGCAGACGCCCCAACGATGCACGTAGGCTATATCATGCACGACGAGCGCAAGCCCTCTCCCCTCTTGCAGCAATACCTCGACGAGCTCAACCGCATCATCCATGCCAACTAACTGTCGGAAGACGGGGTAGAAATCGTAGATTGCTAGCCCCCGGCGGGCATGGCGCTACAATGGTCACTCACACGAAACGTACCCAACGAAAGGAAGCCCGTGAAGGTCATCATCTATACCGACGGCTCGGCCCGATCAAATCCGGGACGCGGCGGCTACGGCGCCGTGCTCAAATACACCAACCCCGCCGGCAAGACCTTCACCTCCGAGCTTTCGCGCGGCTACGCCAAGACCACCAACAACCGCATGGAGCTCATGGCGGTCATCGTGGCGCTCGAGGCACTTAACCGCCCCTGCGAGGTCGAGGTCCATTCCGATTCGCAGTACGTCGTCAACGCTTTTAACAAACACTGGATCGACGGCTGGAAAAAGCGCGGATGGAAAACCGCCAACAAGCAGCCCGTCAAGAACCGCGACCTGTGGGAGCGCCTACTCACTGCCAAAAGCAAGCACAAGGTTGAGTTCATCTGGGTTAAGGGTCACGCCGGTCACGAGCTCAACGAGCGCTGCGATGAGCTCGCCACCACGGCGGCCGACGGCAGTAACCTCGATATCGACACCGGCTTTAACGAGAGCAACCTGTAACGGCGTTTTCGCACGCTATTTCCTGCCCCCTCGCGCTACACTCATCCTGTAAACCGAACGGCACGAGGGGGATACATGCTGCGTATAGCGACCATCGGCACATCCATGATTACCGACGACTTTATCCAGGTCGTCAACGCCAACGACCAAGCCGCGTTTGTGGGCACGCTCTCGCGCGATGCCGAGCGCGGCGCCGCCTTTACCGCCGAACACGGCGGCGAGCGTAACTTCACCGCACTTGACGAGCTTGCGTCCGCCGACGACGTCGACGCCGTCTACATCGGCAGCCCCAATGCGCTCCACTACGAGCAGGCCCTTGCCTGCATCGCCGGCGGCAAGCACGTCATCGTCGAGAAACCCTTCTGCGCCACCGAAGCGCAGGCGCTGGAAGTCTTCCGCGCTGCCGAGGCAGCAGGTGTCGTGGCCCTCGAGGCCATGCGTCCCCTCCACGATCCCGCCTTCCACGCCATCGAGGACGCCCTG
>CABUZI010000147.1 GCA_902496005.1 uncultured Collinsella sp.
CTGTTTGTATTTGTGCCGTATAATGACCGTTACCTATGACGCGATACAAAAGAAAGGTGTTTGCCCATGCAGGCACAGAAGGCGGAGGGAACCCGCGACCTTATCGGCGCCGAGATGCGCGCCTGGCAAAAGATGCAGCAGATTGCGGCCGGCGTGTTCGAGCCGTTTGGTTTTAAACCCATCGAGACGCCCGCGATCGAGCAGGTGGACGTGTTTGTCCACGGTATCGGCCAGTCGACCGACGTCGTGCGCAAGGAAATGTTCCGCGTGTTCAGCGGTGCCAACCTGGAGCGCGTCTTTACCGAGGGCACCGACACCAAACTCAAGCCCAAGCAGCGCCTGGCGCTTCGCCCCGAGGGCACGGCCGGCGTGGTGCGCGCTGTCGTCGAGAACAATCTGGTGCCCCAGGGCTCCACGCCGTTTAAGGCGTACTACGCCGAGGCCATGTTCCGCGGCGAGCGTCCCCAGAAGGGCCGCCTGCGCCAGTTCCACCAGGTGGGCATCGAGTGGCTCGGCGCTCCCGATCCGGCGGCAGACGCCGAGTGCATCATCATGCTCATGGAGTTTTACAAGCGCCTGGGCTTCGATCTTTCCAAGCTTCGTCTGCTCATTAACTCGATGGGCGACGCTCAGTGCCGTCCGGCTTACCGCGAGCAAGTCAAGCAGTTTATCCTCGATCACGCAGACGAGATGTGCGATGAGTGCCGCGAGCGCGCCGAGCTCAACCCGCTGCGTGCCTTTGACTGCAAGAACGACCACTGCCGCGAGATCATGGCCGAGGCTCCGCTGATGGGTGACAACCTGTGCGATGAGTGCCGCGAGCACTACGAGCAGGTCAAGCGCTATCTGGATGCCGCCGGTATCGAGTATGTCGAGGATCCCACCTTGGTGCGCGGCCTGGACTACTACACCCGTACTGTCTTTGAGGTCGAGGCCCCTGGCGCCGGCGTCGGCTCCATCGGCGGCGGCGGCCGCTACGATGGCCTGGTCGAGCTCGAGGGTGGCAAGCCCACGGCGGGCGTCGGCTTTGCTGTCGGTTTTGAGCGCGCCCTGCTGGCCCTGCAGGCCTTTGGCAGCGATTTGGGTGCCGATGAGGCCCCGTGCGTCTATGTCGCCAACGCTGGCAAGGAGCTGCGTCAGAACGTCTTTGCCATTACGCAGGAGCTTCGCGCCGCAGGTATCGTGACCGAGGCCGACTATCAGGGTCGTTCGCTCAAGGCCCAGTTTAAGCAAGCCGATAAGGTAGGCGCCAAGCTCATCTTGGTCCTGGGTGGCGACGAGCTTGCCGCCGGCAAGGTCAAAGTGCGCGACATGCAGAGCCATGACGAGGTGCTCGCCGATCTGGACAACGTCGTCGAGGCGGTTCGCGAGCGCCTGTAGCGCATCTTTTTGAGCTTCGGGCCTGCTAACGTGCCCTGCTCATGGAGAGCGATTGTTACGGGGGTGTTTCGCTTTTATGCGGAATGCCCCCGTTTACGTATGCCGCCCACCGAGAAATACGACCATTTAGGGCAAAAACCTTTGCAATGCAGAAAATACTTTTGTGTGGTAAAGCGCAATCAGTGTCGAAAGTATTTCTCAAGCGCCTATAATGAATACCGCATGTTACGTGCATAGAAGGAGGAATGGGAGGAAACGTGGCTGAGAACCTAAGCAACCAGTCTGTACCCGAAGCCGCGGCGCGCGTCGCTGCCGTGGTCAACCGCCTCGTTAACCGAATCGGCTCGAATGCCGAGTCCAGGGAGCGTCTCGCCGAGATCGAGATCCCCGAGGAGCTGCGCGACAATCTGGCGCTGTTCTTGCGCCTGGAGCGCCGTGTGCTTAGCGAGTATGATCCCGAGATCGCGGACCTGTTCGACAAGATTTTGACAGCCGAGATTGTGGTCAATGCCGGCAACCCCGGTACCTGCGCTGCCGACGAAGCCGTCGACGAGCAGGGCGTGCCCACCGCCGACGAGCCCACTGCCGTGGCATTTCGTGAGGTCGTCGATTTGATCGACAGCCTGCCGCTCGATAAGCAGCAGGTCATCGTTCGCGCCTTTACGAGCTTTTTCCATCTGGCAAACCTGTCGGAGGAGAACTACCGTGTGGCGCAGCTGCGCGAGCGCGAGGCCGGTGCGTCGACCGATACCGAGGTCGATCCTGCCAACGAGCTTACCGTTGCCTATCACCAGCTGGTGAATGAGCTGGGTGTCGAGGGTGCCAACGAGCTGCTCGACAAGCTCGAGTTCCACCCTGTCTTTACCGCACATCCCACCGAGGCCCGTCGTAAGGCCGTCGAGGGCAAGATCCGCCGTATCTCCAACCTGCTGGAGGAGCGTCCGCGTCTGGGCGGCTCCGACCTGGTGGAGAACGAGCGCCATATGCTGCAGGAGATCGACGCCCTGGTGCGTACGAGCCCCATCGCGCTCAAGAAGCCCACGCCGGTCGAGGAAGCCGATACCATCATCGACATCTTCGATAACACGCTGTTCGACGTTATCCCCGTTATCTATCGTCGTTTTGACGATTGGGTGCTGGGCGACAAGGCCGGTACTGTGCCGCCGCTGTGCCCGGCGTTCTTCCATCCCGGCAGCTGGATCGGTTCCGACCGCGACGGTAACCCCAACGTCACCGCCAAGGTGAGCCGTGAGGTCGCCGCCAAGTACTTTACGCACATGGTGCTCAAGCTCGAGGACAAGTGCCGCCACATCGGCCGCAACCTCACGCTCGAGGCTACCTACAGCAAGCCGTCGGCCGAGCTCATTAACCTGTGGAACCATCAGGTCGAGATGAGCCCTCGTTACACGGCCCGCGCCGAGCTGATCTCCGAGCACGAGCCGCATCGCGCCGTCATGCTCGTCATGGCCGACCGCCTGAACGCCACCGTCCGTCGTATCACCGACACCATGTACCACAGCGCCGACGAGTTCCTGGATGACCTGCGCGTCGTCCAGCGTTCGCTGGCCGCCTGCGGTGCCGTCCGTGCTGCCTACGGCCCGGTCCAAACCATCATCTGGCAGGTCGAGTCCTTCGGCTTCCATATGGTCGAGATGGAGTTCCGTCAGCACTCCGTGGTGCATGCCCGCGCCCTTAAGGATATCCACGAGAACGGTATCCATGGCGACTTGCAGCCCATGACGCGCGAGGTCATCGATACCTTCCGCGCTATCGGCTCCATCCAAAAGCGCTACGGCAAGAAGATGGCGCACCGCTACATCATCTCGTTTACCAAGAGCGCTCAGCATGTGGCCGACGTCTTTGAGCTGGCGCACCTGTCCTTTGCACACGAGGAGGATGTCCCCGAGCTCGACGTGATCCCGTTGTTCGAGCAGCTCGAGGACCTCGAGGGCTGCGTCGACGTGCTCGATCAGATGCTTACGCTGCCCGTGGTGCAAAAGCGCCTTGCCCAGACCAACCGCCGCATGGAGGTCATGCTGGGCTATTCCGACTCTTCCAAGGATGCCGGTCCTACCACGGCCATGCTCGCGCTGCACTCCGCGCAGGAGCGCATCGCCAAGTGGGCAGAGAAGAACGATATCGACCTGGTGCTCATGCACGGTCGCGGCGGTGCCGTGGGCCGTGGCGGCGGCCCGGCCAACAAGGCCGTGCTGGCGCAGCCCAAGGGTTCGGTCAACTGCTTCTTTAAGCTTACCGAGCAGGGCGAAGTCATCTTTGCCCGTTACGGCAACCGCACGCTGGCTCAGCGCCATGTTGAGTCCGTTGCCGCCGCAACGCTTTTGCAGTCGGCCCCGAGTGTCGAGAAGACCAACACCGAGACCACGCAGAAGTTCTGGGATATGGCCGAGAAGCTCAACACTGCAAGCCACGAACGCTATCTGGACCTGCTGAACACCGAGGACTTTACACCGTGGTTCTCGACCGTGACGCCGCTGACCGAGGTCGGTCTGCTGCCGATCGGCTCGCGTCCCGCCA
>CABUZI010000148.1 GCA_902496005.1 uncultured Collinsella sp.
CGTGGGGATGTTGCCCTGGATGGTCTCGACGGCCAGGCCGCGGAACTGCTTGAGCAGACGCTCGTAGTCGGTGAGCACGTCGGCCGGCAGCGTGGCAGCAAGCGCGGTGCGCTCTTTAGTGGCGGCGTCAATCTGAGCCTGAAGGTCGGCAGCCTTGGCGCGGGCGGCCTTGGTATCGGCCTTCACGCCCTCCTCGAACTTGGCGATGATTGCCTGCGCGCGGGCCTCGCGCTCGAGCGCCTCCTTATGGGCGACAACGACGTCCTTGCGGGTGTGCTCAATCTTGTCCAGACGCTTGGCCAGGGTGGCGAGTTCATTCTCCAGGTCCTGAACCTCGCGGTAGTCGGAGCCGTCGACATGGCGCTTCTTGGCAGCCTCGATGGCGTTGTTGGTCTGAATCTCGGTGGTGTTGAGATCGTCGAGCTCAATGTCCAGATCCTTGCGCTGGGCGTAGAGCTTGGTCATCTCGGACTTGAGCTTCACATAGGTCTTGCGCTTGGAAGCGAGCTCCTTGAGCTCCGGCATATTGGCAAGTTCGCTCTTGTTGCGGGCGAGCTCCAAATCGATCTGTTGCAGCTTGAGTAGCGTAGCGCCGGCGCTCATAAGTTCTCTCCTTTTGTCACAGTCCACCATTGGCAAGGGTTCAGTATTTTAATCGCATGACGGGGGTCGACCCCGGCGTCAACTGCAGAGTTCATCAATATATCAACGAACGGCTCCTCAGAGCGGTCGTGGCCGAGCAAGATCACCGACAGCCCGCGCAAGGCAAGGTCTTGCGCCACGTGGTAGCCCGCCTCGCCCGTCACGACAACATCTGCGCCTGCGGCGATGGCGAGCTCTCCAAAGTCGCCCAGGGAGCCGCCCAAAATAGCGACGGTTCGGCACGCGTGCTCGGCTTCGCCCCACACACGCGGGTCGCTGCCAAATGCCGTGGCGGCACGGGCGGCGAGATCGCGCAGGCTACAGGGGTTGTTGAGGGTCGCGAGTGCACCCAGGCCGGTGGACTCGGGGTCGTCCACGTGCTCCAGTGAGCTCACGGGTGCGGCACCCAGCAGCTCGCTCAGGCAGACGCGGGCTTCGTGCGAGCGGTCCAGGTTGGTGTGGAGCGAAATGATGCTCACGCCGCAACGCGCTGCCTCGTAGAGTGCCGCGCTGCACTGGGGGCGTGCGGCATCAGCTGGGCAAAACGCCTCGGGCGCCTTGATGTATATGGGATGATGCGTCAGCAGAACGTTGGCACCGGCTTCTTGTGCACGGCGAACATTTGCCTCGGTGGCATCGAGCGCGCAGGCAACGCCGGTAATCTCGGCAGCGGGATCGCCAACGGAGAGACCTACGTGATCCCAGCCCTCGGCGTCCGCCTTGGGGTAGCGCGCCAGCAGCGCACGTTCAAACTCGGCGACGATCATGCGGCACCCACGATCGAGAGCAGCGTCTGGGCAAAGTCGTCCAGGTCGGCAGGGTTCACACGGTCATCAAACGAGATACGCAGAGCGCCCAATGCCTGCTCGCGACCAATGCCCATGGCGCTGAGAACATGGCTCGGGTCCATGCTGCCGCTCGAGCAGGCAGAACCGGCCGATACCTCAAAGCCGGCGGCGTCGAGCTTGATGATGAGCTCCTCGGAGTCCATGCCGTCAATGTAGATCGATACCATGCCGGGCAGACGGTCGGCATGCGCATAGTCGCCCATGGTGGCGTGAATGCGCGGATGGGCCGTAAGCTTGGCGTAGAGCTTGTCGGAAAGGGCTTGCAGCTTCTCGCGCTCCTCGGCCACATGGAGCGTCAGCGTGCGGGCGGCAGCGGCAAAGGCGAGCTGCGTGCGCAGATCCTGCGTGCCGGCGCGACGTCCGGCTTCCTGTCCGCCGCCAAAGATGCGCGGGCGCAGCGGCGTGCGGTTCTTAAGGTAGAGCGCGCCGGATGCCACGGGGCCACCGATCTTGTGCGCAGCAACGGTCATGGCGTCAACTCCCAGCTCGGTAACATCGAGCGGAATATGCAGATACCCCTGGATGGCATCGGTGTGGAACAGGGCGCCCACGGTATGCGCGGCCGCGGCAAGCTCGCGGATGGGCTGCACCACGCCGGTCTCGTTGTTGGCAACCATGATGCTCACGAGCGCCACGTCGTCGCCTAGTAGCTCGACAAGCGTGGCAGGCTCAATGTAGCCCATGCGGCAGGGCTGCACCAGGTCGACTCTAAAGCCTGCGGCACGCAGCAGCGGCAGGTTGTCCAGAATCGAATCGTGCTCGATGGCAGATACGATCACGCGGTTACGCTTACGGTCGCGCTGACGTGCACCCTCGGCAAGACCGAGTAGCGCCAGCTGGTTGGCTTCGGTGCCGCCGTTGGTCAGAACAATCTCAGACGGGCGAACGCGCGCGCCAAAGCTGCGGGCGATCTCGCGACGTGCAACCTCCAGACGCGCGGCAGCCTTGCGGCCGAGCGAGTGCAGCGAGTTGGGGTTGACGCCGGCAAGCTCGCTGTCGTCGTACTCGCGCTGCGCAAGGAGCGCCTCGGCGCGCATGGGCGTCGAGGCGGCATAGTCAAGATTCACGGGTATGCGGTTTTGACCTGCGGTCATAAGGGTTTATGCCTCCTGTGCAGCCTCGTTGCCCAGCTTCTGCAGCAGCGCAACCTCGGCGGCGGGATCTTCGGACTTAAATACGGCGGAACCGGCCACCAGGACATTTGCGCCGGCCTTGACGACCTCGGCGATGTTTTTGGAAGAGATGCCGCCGTCGACCTCGATCATGGGCGACACGCCATGTCGCTCGCACATGGCCGTAAGCTCGTGCAGTTTGGCGATTGTACCAGGGATAAAGCTCTGGCCGCCAAAGCCAGGGTTCACGCTCATCAGCAGCACCATGTCGACAACGTCGATGATGCTCTCGAGCACGCACACGGGGGTGGCGGGGTTGAGCACCACGCCGGCCTTGACGCCGCGCTGCTGCAGATGCGTGAGCGTGCGGTGCAGGTGCGTGGAAGCCTCGTAGTGCACGGTGATCATGTCGGCACCGGCGTCGGCATACCAATCGACCGTCTCGTCGGGGTTCGACACCATGAGGTGCGCGTCGACCGGTACATCGGTGGAGCGCTTGACGGCCTTAAGGATGTCAACGCCAAAGGTGAGGTTGCCGGTAAAGTGACCGTCCATAACGTCAAAGTGTACGTAGTCGGCACCGGCGATCTTGTCGAGCTCGCCCTTGAGGTTGGCCATGTCGGCCGAAAGGACGGACGGAGCGATTTTGATGGAACCCATGGTAGTAGCCTTTCTGCGCTAGTCGGTGAGTCCGTAGAACTCTTGAGAAGGGACGCGATCGGTAAGAATCTCGAGCGCCCTATCCAAAGTAACACCGTTGTAGAGCGTTTGCTCCACGGCAAAGGTGAGCGGAATGTCTACGCCCAGCGAACGGGCAAGCTCGCTGACGCTGCGGGCCGCGACGGCGCCCTCGACCACCATATGCGTGCGCGTCTGATACTCGTCGAGCGACACGCCGTGGGCAAACTCGTAGCCAAAGGTGCGGTTGCGCGAGTGCTCCGAGGTGCAGGTGGCAATGAGGTCGCCCATGCCGGCAAGTCCCATGCAGGTCATAGCTTGACCGCCGCGGGCGTGCACCAGACGGCTGATCTCTGCCAGGCCGCGCGTCATGATGAGGGCAAGCGTGTTGTCGCCCGCACCGGTACCGGCGGAGATGCCGCATACGATGGCGATGACATTTTTCATGGCGCCGCAGACCTCGACACCGGTCATGTCTTGCGACAGATAAATACGGAAGGCCGTGGATAGGAGCAGGTCCTTAAAGGTCTCCCCTATCTGCGGATCTTTGCTGGCGATGACGGCGGCAGAAAGACCGCCGCGGCAGATCTCCTCGGCATGGTTGGGACCC
>CABUZI010000149.1 GCA_902496005.1 uncultured Collinsella sp.
AACATCGCGGGCTTCCTGAAGGTCGCCGACGCCATGCTCGCCCAGGGCGTCTGCTAAATCTTCGCTCGGCATAGCATCGAAAAAGGCTCCCAGTCATCTTGGCTGGGAGCCTTTTTCTGTGGTGGTGAGGGTTGTGCCCCCTCGTTTGGTACACTAAAAGGTACTGGACAAGTGAAGAGATGGGGGAGAACGTGCTCAAGTTCGGTACCTACGTCCGTGTTGGAAACGCGGCCGAAGCCTATGAGCTCTTACAGAAGAACCGCAACAACAAGATTGTGGGCGGCGGCATCTGGATGCGCCTGGGTTCGCGTCGCGTGGCGACGGCGATTGACCTTTCGGCCTGCGGACTCGATCAGATCGAGGAGACCGAGACCGAGTTTCGCATCGGTGCCATGTGTACCCTGCGCCAGCTCGAGCGTCATGCGGAGCTCAACGCGCTTGTCAACCATGTCTTTGAGTTCGCCGTCCACGATATCGTGGGCGTGCAGCTGCGCAACACCGCCACGGTGGGCGGCAGCATCTACGGCCGCTTTGGCTTCTCGGACGTTCTCTCGGCCTTTTTGGCGCTCGATTCCTATGTTGAGCTGACGGGCGCCGGCCGCGTGCCGCTCGCCGAGTTTGTCGACATGGGTTACGTGCGCGACGTGATCGAGCACGTGGTGGTTGTTAAGCACGATTACCGCGCAAGCTATGAGGCCGTGCGCAAGGCCGCGACCGACTTCCCCTCGCTGAACGTTACCGCCGCCTGGTGGGACGGCTCCTGGCATGTCACCGTGGGTGCCCGCCCGCTGCGCGCGACCCTGCTGCAGGGCGAGGCGTGCGGCCTGGTGAATGAGCGTCCTTGCGAAAACGAGCTGCGTGCCCTGGCCGCGTCCGTACGCGCGCTGAGCTACGGCACCAACCTGTGGGGCTCGGCCGACTACCGCCGCCGCATCTCGGCGCCGCTTGCGATTCAGGCCGTGCGCCGCGCCGCGGGTATCGAGCTTTCGGCCGCGCTTGCCCACGAGCTCGAGACCGTGCAGGTCCCTAAGTTCGCCACGGACGAGTATTCCTGCCGCCGCGTGCCCGGCGTCGATTCTAGCGAGGTGCGCTAATGGCTGCCAAACTCATCGATCTTTCCTTTACGCTCAATGGCCGCAAGGTCAAGGTTCAGATTACCCCCGACACCATGCTCTTTGCGCTGCTGCGCGAGCAGGGCTGCGCGTCGGTGCGCTGTGCCTGCGAGACCACCAACTGTGGCCTGTGCACGGTGTGGCTCGACGGCGACCCGGTGCTGAGCTGCTCGGTTCCCGCCGCGCGCGTCGAGGGCCGCTCCATCACCACGCTCGAGGGCCTCAAAGCCGAGTCCGAGGCGCTTGCCCGTGCGATGGCTGCCGAAGGCGCCGAGCAGTGCGGTTTTTGCGCGCCCGGCCTCATCATGAACGTGCTGGCGCTTGCCCGCGCCGCCAAGGAGGACCCAAGCCTCGTTGCCACGCGCGAGGAGCTGTCGCGTCAGCTGGCCGGCAACCTCTGCCGCTGCAGCGGCTACGAGAGCCAGCTGCGCGCCATCGTGCGCTTCCTCAACGAGTCTGGCGTGCAGGTTGGCTTTGAGATGCCCGAGCTGCCCGTCAACGAGACGAGCTCCGACGGTGTCGCGTACAAGCAGATCACCCACAAGCAGCCCAAGAAGGACTCGAAGGCCCTGCTCGAGGGCCGTCCCGTCTACACGGGCGACCTGGTGCCCGCCGGCGCGCTCATCGTCAAACTCAAGCGCAGCCCGTATGCCCGCGCCAAGATCCGCTCCATCGACACCTCGCGTGCCCTGAAGGTGCCCGGCGTGGTGGGTGTCTACACCTACGAGGATGTGCCCCAGCGCCGCTTTACCATCGCCGGCCAGAGCTATCCGCAGCCGAGTCCCTACGACCGCCTGATTCTCGAGAACCTCGTCCGTTACCAAAACGAAGAGGTGGCGATCGTCGCCGCCGAGACCGAGGAGGCTGCCGACAAGGCGCTCAAGCTCATCAAGGTCGACTACGAGGTGCTCGAGCCGCTGCTCGACTTTACCAAGGCGCTCGATAACGACATCGTGGTCCACCCCGAGGGCGACGTGACCTTTATGTTCCCGCAGGGCGGCGACGTCCCGCGCAACCTGGTGTGCAGCGGTACCAGCGATTTTGGCAACTTGGATGAGGCCTTCGCCCAGAGCGACATCGTCTTCACCCGCACCTACACCAGCCAGGCCACGCAGACCGCGCCCATGGAAACCTTCCGCGCCTTCGCGACGACCGACGCGTTTGGACGCATCTCGGTGACCACCTCGACGCAGGTGCCCTTCCACGTGCGCCGCATGGTCGCGCAGTCGCTCGACATCCCGCAGTCGCAGGTGCAAGTCATTAAGCCGCGCATCGGCGGCGGCTTTGGCTCCAAGCAGACGGGCTGCTGCGAGATCTTCGTGGCGTTCGTCACCCAGCAGACCGGCCGTCCGAGCTACTGTTGCTACACCCGTGAGGAGACCATCACCGCGGGCAACTCGCGCCACCAGATGCAGATGACCGTTAAGCTGGGCGCCATGAACGACGGCACCATCACGGCCATCGATCTGCACACGCTGTCCAACGCCGGCGCGTACGGCGAGCACGCCACCACGACGATCGGCCTCTCGGGCCACAAGAGCCTGCCCATCTACAACCATGTGAAGGCGAGCCGCTTTTGCTGGGACGCCGTCTACACCAACACCAACCGCGGCGGCGCGTATCGCGGCTACGGTGCCACTCAGGGCCAGTTTGCCGTGGAGAGTGCCGTCAACGAGCTCGCCGACATGCTGCACATGGACCCCGCCGACCTGCGCCTTAAGAACATCGTGCGCGAGGGCGAGATCATGCCGCAGTATTACAACGAGAAGCTCAACGCCTGCGCGCTCGACCGCTGCCTGCTGCGCGCGATGGACATGATCGGTTGGCGCGACAAGCCGCTGGCCGTGGACCTGGGCGATCGCGTGCGTGCCCTGGGCTGCGCGCTCACCATGCAGGGCTCTGGCATTTCCAACGTGGATATCGCCGGCATCGACATGCGCCTGGAAGAGGATGGCTTCATTACCATCGGCACCGGCGCCACCGATAACGGCATGGGCGTCGACACGATTCTGGCGCAGATTGCCGCCGAGGAGCTGGGCGTGGAGAGCTCGCTCATTGTGGTGCGCGGCGTGGACACCGATGTGTCGCCGTTCGACGCCGGCTCGTACGCGAGCTCGGGCACGTACGTGACAGGTCTGGCAGCCAAGAACGCCGCGACCGAGCTGCGCGAGAAGATTTGCGCCAAGGCCGCCCAGATGTGGGATGTGGAAGCCGCCGATGTGGTCTTCGACGGTCAGTACGTGCGCCTGTCCGACGAGCGCGCCGCGCGCGAGCAGAACCGCTACCTCACGCTGCGCGACTTTGCTAACCTGTGCGTCAAGAACATCGCGGGCGGCGACGCGCTCACCTCGCATGCCTCTGCCTGCCTGCCCGTTTCGCCTCCGCCGTTTATGGCCGGCATTGCCGAGGTCGAGGTCGACAAGGCCACCGGCAAGGTGACTGTGGTGGACTATGCGGCGGCTGTGGACTGCGGCACCGTGATCAACGAGGCGCTCGCGCGCGTCCAGGCCGAGGGCGGCATTGCCCAGGGCATCGGTCACGCACTCTACGAGATCGTCGAGCACGATGACCGAGGTCGTCTGCGCACCGGCAACTTTATGAGCTACAAGCTGCCCACGCGTCTGGATATCGGCAGCATTCGCGTGGCCTTTGAGCCTAGCTACGAGCCGACGGGCCCG
>CABUZI010000150.1 GCA_902496005.1 uncultured Collinsella sp.
ACCGTCGTGCAGCGGGGCTGCATTGACGATGGCACCGTCGACCCAGGTGCCATTGAGCGAGCCCAAGTCCTCGATGCGAGCGCCGAGGCCCTCGCGAATAATGCGCGCGTGGCTGCGCGAAACGGTCATGTCATTGAGGAAGATGCCGTTTGCAGGATCGCGGCCGATGGTGGTCACGTCGTCCTCGAGCTCAAAAGCGGCACCAGTCTGCGGACCCTTGACGATGGACAGAACGGGGGCGGTGATGCGCACGTTGGCCATGAGGTCGGGAACGGTGACGTCGCCTGAAGGCACGCGGAATACGCAGGTAGCGTCAGCAGTCTTATCATTCTGAGGCATATTGTTAACCATGTTGTCCATGACAACCCCTAACTTATCGCGGACGTGCCGCAAATAATGAACCGTACGTAATCATACCCCAACGAATCAGTCTTCGATTTCAGGGTTCAGAAAGTCGATGTCCTCGTCTTCGGGATGCATGAGAGCCTGTTTAATGGCCGCTCCGCCCTTAATGGAGTAGATGACAGCCGTGAGCATGGAGAAGATCACGCCGCCGTACACAAAGAAGATGCCGAGGGGCACCGAGCTTCCGTTGAGGCCTGGGAAGGCCGTAAGGGCTGAAGGCAAAAGATGCAGGCCGTCAATAACGGGGAACCCGAGTAGCATGAGCGAGAAGCCGGTCATGAGCAGCGCTGTGGCAATCTTTCCGGGGAAGACGACATCGATGGGGCGACGGTGATAATGGCGCACGATAAGCGTGCCGATGCCCAGATAGATGTCGCGGCCAATAATGAGCACGCAGACCCAGATGGGCAGCTCTCCGCGAACCACCAGTCCCAGCACGCCGGTGAACAGCAGCGCACGGTCACAAATGGGATCCATGACCTTGCCGAGCCACGAGACCGTCTTAGTCATGCGGGCGATCTGACCGTCCATCCAGTCGGTGGAGGCGGCAACGGCGTAGATAACGATGGCGATGACGCGGTTGTTATCCGTCACAAACAGGTACAGAAATACCAGGGTGAGGATCAGGCGCGTAAAGGTGATGAAATTGGAGATCGTAAAGATCTTATTCGACGGGTAATCGGAAGTGCCGATAAGCTCCTTTTTGATCTTCTTTTTGATGCCCACAGGACTCCCCCGCTGGTTAACGACAAAACTTTCGATACTATACCCGTTCCGGCGATGTCTATCCAGCGCAGCCATAGAGAGTCCAGACATGTGGAGGGCGCCTCTGGGCTGCGCTGGATTCTGCATTTGTGTACATCAGCCTCCAAAAGCGACATTTTTCGGCATCTTTGGTGGCTGGTGTACACGTTTTGATTCGGTGATTACATCGATCGGGAAAGTTGTTGCTTTAAGCAAATGCGTACGGGTCGAGAAGGGCTGGCACCAAAAGAGCCCAACGGCCGTTACAGCTTCGTTAGAAACGCGCCCCACCATGGATGGTGAACCCGAAAGGTAAGGCGCACGGGCACGGCGACTCGGCCCGCGCACCCGGAAGAGAAAGGACGAACCCATGGGTTACATGCTCGAGACGCGCGGGCTCACCAAGCGCTTCGGCAGTGGCGACCAGGCGCAGGACGCCGTAGCCGACGTGAGCCTTCATATCCGCGAGGGCGAGGTGTACGGGCTGCTCGGCCCCAACGGCGCCGGCAAGTCGACAACGCTCAAGATGATCTGCGGGATGCTGCGGCCGACGGCCGGGGAGATCCTCTTTGCCGGGCACGCCTGGCGCCGCGAGGACCTCTACGCAATCGGCAGCCTCATCGAGGAGGCGCCGCTCTACCCCAACCTCACCGCGCGCGAGAACCTGCGCGTGCGCACCACGCTGCTGGGCCTTCCCGAGAGCCGCGTAGATGAGGTGCTCGCCGCCGTGGACCTCGCGGACACCGGGAAGAAGCGCGCCGGGCGCTTCTCGATGGGCATGCGGCAGCGCCTGGGGCTCGCGCTGGCGCTGATCGCCCGGCCACGCCTGCTCGTGCTCGACGAGCCCACCAACGGCCTCGACCCCATCGGCATCGAGGAGCTGCGCGACCAGATCCGCGGCTTCGCGGCGGCGGGCACGACGGTGATCGTCTCGAGCCACATCCTCTCCGAGGTGCAGCAGATGGCGGACACCATCGGCATCATCTGCGGGGGGCGCCTCGCCTACGAGGATGCGCTTCGGCCCGGGCAGGACCTCGAGGAGCTCTTCATGAGCGTCTGCCGGGAGGGGCGTCGAGCGCGCGGGGAGGTGGCGGCATGACGGGCGAGAAAGGCGGCCTGCTCGCGGGCCTGCGCGCCGAGGCCCTGAAGTCGCGCCACGCGGCACCGGTTCGCCTGGCCGTGCTCATGGCGCTGCCGATGCCGCTGCTCGGCGCGATGCCCTACCGGGGCGTGCAGATCTTCAGCGCGTGGAACTACTGGTACGCGCTCTTCCTGCCCGTGGCTCTCTCGCTCGTGGTGGCGTGCGTCGCGCGGGCGGACGCGCGGACGCGGATGCGGGGGCTTCTGGGCCTGGGCTTCCCGCTCGGGCGCGCCTGGTGGGCCAAGGCGCTCTGGTGCCTCGCGCTTTGCACGCTCTCGAACCTCGTGGTCTTCGGCATCTACCTCGCGGGCTCGGCGTTCTCCTCGCAGGGCCTCACGGCCGCGGGCACGCTCACGATGCTCCTCTGCGCGCTCGCCAACACGGTGACCGCGGCGTGGATGATCCCCGCAGGGCTCTTCCTCACGGCGCGGCTCGGCATGCTCGCGGGCATCTTCTGCCCGCTCGCCGCGCAGCTCGTGGGTGGGTTCGCCTGGTCGCTGGTGCCGCTGCCGCAGCTCTTTCCGCCGTCGGCGAGCATGGTCATCCCCACGAGCTTCATCCCCGTGCTGCCGAGCGGCGAGCCACTCGCGGCGGACATGGCGCTCGGCGGGGCGCTCGCGGCGGACGGCATGCTCACACTGGCGGGCCTTGCGGTCTGCGCGCTCGCGTTCGCCGCGCTCACGGCGGCGGGCGCGGCCTGGTTCGCGCGCTCCGAGGAGAGGTGATGGCCATGACACGACTCCCCGACCCGACGCCGCGCATGACTCTCCCGCGGGCCCTGCTCTCCGAGGCCCTGCGCCTGGCGCGCTCCCCGCTCACGGCGGTGCACCTCGTCTGCGGCCTGGCAGCCGGTCTTGCCTGCGGCGAGTACTTCTCCGTAACCCGATGGGACCCGGCGCTGGGCGCGGACGCCTACGCCCAGTTCCTCGGCGCCCTCATGCCGCTCATGTCCGCCATCGTCTGTGGGCTCACCGTGGACGACGAGCGCGCTGCCGGGCGTCTCGCCAACCTCACGGCGGTCCCCTCGCGCGGGCGCGCCGTCGCGGCGAAGCTACTCGCCCTTGCGGCGCTCGGCGCGGGCGCGCTGGCCGTGTCGCTTGGCGTGTTCGGGGCCGTGCTCGCCGTTGCCGGGCGCCTGCCGCTTGGGCCCGCTCCGCTTGCGGCCGCCTGGGCGGGCATCGTGCTGGGCAGCCTGCCCCTCTACGCGCTGGGGCTCGGCGTGGCCCTGCGCCTCGGCCGCAACGCCGCCATCGGCGCCGGCGCGGCGGGTATGCTCCTCGCGTTCTTCTCAGTGGGCGGACTTGCGCACGGCCTCATGACCGGCGAGCTCACCGGTGCCCTGGCGACGCCCCTGAGCTGGGTGCCGCTCGCCTGGCCCGCGCGCCTGGGGTCGCTCGGGGTGGAGGCCTTCATCGACGCAGCACGCGCGGCGGGCCCTCTCCTCACGACTGCG
>CABUZI010000151.1 GCA_902496005.1 uncultured Collinsella sp.
CCCTTGCTCTTGTTGCCGCCGCCGTTCTTGTCGGCGCCGTCTGCGTTGGAACCCGTGCCGCTACCGGTGCCGCCTGCACTGCCCGAGGCCGCTACGGTAAAGCTTGCGGCTCCATCGCTGGCGAGCGTGTAGTTTTGCGCCGCGTCGCCCAACAGACCTTTCGCACGCACCCAATACGTCCCCGCGGCAAATGCCTCGCCCTCGACCATTGCCGTGCCCGGAGCGCCGTCCGCGTCGTGCACAAACTCGAGCTGAGCCGTGCAGGCATCGTTTTCGAGTTTGCCCTCGAGCAGCGCCGCGACCTTTGTGCGCACATCCTCGCCGGCCTTAAGGCCTTCGAGCCCCTCAAAGTGGGGTGTCAGTGCGCGCGGATCGATATCGATGGGCACGGATCCCTGCAGCCCCGTAACGGTCTCGTTGCCCAAGGCGTCGACATCCACGTATTCGATGGTAAACGCATGGCCCGAAGCCGCCACGTTGAGTACGTTGCTGCTGTCGACAAGGCGGAAATGGCCCTCGCCAACGGTCTTGCCATCCTGGAGCGAGGCATCGCTCAGCGAGTCGCCGTACGTCATGCGCATGCGGGTCGGGAGGCAGCACGAAGCCGACTGCGTGTGCTTCGTATCGTAATTGTAATTGCGCTGGTAGATGCTCCGGGCCAGCGCCGCATCAACAAAGTCGGATGCGATGATGCCAATGTGCTTGAGGTAATCTGACTTTGTATCCTCGGTGCCGCTGGGATTGATGTACGGGCTCTTGTACAGATGCTCGTGACTACTCGTGCCGAGGTAAAAGGATTGCCTCCGTGCGACAAGCCCGTGCAGCTGGTGTAGTTGATAGACCAGCAACGCTCCTGGACTTGCACCTCGGCCCCGGCATCGTCCACGACGTCCACCTTGTTGCACGTGCGCCCGGTCGTTTCCTTCAGCGCATTATCGACCCAGCTGAGCTTGTCGGTTCCCGTGAGTTTGTACTTGTCCTGGGCATATACCTTGGTGCAATAGGGCTCTTCATTGCCCGTTTCCCCTATGGCTTCAAATCCCCGCGCGTCTTGGACGAGACACATCGACTGCCCGGAATGCGCCTTGATCTTGTCATCCCATTGGGTGAGGTCGAGGCCCCACGTGTGGCCGCTTACGCTGTTGCCGGCGAGCCCAAATCGACGCAGCAGGACGATCTTTCCGCGCACCTCGCCCAGCGTGGGGACGTGGCTCGACGTGTAGAACAGGTTGGGGTTATCGGCCATAACCTTGGCGAAGGCCGTCGTTATGCTTTCGTCGGTAGCCTCATCGTTGCCGCGCGATGCGAGCATGATGAGCGCTTCTGACGGGTTTTCGTTCAAAAACGTTTTGAAGTACCCGATGACATCGGAGAGATGCAGATAGTTCCCGTCTTTTTTGAGTAGGTAGAAAATCCCGTGGTCGATGCCGGGGTCATCGCCCTTTCCGATCCGGATATCAAAATAGCGAATGCCTTCGAGCAACTGCGTGGGAATGTAATCCTGCTGGCATTTTACTTGCGAGGATTGGGGCTCAGTGTCGTTGTCCACGCTGCAGGTGCCCGAATCGTGCGTACCCGGGATGCTCAGCTCGTCGAGGAACTTGTTGTCGTCGACGTATTTCATCCAACATGGTCCGTCGACGTAGCTGCTGTACGTGATCCAGTCGAGGCTGCTAACCGTGGCATCGTTCTTTTTCATGTCGTAACCGATAAGTTCGAGCTCCCACGGAATGCTCTTACTCTTATGGCAGATCTTATTGTTGTCCTGGTCTTCGCCGTTCGATTCTATTGCCAGGTACTTAATGTCTTTTTTCTCGGTTTCTTTCTCGACCGTGCGGTCTCGGATGATATAGGTTCCGTTTGATTGACGCTCGAACGCAAAAGCGCGGCTGGGCTTGTTGTCATACTCGCCGCCCCATACGTGGATGACCTTTCCATCTTTGTCAGAGTCGTCGTCGACCGACCAAATGCTGTAGCCCGTCTTTTTATGCTCTTCGAAATTGAGCAAGGTGCGGATAGCATACCAGTTTGTATCGTCATTCTTGGTCGTTACGTTCTCAAGGATGAGCTTGCTGGACGTGCCGTCGTTAAACAGGTGGCAGACGTTGCCGCGAACGTTGCCGTCTTGGTTGACGCTCGCGGTGCGAAAATAGCCCGCGGGGCGAAGGCGAATGACGAAATTGTCGAGGCTGTCCGACGGTGCGGGTGTGTTGTCTGCAAATGCCGCTCGCAGGGGAATGCCCGGCGCTGCGGTTTCGGGCAGGCTTGCAAGTGGTGACAACGCCGCAAGCCCTAGGCCCAGCGTAAACGCTCGGCGGCTGATGGCATGGTGTTCGGTCATAACTTCTCCATTCGCAGAGTGCGGTTATGCGATAGTTTTGGTCACTATACTGCCCAGATGTTTAAAGATGCTGGTTTAATTGTCTGCGCGGCGCAATAAATCGGTGGGCGGACGTGTTGGGGTGTTTGTCGTTTTCGTACTGTTGCCACATTTGGGGCGGTTCCGGCGTCCGGCATCCTCGCGTTCGTCGGCTACAGGCATAAGAAAGGGAGGGTCGGTTTACCGGCCCTCCCTGGGTACGAAGCGCTGGGGTACCGTCGCTTGTTTGCACTGCGACCGTGTTTCCCGTTGCGCTCGCCAGTCGCTTAGCGCTTGATCTCGATATCGTCGAGCTTGACGTCCATGGCCTCGGTCTTGGCCTCGGCGATGTCGTCGGCAAATTCCAGAGACTTCATCATGGTCTCGACGGCGTCCTTGTGCTCCTCGACGTTGTCGATACGCACATACACACTGCCGCCGTCAACGTCGGTGAAGTATTCGGTCGTTACGCCGCCCGAGTGTGTATAGGAAGCGTTGCGCCAAGTCTTGCCGTTGTACTTGACGGGGTCATTCTCGGTCCACTCAAAGCTGGCATTCCACTTTGCCTCGTAGTCGAACAGCTCGTCGGCGTTCTTGTCAGGATCGAAGACGGGGATGAAGCGATCGCTGGCGTGCTCGCTCTCGGTGAACTTAAACTGGGCCCTGTCGGCGGTGTCGCCGGCAACGTCGGTAATCTCGACGCCCTCGGGAACCTCGACCTTAAACCAAATGAAGTCGGTCCTCATATCCACGGCTGGCTTTTCTGCCCCGCCGCCACCGCCACTTCCGGTAGCGTCGCCGCTGCCACCGCAGCCCACCAGGGCAACTGCGGCAAAGAGACTGATGCAGAGGGTGAGAATCGCAAAGGCCTTCTTTTTCATGGTCGTGTCCTCCTCGATCTGTAACCGCCCATGGATTACCTGCCTTTACTGTACGCGCGAGCGGCTCGTTCTGGTGGGCCATGTGTCCCATTCTGGGGGCTGGAATTGCGCCGACAAGTGGCAATATACGCGGGTCCAAAAGAGGGGAGGGCCGATGCTGTCGGCCCTCCCCGGGGTTGGGTGCCCGTTGTTTTAAAAGGGGCGCGTGTACGCGGGCGTTGCCCCAACAGGTTCCTTGTTTATAGATATGCCCCAGTTTGTGACGTCCGGAAGTCTCGAAAGGTGGGCCATGTGTCCCATGCTTGCGTTGTCGACGCCTATCGCGTGCCATAGAAATCCGCGATGGCCAGATGCGCTGACGCTCGCGTACTTATGGGCTAGACTTAGCACCATTACGTGATCGATGCGGTCGGCCGGCGTCGGCCGCCCGACCGATATATATGACTTGAAGGTGCGTGTGCGTATGAGCCAAGAGATGATGGATA
>CABUZI010000152.1 GCA_902496005.1 uncultured Collinsella sp.
GGCCAGCAGCAGCGCGTGGCCATCGCCCGTTCACTTGCTATGCAGCCCAAGGCCATGCTCTTTGACGAGCCCACGAGCGCCCTTGACCCCGAAATGATCAACGAGGTGCTCGAGGTCATGGTCCGTCTGGCCCAGCAGGGCATGACGATGATCGTCATCACGCACGAGATGAACTTTGCCCGCCGCGTGGCCGACCGCGTCGTCTTTATGGCCGACGGCCAAATCGTGGAAACCGGCACGCCCGACGAGTTCTTCGACCACCCCCAGACCAAGCGCGCCCAGGACTTCCTCAACTCCATTAAGGGCCACTAACCAGCCACCCCGTGGGACAAATCCATTGAAAGTGTTGCCCCACGTCTCTCATGCGCCCTGTCACCTTCAGATTCGAAAGCAACACCTATGATCGGAACCCATACTTCCTCGTCCTATACCCCGCACGTCGACGTTGCCCCCGCCGACCGTCCACTCATCCTGGTGGCGCCGCGTTGGGAAGAGGCAAAGCCGTTTTTAAGCGAGACGCTCTCCCCCAACGAGGAAATCGCAAGTGTCTTTGTCGATGCCATCCTTGCCGCCGGCGGCCTGCCGCTGCAGATGTCCATCACCGAGGACATTGAGGTCATCCGTCATTACGTCGATATCGCCGACGGCATCGCCATTCCCGGCGGCCCCGATGTCAATCCCAAACGCTGGGGCGATGCTCGACCCTACGACCCCACCCTCTGCTGCGAGATCCGTGATAGCTTTGAGTTTAAGCTGGTCGGCGAGGTACTCCGCGCCAAAAAGCCGCTCTTTACCACCTGCCGCGGCACGCAGCTGCTCAATGTCGCCACTGGCGGCACCCTGTGCATGGACGTGCCGAGCCTGGGCGCTCGCGAGGGCCGCACGCAGTGGCGCCATACCCACGTGCTCAACGACCCCGTGCATCCCGTCGAGGTCGTGCCGGGTTCGCTGCTGGAGCGCGCGCTTGGCGGGTACAGGCTGATCCAGACCAACTCGGCACATCACTGCTGCGTCGACCGTCTGGGTAAGAGCACGCGCTTGGTCGCCAAGGCAACCGACGGCGTTCCCGAGTGCATCGAGGTCGAAGGCCAGCCATTCTGTCTAGGCGTGCAGTGGCACCCTGAGTACACGTGGAAGACGCTCGAAACCGACTTTAACCTGTGGAAGTCGTTTGTCGAGGCAGCAGCCAAGGTAAAGCAGGCCCGTTAATTCACGGACAGCACAACACAAAAGGGCGCCCCGCCGACCACATGGTCCGGCGGGGCGCCCTTTTACCTATATGTGGCCGGGGCACACAGCCCAAAGCACGCAAGCTCTTATTCAGCCGCCTCGCGCAGAGCCGACATCGTAGCCGCATATTGCTGCTGCAGCGCATGCATTCCCTCGCGAGCGTCGTCAACGGCATCGGCGCCGCGCAGCGCCTCGGTCACCACGACCGCCGGCTCGTACAGATTATCGAATCCCAAGTTCTGGCTCACGCCCTTGAGCGTGTGCGCTGCCATAAACGCACCTTCGGCGTCTCCTGCCGCCATGGCGGCCTCCAGCTTGTCCATGCTCTCGTCATCCAAAAACTTGAGGGCAAAGCGGGCAAGCATTTCCTCGCCCATCAGCCGAGCGCACGCGTCATCATAATTAGCGCCGATCTTCTCATACGCCTCACGCATGGAAATCATGGATTAAAACTCCTTTGGTCAAACTAAATCGTGGGAAACGCGACAACGTCGGCGGGGCGTGCCAACGTCTCGGCAATACGGTCTTGCACCTCGAGCAGGCAGTCGAGCAACAGCGGGTTAAAGGTGCCGCACTTACCGTCCAGGATCATCTGGATCGCCTCCTTGTGCGGGATAGCGTCCTTGTACACGCGCACGCTCGTCAGCGCATCATACACGTCGGCCACCGAGACCACCTGCGCGGCAATGGGAATCTCGTCGCCCTTAAGGCCATCGGGATAGCCCTTGCCGTCCCAGCGCTCGTGATGCCAACGCGCAATCTGGTACGCATATTCCATAAGCGCATTGCCGACGTGATGGCGGCCCAGCTCACGCAGCATGTCGGCGCCCATCGTGGTATGCGTCTTCATAATCTCGAACTCCTCGGGCGTAAGGCGCCCGGGTTTGTTGAGAATTGCATCGTCAATCGACATCTTGCCGATATCGTGCAGCGCCGAAGCCAGGACAATCGTAGAGCGTTCCTCATTGTCGAGGGAGATCGTGCCGCTACGCTGGACCAGACAGCCAAGCAGCAGCTCGGTCAGCTTCTCGATGTTCGTAACGTGCCTGCCGCTCTCGCCATTGCGAAGCTCCATAACGCCGGCCATGATGTCGATGAGCATGCGACTGTTCTTGACGCGCTCGTTGTACTGCTGGGACAGCAAACTCGTCAGGCGGCGCTGTTTGGCGTATAGGCGGATGGTGTTGCTTACACGCCGGCGCACGACACGGGAGTCAAACGGGCGGTTGATATAGTCCGAGGCGCCCAGCTCGTACGCGCGCAGAACCATATCATCGGAATCTTCGCTCGAAATCATGATGAAAGGCAGATTGTCGATATCCGATCGGCGCGACAGATCGGCCAGCACCTCAAAGCCGCTTATGCCCGGCATGACAATATCCAGCAGCACGAGCGACAACTCATCGCCATAGCGGTCGACCATGTCGAGCGCCGTACGACCGTTGTCGGCCTCGAGGATGCAATACTCGTCCTTGAGCATCTCGTTGATAATGGCTCGGTTCATCTCGGAGTCATCGACAATAAGCACCAAAGGCTTTTCGCTTTGGAAGGCTTCGATGGAATCGGCATCGGTCACGACCGTACCGGCTTTTGCCTTAGCGCGGCTCAATAACTGGACAGCGCGGCCAACTCCTTCATCGACCGTCTCGCCATGAATGCGAACACCGCCAACACATGCCGTCAAGCTCACGTACTCATAGCCCGGAACAATCGTGGCATGAACGGCATCGGACACCTGGTGCAGGCGACGGGTGAAGTCATCGGAGGGAATATTGGGCATGACGACCACAAACTTGTCGCAGCCATAGCGTACAAGCTCGTCAGTCGAACGAATTCCGCTGCGTATGGCCGTCGCCACAGCACCGAGCGCAAGGTCGCCGGCATGACGGCCACACGTATCGTTGAAGACCCTAAAATCATCAAGGTCGATCACCGCAACGCCGGCATTCATGCGGGCGCTACGGAGCTTTTCCTCGTAATATCGGCGATTGCGCACACTCGTCAGCACATCGGTGTAGACGAGGTCCTCTTCTGCAGCCTCTTGCTCATCGATCGGACGCACCATCAGCAGGACGTGAGGCTCGCCCTCAACCTTCAGAGGGCGCAGGCGAGCGCGGTACTCGGTACCATCATTGAGCAGCTGCTCCGATACCTCACCCGAATCTGCCAAGGCCTCAAGACTCGACTGACGCAGACAAGGGCAGCGATTGCCGGCGAGCAGGCAGTTAGGCTCGCTCTTAATCTGATCGGCCGACAGCAAACGCACCACGGTGTAGGTCTTCGCGACGCGGGCGACCTCGGCGGCAGCCTCCTCGTCGGTTAGATTGACCTCGTGATTATTGAGCATATGGGGCCCTTTCTATCGTTACGCACGGCAACGGTGCATATCAAATGGTACAAGGGTAACATCTAACAACTGCAGGCAAACGCGCGATTATCGTTACATTTTTATGA
>CABUZI010000153.1 GCA_902496005.1 uncultured Collinsella sp.
AACTGCGGCTTTACGAGCGTGCAGAATGCACCCGTAGGAGCCAGGCACGCCAGTACCGCATCGACAATGTTCGCGATGCTGGTAAACGAGACATCACACACAGCCAGGTCGATGGCGCCGACATAGCCAAGCTCAGGCAGCTGCGTCACATTTGTGCGCTCATGCAGCGTCACGCGATCGTCCTGACGCAACGACCAATCGAACTGGGCGCGACCCACGTCCACAGAGACAACGGTCGCAGCTCCGCGCTTGAGCAGGCAATCGGTAAAACCGCCGGTAGAGCAGCCCACATCCAGACAGGCAAGGCCCGTCGGATTGATGTCAAACGCATCAAGCGCGCCTTCGAGCTTAAGACCGCCGCGGCCAACATAGGGAATGCGCCCCTTCACGTGCAGCGGCAGCCCCGGGATCACCTTAAGGCCCGGCGAAGTCAAGCGCTCACCGCCACTCGAGACCAAGCCGGCCATAAGAGTGCGAAGGGCATCCGCGCGATCGGCGCAGATGCCCTGTGAAATCAGTTCGTCATCAAGACGCACGCGTTTCATGAATGCCATCAACCATTCGTATCCGGAGATGCGGCCTAGCTATCCTGGGATTCGTTTGCCGCATCCTCATCGTATTCCTGCTCGAGCTTGTCGGCCTCACGCGGCGTCAACTCAAACTTGTCGACCATATCGACCGCGCGGGAACCCAGCTCAATCGCTTCGTCAAACAAATCGAGCGAACGCTCCAAGGAGGTATCCTTGGAGCGAACGGTAGCGATGATCTGATCCAGACGGTCCGAGATCTCATCAAAGTTACGGACAGAACCCTCTGGCATGACTACTCCTCGACGGAGTCGATGTCAGCCTCGGCGGCGTCCGCATCCTCGGCCAGCACGCCAGCCTCGGCCTGAGCAACCGCAACCTTAGCGGCAGCCTCGGCAGCCTGGGCCTCCTCGCGAGCGCGATCCTCGGCCAGCAGCTCTTGGTACAGGTCCTCGCCCGGCAGCTCCTCGCTGCGAGCGATCTTACCCAGCACGCCGTTGACGAACGACGCGGACTGGTCGGTGCCATAGGCCTTGGCAAGCTCGACGGCCTCGTTGATCACGATGGCGTCCGAGACCTCCTCGTCGGTGAGGAAACGCATCTCGTAAACGGCGATACGCAACAGATTGCGGTCAGCGCCGGGCATGCGCATAAGATCCCAGTTCTTGGCAACGGAGCGCAGAGCACAGTCGATGCGATCGATATGCTCATAGGCACCGCGGCACAGCTCCAGAGCATAGGGATCGAGGGGACCCTTCGAGATCAGGAAATCACCCTCGAGGACGCGCTCGAGCGGGCTGTCCGTAGCCTCGGCCTGGAACAGCAGCTGCAGCGCCTGACTGCGGGCAAGCGTACGCCCGCGATAAACCTTAAGGCTCAAAGGTTACTCCTTGGGGAAAACGAGGCCGTCGATGCAAACGTCGACGCGCTCGACCTCAACGCCCACCTGGGCATCGATGGCGGCGACCACGGCGGCGCGAACGGCCTCGGCGAGTTTCTTGAACGGATAGCCAAAGAACACCACGACGCGCACGGTGAGTGCGAGCTTGTCGCCGATGACCTCGGCCTCGACCGCCGGCTCGGAAGCGGGGGCCTTGGACGAGAGCATCATGGAGACAAGGTTGGTGGCAAGGTCCTTGACGCCAACGGAGGCGATGCCCTCGACATCGGACACGGCGCGCGAGACGATGGCGGTCAGAACATCGGGCGAAATGCCGATACCGTCAATCTTGATTTCCTGGGGCATGAGTCCTCCTAGAAGAGTTGGTTGCTAGACGCGGGAGACGAACTTGCCGTCGCGGGTGTCAACCTTGATGACCTCACCCTCGTTGAGGTACATGGGGACCTGGATGACAGCGCCGGTGTCGATCGTGGCCGGCTTGGTGGAACCCTGGACGGTGTCGCCCTTAAAGCCCGGGTCGGTCTGGACGATGGTGGTCTCGATGAACATCGGCGGGGTCACGCCCATGAGCTCATCGTCGGCGAAGAGCAGCTGGCAGATGTCGTTCTCGCGCAGCCACTTGGAGTTCTCGCCCACCATGTCCTCGGGAACGGGAACCTGCTCATAGGACTCGTTGTCCATGAAGATGTAGTCGGTGCCATCGTTGTAGAGGTACTGGAACTCACGGGTGGTGAGCATGACGCTCTCGAACTTGGTGCCGGCGTTGCAGGTGTTCTCGACGACGCGGCCGCTCTTGATGTCGCGGGTCTTGTAGCGCACAAACGCGCCGCCCTTGCCCGGCTTGACATGCTGGAACTCGACGATGGTGTAGACCTTGTCCTTGATGCGGAGACCGAGGCCGTTCTTGAAGTCGGCGGTAGAAATGGTAGGCATAGCGACCTTTCTTGTTATGGGCAGAACGCACAAGCGTCCAAATTACATACGACAGAAATTATACACTTGCAGACGGCGCCTGCAGCGAGCGCATAAAAAGAGAACGCGGGGCGTCCGAATCGATCAGAACGCCCCGCCCCAAACTATCTACCGAAGTAGACTAGCAGTCGATAACGTGCAGGTCGTGCGGGGTCTTGGTGAAGGGCTCGTAGCCGTTCTCGGTGACCACGCCGTAGTCCTCAAGGCGCACGCCGCCCACGCCGGGCAGGTAGACGCCGGGCTCCATGGTGACAACCGAGCCGATCTCGATGGTGTTCTTGCTGCGGTTGAAGTTGGGCAGCTCGTGGATGTCGATGCCCACGCCGTGGCCCAGACCATGGTTGTAGTAATCACCATAGCCGGCATCGCCGATGATCTTCTTGGAAAGCTTGAAGATGTCGTTACCCTCAACGCCCGGATGGATGGCGGCAACGCACTCCTCGTGCGTGCGGCGCACGAGTGCGTACAGGTCGAGCTGCTCCTGCGTGGGCTCGCCCATCACGACGGTGCGTGTCATGTCGGAGCGGTAATCGCAGTAGCCCGCGCCATAATCCATGAGGACAAAGTCGCCCTTCTCGATCACGCGGTCGCTCGGCACGGCATGCGGGTTGGCGGTGTTGGGACCGCTCGCCACAATGGAGCCGAAAGCAAGGCTGTCAGCGCCGTTGGCGAACATAAAGTTCTCGAGCTCGTTGCGAACCTGCTTCTCGGTCATGCCGGGCTTAATAAAGCCGAGCATATGCTGGAAGGCGGCATCGGTGATCGACTGTGCATGGCGCATGAGCTCGATCTCCTCGGCATCCTTGATGGCGCGCATCTTGCGGATGTCGTCGTGCATCAGCGGCAGCATGCAGGCGACGGAACGGTCCTCCAGACCACGCTGAATACCCTGGTAGAAATTAATCTGCATATCGTCCTCGACAGCGCAGACGCGGCACTTGTTGGCCGCGATTTTGCCGGCGACCCAACCGGGGATGGCGCCCTCGTCCATGTCGTAGACCCAGGGGCTGCCGGCGGGCGTGTTCTCCTCAAAGCTGTTGAGGTAGCGCGAGTCAGTGTGGAACAGGCACTGGTCGGCCGTAATAAACGCAGCGTGCGGGAACTCGAAGGTGTAGTCGAAGACGCCCTTAACGCCCGTAAGCCAACGAAGGTTGGCCTCGTCGCGCACCACGATGGCGTCGTAGCCACGCTCGGCCATCAGGGCACGGACACGCTCGATACGACCGGCAGGACCGGCAGCAAACTCAGACATGCAGATTCCTTTCTTGTTGTCTCTATATAG
>CABUZI010000154.1 GCA_902496005.1 uncultured Collinsella sp.
AAGGCCCAAAAACTCGGGGTCGGGGCCGGCCACGCGCGGATGCATGCGGCTCTCGGCCTGCATGCGCGCGCCAAGGGCTGCCGCCGCGCCCTTAAACTGCTTGTAGGCGATCAGGCGCTGGATCAAGACCTCGCGCAGGGCATCGCCGTCAAGCGTGCTGAGCTCCTCAAGGTCTTCGTCGAACTCGTCATCGTCGTCATCGACTTTGCGCGGGGCCTCCTGCGGCACCAGAGAGGCGGCCTTGATGTCCAAAAGGGTTGCCGCGACCAGCAAAAAGTCGCTCGCCACGTCCAGGTCCAGCGCCTCGATGCGCTCGGCCTCGGCAAGGTACTGCTCGGCCACTTCACTGATCGAGATGGCGCCGATATCTACTTTTTGGCGGGTTACCAGCTGCAGCAGCAGGTCGAACGGTCCGCTGTAGACCTGCGTCGACACGCGATACGACATCTTCGACCTCCTTTGACGGCGCCTTCGCGGCGCGGTTTGGGTGCATGTTGCGACCGTTTTACACGGTCGACCTGTAAGTTTACCTTAGATGCCGGCGATTGCGAAGTTGAGCAGCTGCTCAGCAAGCGGATACACGGTAACGTCGAAATAGCGGCCGATTACATCGATGCCGGTCCACATAGGCAGCAGGTATAGAACCAGGATGAGTATGGGCATAGCGTATTGCTGCAGACGGTAATAGTTGTTGAGCGCCGTGCCCTTGAGGAAGGGCACGATGATCGACGAGCCATCAAGCGGCGGAATCGGAATGAGGTTAAAGAACGCGAGCGACAGGTTGACCACGATAAACGTGGCGCCGAAGTTCATGATCTGCGACGCCACGGCAAAGGACATGCTGGCGTAGAGATTGCCGTACGTTGCGTGCATGAGGGCGGCCGCGAGGCATGCGAGTGCGATGTTCGACGCGGGGCCGGCCACGCTCACCAGGACCTCGTCGCGCTTGGGGTGCTTGAGGTTGTTGAGGTAGACGGGCACGGGCTTGGCAAAGGCGAACACCGGGCCACCGGCTGCGAGCATGAGCAGTGGCAGGATGATGGTGCCGAACGGGTCGATATGGTTGAGCGGGTTGAGTGACACGCGGCCGCGCGAACGGGCTGTCTTATCGCCGAGTGCCCAGGCCGCGGCGGCGTGCGCACTTTCGTGGATGACGATGCCCACGATGACGGCGACGGCGCTGGCGAGCAGGTTCATGATGTAGCTGCTGGACATGGCGCTCCCCTAGCGGACGCGGCGCGAGGCGCGCGTGAGCAGGTAGTCAGCTACAAACAGGATGACGGCCACGATGGCGTAATCCAAGCGGAAAACGCCGCCAAAGGGTGAGGTGATGACGCCGTAGCCGGCGATGGCGCTCGGCAGCGCGCGAGAAAGCTCAACGACAAAGCCGACAATCTGCAGTTTGGCGGTGAGGCCGCTAAAGCACAGCAGCACGGTCATCGCGCTCATAAAGATGCCGCAGATGCGACAGGCGATGGCGATGACGCTCATCGCCACGGCAGCGGCCTTACGAGAATTCACGCGCGGTCTCCTCTTCGATCTGGGTGGAAAGCTCCAACCATTCGTCCTCGAGCTTAGGTAGCTCTTGCTTAAGGCCGTTATATTCCCCCAGCGTGGCGTTGAACTTATCCTGATCGGCATAAAGCTCTTCGCTTACCATCAATTCCATAAGCTCGTCATAGCGGGCGCGCTTTTTGTCGAGCTCCGTCTCGATCTTCTTAAGCTGGTTGCGCACGCCCTTGAGCTTTTTGTTGAGCGCAGCGCGGGCCTGGGCTTCGGCGCGCTTTTGCTCCTTGGTCTTTTTGCCCTCGGCAGGCTTAGGCGCCGCGGCGGGGGTGTCGGCCTGGGCGGCGCTGGCTTTGGTGGACTTGGCCGCGGCAGGTGCGCTATCCCCTGCCGCCTCGGCGGCGGCGCGGGCTGCGAGGTCCTCGCGCTTGTAGAGGTAGTAGTCGTAGTCGCCGTCATAGACTGTGACCTTGCCATCGCGGATGTCGATGATGCGATTGGCCACGGCGCGTACCAGGTGCTCATCGTGGCTGATCAGCACGATGGTACCGGGGAAGTTTTGCAGGGCGTTCTCGAGCATGTCCACCGAGTCGATGTCAAGGTGGTTGGTGGGCTCGTCCAGGCACAGGAGCGCCTCGGGGGCCACAAGCATCTTGGCGAGCGCCAGACGCGCCTTTTCGCCGCCGGAGAGGACGCGCACCTGCTTTTCGATGGAATCGTTGTCGCTAAACAGGAAGGCGCCCAGCAGGCTGCGCTGCTGCGGTACGGTCCACTTGGGCGTGACGGTGTCGATCTCTTGCAGGACGGTGTTGGACTCGGTCATGCCCTCGAGCGCATGCTGGGCATAGTAGGCGACGCCGACGTTGGTTCCCAGGTCGCGGGTGCCGGTGGTGGGCGGCTCCAGACCGGCGAGGATCTTCATGAGCGTGGACTTGCCGGCGCCGTTAGGGCCGACGAGTGCCACGTGCTCGCCGCGGTAGAGCTTGAGGTCGATGTCGCTGTAGATGTGCTTGTTGCCGTAGGACTTGGACACGCCCTCCAGGCCGACGACCATGTCGCCGGAGCGCGGCGGGTCAGGGAACTTAAAGTCGATGTGCTTGTGGCCCTCGGGCAGGATGACAAGTTCCTTTTTAATCTGCTCGATCTTGCGGATGCGCTCCTGCGCCTGGGCGGCCTTGGTGGGCTTGTAGCGGAACTTGTCAACGAAGACCTGCATGTGGGCGATGTCGCGCTCCTGAGCGGCACGCTTGGCGCGCATCTGCTCCAAGTTGTCCTCGCGCTGTTTAAGGTAGCTGCTGTAGTTGCCGGTGTAGGTGGTCACGCGGCGGTTCTCGAGCGCGGCCACGTGGTCGACGCAGGCGTCCATAAAGGCTCGGTCGTGGCTGACGATGAGGACGGCGCCGTCGTAGTTAGCGATAAAGCCGCGCAGCCATTGGACGCTTTCGAGGTCCAGGTGGTTGGTGGGCTCGTCTAGAAGCAGCAGGTCGGGGTGGCGCAGGAAGAGCTTGGCCAGCGCGATGCGCATCTGCCAGCCGCCCGAGAACTCGGAGCACGGGCGCTCAAAGTCGGTGACCTTAAAGCCCAGACCGGACAGGATCTTGCGCGCGTTGCTCTCGAGCTCGTAGCCGCCCAGGTGCTCAAAGCGGTCCTGGACCTGTCCGTACTCGTTGAGGAGCGCGTCGACATCCTTCCCCTGTTCGGAGAGCTCGGTGATCTGGGCCTGCAGCTCGTTGGCGCGCTCGCCCATGCGGCGAATTTCCTTGGCGGCCGCCATGACCTCGGCAAGGATGGTGGTGTCCTTGTGCTCCAGGTTGGTTTCCTGCTCTAGGTAGCCTACCTGGCAGTCCTTTGCGTACTGGATCTGGCCGGCGTCGGGGCTGTCGATGCCCATGATGATCTTGAGCATGGTGGTTTTGCCGGCGCCGTTGGGTCCCACGAGCGCAAAACGCTCGCCGGGGTTGATCTGGAAGGACGCGCCACTAAAGAGGACGCGCGCGCCGAAGCTTTTTTCGATCTTGTCGACCAGGAGGATCATGGTGCCGCCTTTGACCTTGTGTTCCTATATGAAAAAAGGCCCCAACTTGCGTTGGAGCCTCATTCAATGCTCGGGTGGAGACGAGGGGGATCGAACCCCTGACCTCTTGACTGCCAGTCAAGCGCTCTCCC
>CABUZI010000155.1 GCA_902496005.1 uncultured Collinsella sp.
AGCGCCATGTCGAGCGCGCGCTGCACGCCGTAGCAGGTGCCGGCATGGGCTGCGATCTCGATGGTGGGCGCGCCGCCCTGGTCGGACGCGGTCGCGGTGGTGCCCATAACGTTCTCGTCCATGGCTAGAACCTGCCCGGATGCTCGGCGCACAGCTCGTCTCGCATGGCGTAGACGCGGTTCATGGCCTCGGACTCAAACCAGGCCAGACGCTCCGTGCGCTTAAGCCCGGCTGGCGCGTCGGAAAGCGAGATGGCCTTGCCGGCGCGGATCCAGCACTTCTTGGGGCGCATGATCTTTTTGCCCGCAGGCGTGATGTCGGACCAGCCACAGATGGCGAGCGGGTTCACGGGTGCCTTGCCCATCTGGGCGATGAGCGCAAAGCCGCCGTGGACCTCGGGTTTGATCTCGCGCGAGCGGATGCGCGTGCCCTCGGGGAAGATCAGGACGTCCTCGCCGCGCTGCAGCGCATGCTGGGCGGCACGCAGGCACTTCATATCGGCAGTACCACGCTCCACGGGGATGCCACCAACGCGGCTAAAGGCCCAGCGTACGATCTTGCTCTTGGCAAACTCGGACTTAAAAATGGGGCGAATGCGGCGGCCGCCAAAGAACAGCGCCGTCTCTACAGCCAAAAGCTCGGCCATCGAGGTGTGGTTGCAGATGACCACGCTGCCGCGGCCTTCCTGGCGCTCAAACAGCAGATCGGCGTCCTCTACCTTCCAGCGCCACATGAGCTTGGAGAAGGCCCAAAGGATTGCCATGACCACGAAGACGGTGCCGCGGATGAGCACGGGGAACTCGGCATAAGGGGCGTTGTAGTAATCCTCGGGCGTCTGCTGAAACAGGCGCATGGGCTACCTCCTTTGGTTGATGAGGTCCTCGATAATGTGGACGACCTCGTCTATGGTGTGTGCGGTGGAGTCGACGTGCACGGCGTCCTCGGCGGGCACGAGCGGCGCCACCTCGCGGCTGCTGTCGAGCTTGTCGCGCTGCTTGAGGGCATCGAGGGTCTCGTCGACTTCGGCCTCGAGCTGCTCGCTGGTGAGCGGCTGGGCGTCGTTTTGGTGGCGCTGCAGCACGCGGCGACGGGCGCGCTCGCGCGGGTCGGCGGTCAGGAACACCTTGACCTGCGCGTTGGGGAACACGACGGTTCCGATGTCGCGACCCTCGGCCACGATGTCGCGATCCTCGGCGGCGCGGCGCTGATGGACGAGCATGGCCGCGCGCACGCCCGGGTAGGCCGAGACCTTGGACACGTTGGCGTCGACCTGCGGGGTGCGGATGGCAGCCGAGGCGTCCTGGCCATCAATGGTCAGACGTGTGTCCTCGCCGGTGCCGTTGGTAAAGCGGATTTCGATCTGCTCGGCGAGGGCGTCGATGGCAGCCTCGTCGTCCAGGTCGATGCCGCGGTCGAGCGCGGCGAAGGTGACGGCGCGATACATGGCGCCCGTATCGAGCTTGTTAAAGCCCAGCTGGCGGGCGATCTCCTTGGCGATGGTGGACTTGCCGGAACCGGCGGGGCCGTCGATGGCGACGATCATGCAATGCTTCCTTTCGGTGGTTGACGTGCTGGTATGGGACGCGGGCGCTGCGGCTTGGCGGTCTGCCTAGCCGGTGTAGCGCTCGCGGTAGGTGTTGCGCTTGGGCGCGGAGCCGTGGCTGCCGTGGTGACGCGTGCGTGCCGCGGGCGTGCCCTGGGGCTTGCCGCTGTCGCGCTTGGAGCTGGCCTGCTTAGGCGGGATGCCGCCGGCCTTGAGGATTTGCACCTCGCGGTCGGTGAGCTCGCGCCACGAGCCCTTGGCCACATCCTTGAGCTCCAGGCCGGCAAAGTTGCTGCGATGCAGGCGGATCACCGGGTGGTGGATCTTGCCCAGCATGCGCTTGACCTGGTTCTTACGACCCTCGCGGATGATGACCTCCACGGCGGTGGTGCCGGGCTTGACGCCCTGCGGAGCCACGGCCTCGGCTTCGCGAGCGGTGATGACGCGGCAGATTGCCGGCTGGCATAGGCCGTCGTCGAGCTCGATGCCACGACGCAGCGGCGTGAGGTCGCGGTCGGACAGTTCGCCGTCCACGAGTGCCTGGTAGGTCTTGTAGACGTGTTTGCTCGGGTGCAGCAGGTCCTGCGACAGGTCGCCGTCGGTGGTAAAGAGCAAAAGGCCCGTGGTGTCGCGGTCCAGGCGGCCCACCGGGAACAGGCCCGGAAATCGGTCGCGGGGAACCAGGTCCGCCACACAGGGACGCTCCTGCGGGTCGCTCATGGTGGTGAGATAGCCGGTCGGCTTGTAGAGCATCAGGTACACGGCGCCCTGGTCGAGCTTAACGGGCATGCCGTCGACCTCGATATGATCGCGGTCGACATCGACCTTGGTGCCCAACTCGGTCGCGACCTCGCCGTTAACCGTCACTCGGCCGGCGGTCATCAGGTCCTCCGACCCGCGGCGGCTCGCCACGCCTGCGCGCGCCAAAAAGCGCTGCAGGCGCATGGTGTGCGGATAGACGGGCTGGGCGTCGGACTTGTGCACATCCGCGTTGGGCGCCGCAGCGCCGGTGCGCATCTCCCCTGTCTCGTTAGTCTTCGTCATGCGTATCCTCCGCAGTGTCGTCGGTGGACAGCGTTTCCTCGCCGCCGACTGCCTCGACATCATCAATATCGGTATCGAGCAGCTCACGTTCTTCGTCCAGGTCCTCGGCCTGCTCCTCGAGCGTGGACTGAATGCTGCGGCCGCTCAGGCGCTCGCGTATAAACTGGCGCGACTGCTCGTCGGGGGCAAACTGCTCCAGATCGGGCAGGTCGCGGGTGGAGCGCAGACCGAATTTTTCCAAGAAGGCGTTGGTCGTGCCGTAGATGATGGCCTGACCGCGCTCGGGGTCGCGGCCGAACTCGCGCACCAGGCCCTTGTCCACGAGCGACGCAATAACGCCGTCGGAGTTGACACCGCGGATGCCCTTGACCACCTCGCGCGTGACGGGCTGGTGGTAGGCGATAACGGCCAGGGTCTCGAGCGCCGCCTGCGACAGTTTTTGCGTGTCCCAGCTCAGCACATAGGCCTCGACCACATCGTGGTAGGCGGGGTGCGTGAACAGGCGCCAGCCACCGGCGACTTCGCGCAGCTGAAAGCCGCGGTTGGCCTCCTCATACTCAACTTTGAGCTCGGCCAAAAGCGACGCGCACTCGCCGGGGGCGATATCCAGCGCACCTGCCAGGGCGGGTGCGCTCACGGGGTCGCTCGACACCAGCAGCAGCGCCTCGAGGGCTCCTTTGAGGCTGTTGGCCTCCAGCGTGGAAAGGGTTGACATGGTTGCCGCTCCTATTCGGTGAGCTCGGGGCCCTCGCCGGGCACGTATGCCTCGGCCCCCTCGACTCGGTTGATGCAGATGGTTCCAAAGATCTCGTCCTGGCTCAGCATGAGCGAGCCGCGCTTGGCGAGTTCGAGCATGGCCAGGAAGGTGACGACGAGCTGCTCGGTGGTGGCGTCGCCGTCCAACAGCTCGCGGAAGGTGCAGGTTTGATGCGCTATGGTAAAGCGGTCGACCGAGGCCACCGTCAGGTCGAGCGGCACGCGATGCGGTGCCACGTGCTCGGCCTCCAGCAGGAAGGTCTGGCGCTTACCGTCCAGGTCGGCGCAGATG
>CABUZI010000156.1 GCA_902496005.1 uncultured Collinsella sp.
GCTCGACCTTCTCCCTGCTGTACATGCGAACCTCCAGTCCGGACCGCCCCGCGGTCCAACTTTCTGTCCGCACCCCCATTCAGTCCCTATTTCACCGCAAATAAAAAGGGGCGCTGACTGAGATAGTCAGCGCCCCTTTTGTTAGGTGGGTTAGCCTCCGAGGTAGGCTTTGCGGACGTTATCGTCGTGCAGGAGCTCTTGGCCGGTGCCGGTCACGGTGATCTTGCCGGTCTCGAGCACGTAACCGCGTGTGGCGATGGAAAGCGCCATCTGCGCGTTTTGCTCGACCAGAAGCACCGTGGTGCCGGCCTTGTGCAGGTCCTCGACAATCTGGAAGATCTGTTCGATCAGAATCGGTGCCAGACCCATGGAAGGTTCGTCGAGCATAAGCAGTTTGGGGTTACTCATAAGGGCGCGCCCCATAACGAGCATCTGCTGCTCGCCGCCTGAAAGGGTGCCGGCGACCTGGCGACGACGTTCCTTCAGGCGCGGGAACTGCTCGTAGACGCGCTCCAGGCCCGGAGCCACCGTGGACTTGGGCTGCGTATAGGCGCCCATCTCCAGGTTCTCCTCAACCGTCATCTGCAAAAAGGCGCGACGACCCTCGGGAACCTGAGCCAGGCCCTTACCAACCAGCTTATCAGCGGGCGTATGGGTAATGTCCTCGCCCATAAACTTGATGGAACCGGTCTTGGAGCGCAGCAGGCCCGAAACGGTCTTGAGCGTTGTGGACTTGCCGGCACCGTTCGCACCGATCAGGGCCACGATCTCGCCCTCGTTGACGTTAAAGGAGATGTCCTTGATGGCGTGGATGGCACCGTACCAGACGTTGATGTTGTAGACGGAAAGCATCGGCTCTGCCATTTAGTTCTCCCCCTTATTCTGCTTGCCCAGATACGCCTCGATAACGGCATCGTTGTTCTGGATTTCCTCGGCCGTGCCCTTGGCGATGACCTTGCCAAAGTTAAGCACGCAGATACCCTCGCAAATATTCATGACGAGCGACATGTCGTGCTCAATAAGCATGATGGCGATACCAAAGGTGTCGCGAATCTTAACGATGTTCTCCATGAGCTCGGCGGTCTCGGACGGGTTCATGCCTGCGGCAGGCTCGTCGAGCAGCAGCAGTTTGGGGTTGGTGGCAAGCGCGCGGACGATCTCCAGACGACGCTGAGCGCCGTAAGGCAGCGATCCGGCCTGCTCGTTTGCCAGATGCTCCATATCAAAGATGGACAGCAGCTCCATGGCGCGTTCGTGAGCAGCCTTCTCGTGCTTCCAGTACGTCGGCAGGCGCAGCACGCCCTCAAAACCGGAGTAGCGCTCCTGATTGTGCAGACCGACCTTGACGTTGTCCTCCACCGTCATGGTGTTGAACAGGCGAATGTTCTGGAATGTACGGGCAATACCCATGCGGTTGACCTGATAGACCGACTTGCCCGAGGTGTCCTCACCGTCGAGCAGGATGGTGCCGTGCGTGGGCTGATACACCTTGGTGAGCAGGTTGAAGACCGTGGTCTTACCGGCACCGTTGGGGCCGATCAGACCGGCGATCTCGGTCTTGCCGATAGTCAGGCTAAAGTCGTCGACTGCCTTAAGGCCACCGAACTCAATGCCCAGGTGGATGCACTCGAGTGCCGGGCGCTGACCCAGGTCGCGGTCGGGAACGATGGCGCCAGAAGGATACGGGACCATCTTGCCCTTGTTGAACTCAAATTTACTGGGCATCGGCTGCCACCTCCTTCTTGGAAGCAAAGCGGTCCTTGACGCGACCGAAGAACGCCTTGAGCTGCGGGTTGTTGGTAAAGATCATGACCAGGATCAGCACGATAGCGTAGATGAGCATGCGGTAGTCCGAGAACTGACGGAGCAGCTCGGGAAGCACCGTGAGCAGCGCCGCGGCGATAACGGAACCGCGCATGTTGCCCAGGCCGCCCAGGGCCACGAACACCAGGATGAGGATGGACGTGTTGAAGTCGAACTTGGTGGCGGAGAGCTGCGAGAAGTTACCGCCGAAGAGAGCTCCGGCGGCACCGGCGAGGGCAGCGGAAACCACGAAGGCGATCATGCGGTACTGGGTGACGGAGATGCCCACGGACTCGGCAGCGATCTTGTTATCGCGCACGGCCATAATGGCACGGCCGGTACGGCTGCGAACCAGGTTGAGCACGATCACGAGTGCGACCATGACCAGGATGGCACCGGCGAGGAAGGTCGAATAGGTCGACACGCCCGATGCGCCCTGCGCGCCCTTGATGATGGCGGTGCCGTCCTCGAGCAGGTGCAGGTCGTCAATCGTGGAGTTGCCCGTGATGTTAAAGATTACATGCAGGCCGCGGGAATCGACGCCCACGATAAGGCAGGTGACGATCTCTTTGATGATCTCGCCAAAGGCCAAGGTCACGATGGCCAGGTAATCGCCGCTCAGGCGAAGAACCGGGATACCGATCAGGAAGCCCAGAATGGCAGCGGCGATAGCGCCGACCACAATGCTGATGATCAGGCGCATCGGATCGGACGGAACGGCACTCTCCAGCGCGACGGCGGTGACGATGCCCGTATAGGCGCCGACGCTCATAAAGCCCGCGTGGCCCAGCGACAAGTCGCCCGCGATGCCGACGACGAGGTTAAGGGAGATGGCCATGACGATATAGGCCGTGATGGGAACCAGCTGACCGGCAATCATGCGCGGAATCATGTGGTTAGACTGCATAAAGAACACGATGGCGAACGCCACGATGCACATGGTGTACGTGACAAAATCGTGACGCGTCTGCTTGTCTTTAAGAAACTTCATAACGCTCACCTACACCTTCTCGGGAACGTACTTGCCCAAGAGGCCGGCAGGCTTGACGAGCAGGACGATGATCAAAACACCAAAGACGATGGAGTTGGCAAGGCTCGTGGAAATGTAAGCCTGCGCCATTGCCTCGATGATGCCGATGAGAATGCCGCCGACAAAGGCACCGGGGATGGAGCCGATGCCGCCGAAAACGGCAGCGTCGAAGGCCTTGATGCCAGGCATGGCGCCCGTGGTGGGCTGCAGGACCGGCGAGTAGGAGCACAGGAGCACGCCGGCGATGGCAGCGAGGGCGGAGCCGATGGCAAACGTCATCGAGATGGTGCGGTTGACGTTGATGCCCATGAGCTGAGCGGCGGCCTTGTCCTCGGACACAGCGCGCATGGCCTTGCCCATCTTGGTCTTACCTGTAAAGAACATCAGGCCGGCCATGATAACCAGGCAGGCGACGATGGTGACGAGCGAGACGGCGCTTACGTTAAACTTGGCCAAGAACTCCGGCACCGGGAAGGTGACGAGCGAAGTGAAGTTCTTGGGCGTGGCGCCCCACAGAAGCTGCGCGGCGTTCTGCAGGAAGTAAGACACGCCGATGGCCGTGATCAGAACGGCCAGCGGGCCTGCTTGGCGCAGCGGCTTATAGGCCAGACCCTCAATGAGAACACCGAGAACCGTGCAGACCACACAAGAGAGAACTACAGATGCCCAGCCCGGGAGGCCGAGATACGACGTGGCGCAGAACGAGACATAGGCACCGACCATGATGACATCGCCGTGAGCGAAATTGAGCATCTTGGCGATACCGTAGACCATGGTGTAGCC
>CABUZI010000157.1 GCA_902496005.1 uncultured Collinsella sp.
CGCGGTCATCTTCTTGCCGGTCTCGTAGACGTTCTTGCCGTCCTCGACGTAGCCCTCCTGGCTAAAGTGCATGATCTCGATCTTCTCGGTTTCCTTCATTTGTCTCTCCTTTCTGGGGTTGTTTCCACATCCCCCATGCCAACGGGCATCAAAACCCGCTTACATTCCGTAACACTCAGTCGCTTTGGCCTTAAGCGCATTGACTGACTCTTCGTAGCCCTCTGCCTTGACCTCCATTTGCTTGGAGACAGCATCGAGATACGGGTGAACGTCCCATGACTTCAGACGCTCGGCGATTATTGCCGCAATCGTCTGGAAGAACACGAGATTGGGAATTGCACTGAGCAGCGGAGCCACCTGAGGCACCACAACCTCGTGAGCCCTACCCTTGGGATGGGCCGTGAGCAGCACCGTTTTTGCCGTAACGTTCGATAGCGCATCGGCGATATTCGCAAGACGCTCCGACCCCTGCGGATCGTCGACAATAAACACCAGGTAGCCTGGGGTTATCTGCATCTCGGGACCGTGGACGAACTCCTCGCCCTCGTGATGCATGGCAGGAATTTTGATGGTCTCGCTCAGTTTGAGCGCCGCCTCCTCGGCAACACCGTAGTTGGGGCCGTTGCCGACGACCATAGCGGGCGTGTGCTCAGAAAGCTCGAGCATGTGGTCTTGGACATATGCCTCGGCGGTCTTGCACATCACGGCATTAGCCTGGATAGCCTCGCGCAGGTCATCAAGACGCTGGGCAACGCCCTTGGCGTCAATCGTTCCGCGCGCCTGACCGCCGTAAATACCAAAGAGCACCAGGTGCTCAACGAGGACCTCGACGCCCAGAGTCACAAAGTCCACCGACTCGACGCCCACGCCGTAGTCGAGAACGATATCAGCGTGTTCCTTAATAGGCGCTTCGACGTTTGCCGTGAGCGCAACTGCAGCCATATCGTGTGCACGCATGTAATCGAGCGCCGCAATCGTATTGGTCGAATAGCCACTCTGTGAGACGGCGATGTTGAGCGCATGCTGTGGATAGGTGTGTTCAAAATCGACGAAGGCCTCGGGCGTCACAACGGACACCTGCATTTGCAGGGCATCTTGCAGGTAATCGCGGGCGCAATCGGCGGCATGGCGCGACGAACCCGAAGCAACGATGCGCAGTGCGTCAAAAGAACCGGACTGGAAAATATCAACGAGCTGCACTACCAGCTTAGACGAACGCTCGAGGTTCTCTCCCATACGCACATGGGCAAGCTGAACGTAATCGAGCATTTTCATCGTCTCACCTCGTAACAAATTATTAGTATTTGATACCAATCACAGTTACAGGTTACGGCTTTTTGATACCTCTTTGTCGATTAATTTATCCCCTTCGGCGAACGGTCGATTTTGAGCCATGTAAGGTTGTATATACAGTCGGTCAAATTGCCCAAACAGACCGGCTGTTACCGCGCGTAATGCAAAGCACCAGCTAATACGTATAGGTGTAGCCGCCCGCATCGCCACGATTGAAGGACTTTACATACTCGATAGCCTGACCGCTCGCGTCATAGCTCACGCATTCCAAAAGCAAAACAAGATCCCCTTGTTCCAAGCCAAGCAAGCCCGCGTCGCGTGCACCCACCGCCTCGATATCGAGCTTCTCCTGCGCCATGACCGGCTTTCGGCCCAACATCTCATAGGTCTCGTACAAACTAAAGACCGACACGTCAATATTTTCGATTGTGGGAAACAGCAGGCACGGAATGAACGCCATCTCAATCGATACGGGATCGCCGTTGACGCAGTTCAAACGCCGAATCGAATACAGCAAATCGTCCTCGGCAATGCCAAACAGGTTGGCATAATATGGGCCCGCATAACGCTTGGAACGCGCGAGGATGCGGACGGACGGCTCGCCGCCCGAAGCACGAACCGACTCGCGAAAGCCTCCTGTTCGCTCGTAGGCAACGGGCACTTTCTGCGCCACAAACGCGCCCTTTCCGCGGACGCGTCGAATCTGCCCGCGCCGAACCAGCTCATCGACAGCGCTTCGGATGGTCAAGCGTGTCGTACCAAATTCCTCGGCGAGGTCTTTTTCGGACGGAATCATGGAACCCGTGGGATATATACCGCGCTCGATACGCTCCTCGACGCGGCGTCGAATGCGCATATAAACCGGGGCGGCATCTACTGTTTCAGCCATTGTTCACCTGCCACGCTCCTCATGCCGTTCTTTTCGCCGTTATCGGCAAAGCGGAACTTTGTGGGCAAAATCACCGATTTGCAATGCTCCACAAAACGCATGTCCTTATCAAATTCGATCGTGCTCTCATAGAACACCGGCGTTCCCTCTTCTTGCTGAAGCAGCTCGGCCTCTTCGACGTTCAAACGCGAGATGGAGATATGCTCACGTCCATGCTCAACACGCACGCCACCTTCTTTAAGCAAGACATCGTAAAGGCTCTCACACTCAAAATCGTGCTCGGGAAGCGATGGGCACAGGGACAGGTTAACGTGAGCGGTCTCGATTGACGCCGGCTCGCCCTCAATAAGTCGAACGCGCTGCATGCGGAGCAAAGGAGCGCCTACAGCCACCCCAAGCTTGTCGGCAAGCGCCTCATCCGCCTCGATGGTCCCGGTGGAAACCAGACGAGAAGAAGGGTGCAGGCCGGCAGTCCGTACAGCATCGGAAAAGTTATACGTTTCCTGGAAGATGTTCAACGGCTTGGGAGGACACACATACGTGCCCGATCCGCGACGGCTCTCGAGCGTTCCACACGAGATGAGCCGCGTGATACCGGCACGCAACGCCGTACGCGAAACGCCAATCTCTTCGCACAGCACGCGCTCGGCCGGCAGGCGATCGCCGCCGGCAAGCTGATGGTGCTGGATATACCAAAGAATTCCCTCAACAGCACGATCTTTGGGGGGAATTGCATAAGATTCGCCTGCCATTGCACAGACTCCTCATTCAGAAACGTATGCCGCCAAAATTAGGCCAGCCCTCCCATGGCATCAAATTCGGCCTTGATCTTCTCGGCGACATTCCGATACGACTTATATAGGCTTGAATCGCGTTTGACTTCGTCGGTCATAACGGGAATCTCTAATTTGGAAACCTCGTCTTTTCCCGTCTGAACCGCCACAACAACGCCCATACCAAGACACATATTACGCTTGGCAGCGTTTATTTTCGCCGCCTTGGCAGGATTTGCCAGGATACGCTGGGCAAATTCCTGTTTTGAAGCCACTTCCTCGGCCTCCGGATCGCCCGCTTCGGCCACTTCGCACTGCAGCACGTCCGCATAGTCAAAAATCTTTGGCTCTGCACCGCGCTGATGTACGGCCCACTTGCGGCGCGTGGCATCCTGGTAGATAGCCGGCAAAAACGTAAACCGCGGCGGGTCCAAAATCGTATCCGTGATGGTAAACACATCGGGATCAAAGGCATCCTGCGGGTTTTTCTTCTTGAACAGCCCCATATCAGCCCCCCGTACTAGCATTAAACAACTCAAGCTGAATATAGCACCAATTTCAAGCTCATGCTTTAGCGTGTCGGTGCGTGGCATCTATAGCTCGCTCAGCGGGGTAATACGGGCCGGGGCCGGGGCGCCTGCTTTGTTTTGA
>CABUZI010000158.1 GCA_902496005.1 uncultured Collinsella sp.
CCAAAAGTGCCGGTACTGCGACTTTGACTCGCGCAGTTTTGCTCCGTGTGATCTGAGCGCTGCGCTCGATGCCTATTTTGAGCAGTTGTTCGCGCGTCTCGATGCTTTTGGCAAGGCTGGTGCCCTTGACCAGATCCGCACCGTCTATGTTGGCGGCGGTACGCCGTCGCTGGCGGGGGAGCGCCTGGTGGAGCTGGCGCGGCGTATTCGTGCGTGGTGCGCCCCCGTTGAGTTTACCTGCGAGGCCAATCCCGAGTCGCTGACCGCCGAGCTTGCCGCTGCACTTGCCAAGGTTGGTGTCACACGCGTCTCTCTGGGCGTGCAAACGCTCGATAACACCGAACTTACCGCTATCGGCCGTATTCACGATGCCGATCGGGCGCTCGCCGCCATCGCGACAGTCAAGACCGCTGGGCTTGACGTGTCGTGCGACCTTATGTGCGGACTTCCCGGGCAGACCGCAGCGAGTTGGAAGCGCACGCTCGATGGCGTGCTGGTGGCGGCGCCGCATCATGTGTCGGTGTACCCGCTCACGCTCGAGGAGGCCACGCCGCTCTACCTCATGGCGTGTCGCGACGAGTCGCTCGAGCCCGACGAGGATTTTCAGGCCGCCTGCATGGATATGGCACGCGAGCTCCTGGGTGCGGCCGGTTATCACCCCTATGAGGTGGCGAGCTATGCGCTCGACGGCCATGAGTGCGCCCATAACATTGCCTACTGGACCGGACGGGGCTACCTGGGCCTGGGTCGTTCTGCCGCGGGCATGCTCGACGCCGAGGATTTCGACCGTCTTGCAGGTTTGTTCCCCGGCGTGTCTTCTCGAGGCGATGCGCACCGCGTGCGTCTGGTGCAACGCGACGATGACGCGACGGCGTTCGAGGCCGAACATCTGTCGCAGCGCGAGGCTGCGGCCGAAGACCTGATGCTCGCCTGTCGCATGACGCGCGGTGTCGCGTCCGACCTGTTGGTTCGCGCGGCTCGTGTCATCCCGGCCGATGAGCTGGCAGCTGCCTGCGATCGCGCACTCGAATTGGGTCTTGCCACTTGGGTGCCCGAGACGTTCGGGGTCCATGGGGGACCCTTCACTTCGGCAGATGTCGTCGCGGGTCATGTTCGAGCTCGTCTGGCGCCGACCCACCTGGGCTGGCTCGATGGAAATGTTCTGTTCGAGCTGTTTTGGGATCTAGCTTAGGTCGCTCGGGTAGAATTACCGGAATATATACGCTGCTGTGAGCAGGAGGTTGCCGCGCATGGCGACGATGAACGAAAAAGATTACTACGAGATTCTGGGTGTCTCCAAGGACGCCACCTCGCGTGATATTCAAAAGGCCTTCCAGCAAAAGGCCCGCAAGCTCCATCCGGACGTCAACAAAGAGCCGGATGCCGAGGAAAAGTTTAAAGAGGTTTCCGAGGCCTACGCCGTGCTTTCGGACGAGCAGAAGCGTTCGCGCTACGACGCCATGCGTTCGGGCAATCCCTTTGCCGGTGCTCCTACGGCTTCGCCCTATGGTGGCGGCTACGCCGGCAGCACGGGTTATGGCAATCCTTTTGAGGGCGGCTTTCCTTTTGGCGGTGCCTGGGGCCAGCAGCGTCGTGGGCAGGCTGCCTATAATCCCGAGAACGGTGCCAACGTGGTCGTCGATATCAAACTCGACGCCAAGGAGGCCAAGGGCGGTGCCCGCAAGACCGTCCGCTATACGCGTTTCGATACGTGCGGACATTGCGGCGGCTCGGGCTCCGTTTCGTCTGAGCATGCCCATACCTGCCCGAGCTGCGGTGGCCGCGGCCACATCGACGTCGACCTGTCCTTCCTGTTTGGTGCGGGTGCGTTCCAGTCGGTCTGCCCCGAGTGCGGCGGTTCCGGTAAAGTCGTGGCCGATCCCTGCCCTGATTGCGGCGGCAGCGGTCGTACTCGCGTAACCTCCGAGCAGACGATTGAGTTTCCTGCCGGCACGCACGATGGCGACGAGGTCCGCATTGGCGGCATGGGTCATGCTGGCACCAACGGTGCCGCGGGCGGCGACCTGGTCGGCCGCGCCCATGTTGAGGCCGAGCGCTTGGAAGGCAAAGCTCGTACCGGTTTTTACCTGATGGGCATCGTAGCGCCGTTTTTGGTACTCTCGGCCATCTCGGGTGTGTTCTCGGCCTTTGCCGTGATGTGCTTTATTCCGTTTACCATGGGCCTGTTCATGGTGCTTTCGGACGGTGTGCTTCATCGCAGCCTGCTGTGGTGGAAGCGCGGTGCGATGCAGTTTGCCAACGGTTTTGCCAATGGCTTCATGTTCGCGCTCGTGTCGGTTTGGTTCGCAAGCTGCTCGCAACGGGCCATGCTTTCGCCGTACCAAATGCAATAACATCAAACCCTTTGTTTGCGGTCGGCCCAGCTTGGGTATAGGACGCACTGTGACAATAATGAAAGTCGGAAGGATTCGGTCGTGTCGGAAAATAGGGATTACTACGAGGTGCTTGGCGTCGACAGGGATGCCGACGCGCGGACGATTAAGCGTGCGTTTCTAAAGAAGGCCCGTACCGTACATCCGGATGTTTCGGACGACCCCGAGGCCGAGGCCAAGTTCAAGGAGCTCAACGAGGCCTATTCCGTTCTTTCCGATGAGCAGAAGCGTGCTAACTACGACCGTTACGGCACTGCCGACGGCCCTGGTGGTTCGGGCTACGTCGATATCAACGATATCTTTGGTGGCATGGGCATGGACGACTTGTTCTCGTCGTTCTTTGGCGGCGGTGCCGGCGGTGGCGCCCGCAGCCGTCGTGAGCGTCGTCGCGGACGAGACATGGCCATCTCGCTTTCGGTGACGCTCGAGGAGGCGGCGCTCGGCTGCAAAAAGACAATCAGCTATGACCGCCTTGCTCCTTGCGAGGACTGCAATGGCACCGGTAGGGCAGAGGGCGCACAGGAAAAGCAGTGCGGCCGCTGCCACGGTACGGGCTACGTCACGACGGTTCAGCGTTCGTTCCTGGGTCAGGTTCAGTCTTCCTCGCCTTGCCCCGACTGCCACGGCGAGGGCACGGTTATCGACCATCCCTGCGAGACCTGCGACGGTCAGGGCCGCACGCCTTCGCACGAAAAGATCGACATCGATATTCCCGCCGGCGTTTCGACCGGTCGCCAGCTGTGCGTGAGCGGCTTTGGCGAGGCCGGCCTTCGCGGCGAGCCCTCGGGCGACCTGATTGTCAACGTGCGCGTTGCCGACCATGAGCGCTTTAAGCGTAACGGTGACGACCTGTACCTGGTGAGCGATATCTCGATTGCGCAGGCCGCACTCGGCTGCGAGATCGAGGTCGAGGGCATTATGCCCGACGAGGTCGTTAATGTGACGGTTCCCGCCGGCTCCCAGTACGGCGATACCGTGAGCGTCAATAATTACGGCATGCCGCGCATTGGCGGTGGTGGTTCGCGTGGCCGCCTGATCGTGCAACTGCGCGTGGTCGTTCCCACCAGTCTTTCCAATAAGCAGCGCGAGCTGCTCCGTGCTTTTGCCGATGAGATGGGCGATGACGTCGCTTCCGGTAAGAAGTCGGTGACCGACCGTATCAAGAGTGCCCTCGACGATATCCTCGATTAAGGAGCCCGCGTGCTCGCGCCC
>CABUZI010000159.1 GCA_902496005.1 uncultured Collinsella sp.
CAAAGATAGTCGTGAGTAGCGCCAGGATAAAGAAGGTCTGGTACATCATGGCGAAGGTCATAATGAGCGAAGCGGCGCACGCCTGCATCTCGACTTCGGTAGCCAAGAAACCATGCGAAAGGCCACCCACAATCAAGAACGTCGCATTAGCGAGCATCGAGATCAGCGATAGCAGCATACCCGGGGCGATCGTCATGAACATGTCGTAGGCGGCAAAGCGATGATAGCGGAACGTCGACTTGACCAGATGCTTACCGTAGGTAAAGAACACCTGGTAAAAGCCCTTGGTCCAGCGCATACGCTGCTTCCAGGATGCCTTGAACGTCACGGGTTGCTCGTCAAAGAACTCCGCCGGCGCATAGCCAATGCGAATACCGTGAATAGCGCAGAACGTAGTGAACTGAATGTCCTCGGTCAGCGTGTGGAACTGCCAACCGTGCATGCCCTCGATAACGCTTGACGAGATAAGGTAACCCGAACCCGAAACAGCGCAGGACGTCTTGCAGATATTACGCGCGTTGTTGAGGAAGCGCGCCTCGCGTAGATACCACGTGGCATTAGCAGCCGAGATCCACGAGCTGCCGAAGTTCTTGGAATTGCGATAGCTCGTGACCACATGGAAGCCCTGGTCAAAGGCATCATTCATCTTGGAAACGTAATCGCGGGAGATAACGTTATCGGCATCGAAGATAAAGTAGCCCTCAAACGTGTCGGGATACTCGTTGAGAATGCGGTCGAAGCCAAAGTCCATGACCCAGCTCTTGCCCTTGCGGGCCAGGTCATTGCGCTCGTAAACAATGGCACCGGCCTCGCGCGCGAGCTGCGCCGTGTTGTCGGTGCAGGCATCGGCGACCACGAAAACCTCGATGAGCTCGGACGGATAATCCTGGTCCTTGATGGAGCGAACGAGGTTGGCGATCACGGCCTCCTCATTATGCGCCGCGATAAAAAAGGCATAGCGATGGAGTTTTTTGGCCTTGGGAGGCGCGACCTCGCCACGAAGAGCGCCAATGACAAAGAAGACCACCTGGTACAGAAAGCAGACCGTGAGCAGCGTGACGACAATCTGGTTGAAGATCACGATGGGTGTGTTGGTTTGTAAAAAGGCGAGCATGCAGGCTCCCAGCAACGTGTAACGTAAACAATCGTATATCTTACCGCAGGCTTACCGAGTTCAAGAAACCACCTAATACTGGCTAGGCTTCGAGAAGACCGAGCTGCGGAACGATGTCGTCGCCGGCGGCAGTGCGACCAAGCGAACGCGGGGCCAGATCGTCCAGAACCGCGGCAAGATCCCACGGCAGCTCATCACGGCACTCAATGCGCTTCCCCGTTACGGGATGATCGAACGCAACGCGCCAAGAATGCAGGAACTGCCTGGTCAGGCCCTGATCGGCACGCGCATCGCACTTGCCGTAGAGCGGATCGCCCACGCAGGCGTGGTTGATATGGCGCATATGCACGCGAATCTGATGTGTGCGGCCCGTAAACAGGTGGCACTCAACGAGCGTATAGCCGTCGTCAAAACGCGTGGAATCAAAGCGCTCGAGGACCTTAAAGGTCGTAATGGCCTGACGGGCAAAGGGGTCATCCGAAACCGCCATCTTCACGCGGTCGCGCGTGGAACGGGCAATACCGGTGTTGATAGTGCCCTCGTCCATGGCGATGTGACCGTGAACGAGCGTGATATAGCGACGGTCGAGCGTGCGCGTGCGGATGAGATTCTGAAGCGCGCGCTGGGTGTCGTCGTCTTTTGCCGCGAGCATAAGGCCCGAGGTATCGCGATCCAGGCGATGCACGATGCCGGGGCGGTCCTCACCCTGCACAGTACCAAGATGATCGATGCCGCAGTGGTAGACCAGAGCGTTCGCAAGGGTGCCGCTCTCGTGGCCATGGGCGGGATGGCACACCAGGCCCCGCTGCTTGGAGAGCACGATAAGGTAGTCGTCCTCGTAGCGGATATCGAGGGGAATGGCCTCGGGAATCACGTCGGTCGGGTCGTGCGGCTCGGGCAAGTCGACCGAGATGCGATCGCCGGCGCGTACGGCGTACTTTTTAGAGAGACAAGTCTCACCGTTGACGGCAACGGCGCCTCCCTCGATCAGATGCGCGCAGGCAGAGCGCGTGGGACAGCCATCGTTGGCGCCCAAATAGGCGTCAAGACGCTGACCAGCGGAATCGTCAGCAACAAAAATATGGATGTCGGCCATTAACGCTCATTCCTTTCGCGAATCTTGCGGGCACGCTCCCTACGCTGCTTGGCTTTGCGCTTAGCGCGGGCCTCATCACGGGCATTGAGCTCGGCAGTCGCATCAACCTCGCGGGCCGCGGGACTCAAGAACATGTAGCCGAAGAGGGCGAGCACAACGCCCACGGTAATGCCGATATCGGCCACATTGAAGACGGGAAAGTCGATGAAGGTGGTGGCAATAAAATCGGTCACAAAGCCAAAGGCCAAACGATCGATAGCGTTGCCGATAGCACCGCCCGCGACCATAGCCATGCCCACAACCTCCAAGCGAGCAAGCTGGGGCGCGCGAAGCAAGTACACGGCAATGGCGACAATGACCGCAAGCGCCAGCAAAGCAAACGCAACGCCATGCCCCTCGCCAATGCTAAAGGCAGCACCGATATTGCGGACAAACAGGAAGTCGATCACACCGGGGATAACAGTCACATGCAAAGCGTCGCCCACGGCACGAACCGCAAGCTTGGTCAGCTGATCAAAAAGCAGCACAACCAGCACCACCCCACCAGCAACACCTAACCGCCAGCGCAAAGGCGGCGTCATATCCCCAGCACGACCCAAATCAATCCCCTACCCTCAGATAATCAAATGCCGTTTAACGCAGTAGATAATCATACATTGCCGCAAGCAAGAAGCGACAAATCTCCCAAGAACGGAAACACCGCAGGTAGAGCATAAATGAGCGAGCGGGTCGCATTTGAGACAAGGTGACGTGAAATGAAAGGGCGCTGACCTTTCGGTCGCGCCCTTGAAATTGAACGTCAGATTGTCCAAATGCGGCCCGCGCAGCGTCGGCAGGTCCGCCGTTCGGAAGAACGGCGGAACCTACAGGGCATTCGCGCAGCGTTTGCAGATGTGAGCGTGGCCGTTGTACTCGCCGACGGTGGTGCGGTAGTTCCAGCAACGGTCGCAGCACTCGCCCTCGGCAGCATCAATGCAGACGGAAAGCTCTTCGCCCTGGGTCAGCTCAACATCGGAGACGATGTAGAACTCGGCCAGGTCGACCGCTTTGTCACCAGTCAGCAGCGCGTACATCTCGGCGGGAACGACCGCCTTGACGCGAACCTGCTGGCTCTTGGTGAAGGTGCCGGCAGAACGGGCATCCTCAAGGGCCTTGGTCACGGCGCTACGGAGCTCAAGAGAAGCCTCGAGCACGCCCTCGAACTCATTGGCCTCGTCGACCGTGATGGGCGACTTGTACCAATCGAGCAGCGCGGCGTACTTCTGGTGATCGACGCAGCCAGCGGGCGCATATGCCATGGCCTCGTCAACCGTGTAGGACAGGATCGGCTGCAGGTCGCGCATGAGCATC
>CABUZI010000160.1 GCA_902496005.1 uncultured Collinsella sp.
GAGCGCGAACGCACAAAGTCCGCGCGTCCGGCGCCCCGTCTGACATTTGCCACACAGCCAGACGCGAGCACGGACGTTTTCCACAGCACCAAAGGCCTGCGGCAGGGCCCCGGGCCCGCCAAGCAATGCGCCAAGCCCCGTTCTGCGAAGCTCCGACTCGCTTCGCGCCTACCGCAGACGGGTCCCATAGGGAACGGCGTGCATTTTTGCGAGTATTCAGCACGCCAAGCTGTGTGTATACGCATCGAAAGCGTTAATCAACGTCTTTAGGCGCATATATATTGTGTTTTAGAACAAGCATCGCGGTCTGACGGGACGCAGGCACGTGCTTCGGGGGCGCAACGGCGGGAATCAATAGCTTCGGGACCCGTATGTTGCAAGATTGCGGCGGTGCCGACAGCAACACGATGCTGAAAACTCCGTTTTTTGCACGGTGCAGACGGGGGTAGGCACGGGCAAACCCGGACCGAGCCGTTATTTTATGCAAGATGGAGATTTTTCTATGCATATTAAGAAGTGCAGTTACCGTACCAAGCTTTTGAACGCTGGTTGCAGCGTATGGACGACTCCAGCTGCAGTGAACAGGCGACCCTACATCACGTTTCCGCCAGCCCTCATCGCCGTTCGCGCGCGGGCGCGCACGATACGAGAGACGGTACTTTTGCCAATCCCGGTATACCGCTCAATCTGGCGCACCGTAAAGCCGGCATTGTTCAATCCAACAATAACAGTATCGCGCTGCGCCGGCGGTGCAGTTTTAACCCCGTTGAGCGGAACCCCGAGACTCTTCGCCAACTTGCCGGCAAAGGCATTGCGTTCCCACTCTGTCTCTTTCATATCGCACAGCGCTGGCTCACCGCCGTCGGGCGTCGAAAGCGAATAGGCAATAAAGCCCTCGGCAGAAACAAAAAGCTCAAGCACGCAAGAAGGATCAGAAAATCCCCTCGCGACATCAGCCGCGTCACCGTCGTAAGCGCGCAAATGCTCCGCAAAGCTGCTCCAGGGATAACGCTCGATTAGGCTAACGCCCGCCTCCTGTGGACCGGCGTGTACGGAGCGAATAGCCTCCATCACCTGCCAGTCGGTATCGAGCGAGCGCCGGTCAAAACGGTTTTGGAACAGATGGCCTGTGCGCCCCGTGCGCTTATTGAACCGCCGCGCGTACGTCAAAAGCAGCCGGTGCATTGCCGCGCTCATCCTGTCCTCGTAATCTGCAAGCACCAAATGCACGTGATTGCCCATAAGGCACCAGGCGATAACCGTCACACCCTCCTCCCGGCAGCAGTCGCGCATCAGTTCCAAAAACTCCCACCGGTCTTCATCGCCCTCAAAGATGAGCTGCTTGCCCGTACCGCGGGCACAGACATGGTAAAAGCCGGTAACCGTTCTCCAAACGCGCTGCATGGCGCTCCCTTCGCCGGAATCTGCTTGCCATCCAATACAGCACGATTGAAGCGTGCCATCAAAACATTCACGCAAAACAATACACTCGCGCGGCCAAAGGCAGTAAACAGGCGGCGAACGGCACCGTTGCAACAGGTCAACCCGTGCAACACTTACAAGAGCCGGCCAAAAGCTTGCCCAAGACGGACCCCCCTCTACGGAAGTTCGCGACCACAGAACATAGCGTTAAATCGTTTCAATTAAAACTTCCGGACTTCTCGCTACGAAAACTGAGCCGTTCGCCGAATATTCCGTGCATTTCGCGGTATTATAGGGGCTGCATGTCATGTCCCTTTCGAAGGGTCGCCCGGCAATCGCCAGCCACGACCCCCAGACGGGACGCCAACACGATAGAGAGGAGAGGCATGCAGTACTCACAGGAAGTGGAGAACATGTGCCCCGTTGCCAAGGGTGCATACCACGGCCCCGCACCCATCCCCGAGGAGGGCAAGTGGGTCCAGGCTAAGGAGATTTCCGACATCTCCGGTCTTACGCACGGTGTGGGTTGGTGCGCACCTCAGCAGGGCGCCTGCAAGCTCACGCTGAACGTCAAGGACGGCATCATCGAGGAGGCCCTCGTTGAGACCATCGGCTGCTCGGGCATGACCCACTCTGCCGCCATGGCTTCCGAGATCCTTCCCGGTAAGACCATCCTCGAGGCCCTCAACACCGACCTCGTCTGCGACGCCATCAACGTTGCTATGCGCGAGATCTTCCTGCAGATCGTTTACGGCCGCAGCCAGACCGCGTTCTCCGAGGGCGGCCTGCCCGTGGGCGCCTCCCTCGACGACCTCGGCAAGGGCCTTCGCTCTCAGGTCGGTACCATGTTCGGCACCAAGGCCAAGGGCGCTCGTTACCTCGAGCTCGCTCAGGGCTACGTCACCCGCATGGCTCTCAACGACAAAAACGAGATCATCGCATTCGAGTTCCTGAACCTCGGCAAGTTCACCGACGCCGTCAAGGCCGGCAAGACCCCCGAGGAGGCCATCGCTGGCGCTATGGGCCACTATGGTCAGTGGGAGAACGCTGCCAAGTACATCGACCCGCGCACCGACGAGGAGACTCACTCCGTCGCCAGCGTGTTCCCGGTTCACGAGTAGAAAGGGAGGGAAATAACTATGACTGTTACGTTCGAAGGTTACGAGCGCCGCGCTGACAAGATCAACAAGTGCCTCGCCGACAACGGCATCGCCTCCCTCGAGGAAGCTCTGCAGATCTGCACCGACAAGGGTTTCAACCCGCGTGAGATCGTCAACGACACCCAGTCCATCGCCTTCCAGAACGCCGAGTGGGCCTACACCCTCGGTTGCGCTCTCGCTGTCAAGCGTGGCGCCAAGTCCGCTTCTGAGGCTGCCGCCATCATCGGCGAAGGCATCCAGGCCTTCACCGTCCCCGGCTCCGTCGCTGAGGACCGCAAGGTCGGTCTGGGCCACGGCAACCTGGGCGCTATGCTGCTCTCCGACGACACCGAGTGCTTCGCCTTCCTGGCCGGCCACGAGTCCTTCGCTGCCGCTGAGGGCGCTATCGGCCTGGCTCTGAACGCCAACAAGGCTCGCAAGAAGCCGCTGCGCGTTATCCTCAACGGTCTGGGCAAGGACGCTGCTCAGATCATCGCCCGTATCAACGGCTTCACCTACGTGAAGACCCAGTTCGACTACTACACGGGCGAGCTTAAGGTCGTCGAGACCATCCCCTACTCCGATGGTCCCCGCGCTGCCGTTAACTGCTACGGTTCCGACGACGTCCGCGAGGGCGTTGCCATCATGTGGCACGAGAACGTCGACATCTCGATCACCGGTAACTCCACCAACCCCACGCGCTTCCAGCACCCCGTCGCTGGCACCTACAAGAAGGAGCGCATCGAGGCTGGCAAGAAGTACTTCTCCGTCGCTTCTGGTGGCGGCACTGGTCGTACCCTGCACCCGGACAACATGGGCGCCGGCCCTGCCTCTTACGGCATGACCGACACCATGGGCCGTATGCACTCCGACGCCCAGTTCGCCGGTTCTTACTCCGTGCCTGCGCACGTCGACATGATGGGTCTCATCGGCATGGGCAACAACCCCATGGTCGGCGCCACCGTCGCTTGTGCAGTCGCAGTTGAAGAGGCTA
>CABUZI010000161.1 GCA_902496005.1 uncultured Collinsella sp.
AACGCTCTATCGCTTTGGAGCCCTTGGCGCTTGCGAGCCGCACGAACAGGCAGCCTGCCCCACAACCGAGCTCGATCTCAGGCTCGGACGAACCCTGTAGCCCGCCAGCCCCTCCGCGGGCAACAATCCTATTCCACAACACAACCAACAGAAAGGAGTCCTCATGGACACCAATCATTCCCCCATCATCAGCCCCCTCACCATGCGTGAATCCGCCCGAGGCATCACGCTCACCAGCATTTACGATGAGATGCTCGCCCGTCGCGAGCTCTCCGTCATGGGAAACATCGAAACCCCGATGGCCCACGACCTATGCCAGCAGATCCGCCTGCTCGATGCCACCGACCCCAGCCGCCCCATCACCATATTTGTCGCCAGCGCCGGCGGAAGCGTGCGATCGGGTCTTGCGATCTATGACGCCATGCGCCTCGCATCGTGCCCCATCCGCACCGTCTGCCTGGAATTCGCCGCGTCCATGGGCGCCGTGATCTTTATGGGCGGCGACGATCGCCGTATGGCGCCCCATGCAGAGCTCATGATTCACGACCCGCTGATCCCCCAGGGGGCAGGCGGCTCGGCACTTGCGCTGCAGGAAACCAGCCGGCGTCTCATGCAGACCCGCAAGACCCTCACGCAAATCCTCTCGGACCGCAGCGGCCTCACGCCCAAGCGCATCCAGTCCCTCACTGCAAAAGACACCTACCTTTCGGCCGAGCGCGCCGTCGAGCTCGGCTTTGCCCACGAAATCCTCTCGACCACCAAGGAGGTCGCCCATGTCTAACCTCACCAGCCGCCTCGCCGCATCTGAGTCCGCATCGTCCACCATCCTCGCCAAGGATCGAACGCTTTCCTGCGACACCTGCCAAACGGGACTCAACAACAACGCACTTGTGATCGGCCCCTCGGGAGCCGGCAAGACCCGAAACGTCCTCAAGCCCAACCTGCTGCAAATGAACGCAAGCTACATCGTGCTCGACACCAAAGGCACGCTCTGTCGCGAAGTGGGACCCGTGCTGGCAGCCCACGGTTATCGCGTGCAATGTCTCAACTTCGCCGACCTCAACACCGTCCCGACCCTTGCGCCCGGCATCGAGCGCTGCGGCTACAACCCCCTGAGGCACATTCGCCGCAAGGCGGACGACAGGCCCAACCAGCAGGACATCCTCTCGGTGGCAAAGGCCATCTGCCCCATCGAGGACAACAACCAGCCTTTTTGGGATCATGCGGCGGCAAACCTGCTGTCGTGTCTTATCGCCTACGTCACCGAACAGCTACCCGCCGACGAGCAGACGATCAGCTCGGTCATCAAGCTGATCGAGCACCTGCAGGACGGTGCCACGGCCCGATTGTTTGACGATCTGATCACGACCGACCCCCAAAGCTATGCCCTCTCGCTATGGCGGCGCTACGCCATTACGCAAAATGCCGAGCGCATGCACGCGAGCATCGTCGGCATCCTTGCCGAAAAGGTCATGTGTCTGGGATTCGACGGTGCGGCACAGCTCTATCGTGAGTGCCATCAGGTGGACTTCGCTTCCATGGGACACACCCCCTGCGCCCTGTTTGTAACCGTAAGCGATATTGACCGCAATCTCGATCCGCTGACCGGCCTCTTTATTACGCAGGCGTTTATGGGCCTCATTCGCGAAGCCGATAGGCAGCCCGACGGCAGCCTGCCCGTGCCCGTGCGCTTTATGCTCGATGACTTCGCAAATCTGCAGATCCCCCAGATCGACAACGTGCTCTCGATTATCCGAAGCCGCAACATCTGGGCAACGCTGCTATTGCAGTCGACCAATCAGCTCGATGCGCTCTATGGCGAGGCACGCGCACGCTCCATCATGGGCAACTGCGACACGCATCTGGTGCTGGCGTTCCAGGATCCCGAGAGCGCCCGGGTGTTTTCCGACCGCGCCGACGCACTGCCCAGCACGCTCATGGCGACGCCGATCGATCGCTCGTGGCTCTTTGTGCGCGGTCGCACTCCCGAACAGGTCGAGCGCTTTAGGCTCGAAGACCATCCACTCTACGGGGAGCTGCCCGAGGCGCAGCGAGGCCATGCGGAGGCCGAGATCTAGGCGCAGGGTTCTCGCGGCGCGCGGCGCCCCGGCGATGTTCCACAAAGGCCGTGCGCCCCGGGACCACGGCAAAGCAAAGGGGCCCGCATCCCAACGGATACGGGCCCCTTTCAGCCATAAGCCAACTCGGCCGTAAAAACTACTTGCGATGCGCGCGATAGAACTCGATAAGCGCTTGAGTCGAAGCGTCCTGCTCGGCCTTGGCGGCGTCGTCGTGGAAGGCAGGGGTAATCTGCTTGGCAAGCTGCTTGCCCAGCTCGACGCCCCACTGGTCGTAGGAGTCGATGCCCCAGACCGTGCCCTCGACAAATACGATGTGCTCGTACAGGGCGATGAGCTCGCCGAGCGCAAACGGGGTCAGCGTGTCGCCGAAGATCGAGGTCGTCGGACGGTTGCCCTCAAAGCAGCGGGCCGGGACGATCTGCTCGGGCGTACCCTCGGCGCGCACCTCATCGGCCGTCTTACCAAAGGCAAGCGCCTTGGTCTGGGCCAGGAAGTTGCCCAGGAACAGCTCGTGCACGTCCTGACCGCTGTCGGTCGCAGGGTTGGCGGTATTGGCGAAAGCGATAAAGTCGGCCGGGACCACCACGGTGCCCTGGTGCAGCAGCTGGTAGAAGGCGTGCTGACCGTTGGTGCCGGGCTCGCCCCAGAAGATCTCACCGGTATCGGAGGTCACAGCGCTGCCGTCCCAGCGGACATGCTTGCCGTTGGACTCCATGGTGAGCTGCTGCAGGTAGGCCGGGAAACGGTGCAGATACTGGCAGTACGGAAGCACGGCGTGGCTCTTGGAACCGAAGAAGTTGACGTACCAGACGTTGAGCAGGCCCATCAGCGCGACGGCATTGTTCTCGAGCGGCGTGTTGCAGAAGTACTCGTCGATGGCGTGGAAGCCCTCGAGGAACTGCTGGAAGCGCTCGGGACCGAGCACGACGATCAGCGACAGGCCCACGGCAGAGTCGACGGAGTAGCGGCCGCCGACCCAATTCCAGAAACCAAAAGCGTTAGCGGGGTCGATGCCGAAGGCCTCGACCTTCTCGAGTGCGGTGGAAACAGCGACGAAGTGCTTGGCCACGGCCTCGGCGTTCTGCTCATCGGAGCCGTCGATGGCGCCCTGAGCCTTGAGCTGCTCGAGCATCCAGGTCTTGGCCTCGCGAGCGTTAGTGAGGGTCTCGAGCGTGGTGAAAGTCTTGGAGACGATAATCACGAGCGTGGTCTCGGGATCCAGGCCCTTGAGCTTCTCGGCCTGGTCGTTGGGGTCGATGTTGGAGATGTAGCGGCAGTCGATACCGGCGTCGGCGTAGGGACGCAGAGCCTCGTAGGCCATGACCGGGCCCAGATCGGAGCCGCCGATGCCGATGGACACCAGGTGCTCGATCTTCTTGCCGGTAACGCCCTTCCACTCACCGGAGCGCACGCGCTCGGC
>CABUZI010000162.1 GCA_902496005.1 uncultured Collinsella sp.
TATCGGCCGTATAGGTTACACCCGGACGGTCGATCTCGAACCGGCTCGCCAAAAAGGCCGGGTTCGCGGCGGTGGCGAGGACCGTCATGGCATAACGGTCCTCGGCAGGAGTCACCGGCTTGTCAAGCTTAAAGGCAGGAGAGCCCGCCGGCATAAAGAGCACAGCGTCCAAGTCGAGCGACTCGCGCGCCTGCTCGGCGGTCACCAGGTGCCCGTAATGGATGGGATCAAAGGTGCCACCCATAATGCCGAGCCTAAACTCCTGCCCGTCCTCTAGAGGAAGCTCGGGCAGACCGATTCCACCGCGCAGCGACATGGCTTACTCGCCCTCCGAGGTCTCGGCATCGCCCGCGGCATCCGCCGCATCGACAACCTCGACTCCCTCATCCGCAGCATCGGCCACGTCAATGGCTTCAACGGCAACGTCCTCGCCAGCATCCTCGAGCTCCTCGTACTCCGAGAAGTCCTCGGCGCCCTCAAAGTCAAAGGCGCGCTGGCAAATGCGGACCTCGTCGCCCGCACGGCAACCGGCCTTCTCGAGCGCGTCGTCAACACCCATACGCGCAAACTTATGCTGCAGGTAAATGACGGCTTCCTCGTTTTCCCAGTCGGTCTGGATGACCATGCGCTCGATGGCACGACCGACCACGCGGAAGGCACCGGGCTCTTCCTGGACAATGCGGAAACGCTTCTCACGCTGCAGGCGGCGGCGCTCCCACTCATCGTCGCGCAGGTCGACCGGTTCATCGGAGACCGCCAGCTCGGCGCGGAGCTTGGCCACCTGCTCACCTACGGCAAGCATCAACGTATTGAGACCGGCGCCCGTCACGGCAGACACGGCAAAGAACATATGTCCATCGTCGAGCGCTGCGCGCTTGAGGTCGGCAATCTTGTCGGCCGTGCCCGGCGCATCGCACTTGTTGGCAACGACGATCTGCGGACGCTCCGAAAGCTCGGCGCCATACTGCTCGAGCTCGCGGTTGATGATGTGGTAATCCTCGACCGGATCGCGATCCTCAAAACCACCCGTCATGTCGACGATGTGCATGATCAGGGCCGTACGCTCAATGTGGCGCAGGAACTGGTGACCCAGGCCCTTACCCTCGCTCGCGCCTTCGATAAGACCGGGGACGTCGGCAACGACGTAAGAATATTCACCGGCACGCACCATGCCGAGGTTCGGCACGAGCGTGGTAAACGGGTAGTCAGCAATCTTGGGACGGGCGGCACTCATGCGCGCGATGAGCGATGACTTACCCACGGAGGGAAAGCCCACGAGCGCGGCATCGGCCATAAGCTTCATCTCGAGCTCGATCCAGTGCTCCTCGGCCGGTTCGCCCAACTGGGCAAAGGCCGGAGCGCGACGCACCGACGTCACAAAGTGCGTGTTGCCCAGACCGCCGGCACCGCCGGGCGCCACGACGACGCGCTCGCCGTCGTGCACCAGGTCGGCAATCTCAAACATCGGGGTCTGCGTCTCGGGATCGAGCTCGCGCACCACGGTACCCATAGGGACCTTGAGAATCAGGTCCTCGCCGCTCTTGCCGTTACGACGGGCACCCTGCCCGTGCGTGCCGCGCTCGGCGCGAAAGTGATGCTTAAAGCGGTAATCGATCAGCGAAGACAGCTGAGCATCGGCCTGGATGACGACATTGCCGCCACGACCGCCGTCGCCGCCATCGGGGCCGCCCTTGGGGACAAATGCCTCGCGCCTAAACGACATGCATCCGGCTCCGCCGTCGCCGCCGCACACGTTAATGCGGCTGATATCGGTGAACTGTGACAACAGAATCGCCTCCTACAAAAAAGAGGGAGACCCTTGAATCCTAAAACTCAAGTGCCTCCCACATATGTGCTCTATGAAGGGTGAATTACGCGTTCGCGAGCGGGCGTACGCTGACCCTGTGCTTGATACCCTTGTGGAACTCAACGGTACCGTCGACCAGCGCGAACAGCGTGTCGTCCTTACCACGGCCAACGTTCTCACCCGGGTGGATGTGCGTGCCGTGCTGACGGACGAGAATCGTGCCCGTGGTTACCGTCTGGCCGGCATAGCGCTTCGTGCCAAGGCGCTGACCGCGGGAGTCACGGCCATTACGGGAGGAACCGAGTCCTTTTTTGTGTGCCATTGTGTATACCTACTCTTTCGTTACGAGTGTAATCTACTCGGCGACGGGAGCCTCGGCAACAGCCTCAGCCTCTGCCTTGACAGCCTTCTTGGCGCGGGAGGTAGCCTGAACCTTCACGATCTTCAGCTTGGTGAGCTGCTGACGGTGACCCTTCAGACGACGATAGCGCTTGCGCTTGTGGAACTTGAAGACCAGCTGCTTCTCGCCCTTGAACTGCTCAACGATCTGAGCGGTAACCTTGGCCTTGGCCAGCTTGTCGGGATCGGTGACGATCTTCTTACCATCGTTGAGGAAGATAACCGGCAGGGTGACCTTGTCGCCCTCATTGCCCTCGATCTTCTCGACGGTGATGACATCGTCGGTGGCGACCTTGTACTGCTTGCCGCCCGTGTTAACGATTGCGTACATGTTTACTTGCCCTTCATGCATCAGTTAGTGCAACAGCCGAATATAGTAGCAGGCGAAAATACCCCCGTCAACGAGTATGTGGAGCAAATCCACAAGTTCGCACAGGTATGGGGCTGACGAGTCGGCCCTCGTCGTCCTCGCATGCTTGATTCTGACGCTCGACATCGTAGGAGCAGATGGTCACGAGGTCTTGCATACCGGTGGAAACAATAGGTGCATCCACGCCCGGGGTCAAGCCCTGCAACAAAACATCAGCAGCAGAAAGCAAAATTTCCGGACGCATGGAGCCCTCGTTGTCGGCATGGGTGTCGAGCATGAGCACCAAATGGTCCGGGCGCTCCCCCGCCGTGAGCTCATAGCCCACGAGCGTGTGATCCAAATCCAAGCGCTTGCTCTTTTTGCCGCGCGCGTAGTCGATGCCGTAGCCCGCGCGCAGCGTGTCGATCGCACGACGCACCTCGTCGGCGCTTACGGGCGCCTCGGGATCCAAGTGCAGGTCGATGCGATACGACAGGCGCGTGAGCTGCGCCGTCAACGCCGGCGTGCGCACGTCGATGTACGCCGCCTCGATGGGCGCCAGATCGGCCGGAGACGCCGCAGCCAGGCGCCCAAACGCCTCGTCGAGCGCCACGAACTCGGTCATAAACAGGTCATACCACTCGCAGGTCGACGACGTACCCACCGGCAGCGCCGAAGAGAAGCCCACGCGCATGTGCGGAGAGAAGCCCTGCGTGACGGCATAGGGAAGTCCCGCACGGCGCACGATGCGCTCAATGGTATGGATTACTTCGAGATGGCCCAGGTACTTAAGGCGATCGCGCTTGCCATAGCGAACACGAAGCCTAAAGAGCGAGGGGTTGTCGGTCAGGCGCTCACTCATGCGCGATCACCCATCAATACATTCTTGGCGTGGAGCGTGGGGCA
>CABUZI010000163.1 GCA_902496005.1 uncultured Collinsella sp.
CCGAGGTCTAAGACATACTCGAAACCATCCGCGAAAAGCTCCTCGTTGATTTCAATTTCTCCGTCCTTGACTTCTATGTGTCGCGATTTGTCGGGAACGCCATCTCTTTTCGCAGGCAGGTAGTAAGGGTTTTCGCCGTGCTTTTTGCTGTAGAAAATATGCCTGCCTTTCGATTTCGAAGTCTTGTGTATCGCGTAAAGAAATCTGTACAGGAATTGTTCGAGCGATTTGAAATACTCCAACGCGATGGGGGCGAAATCTATGCATCCTGCATGCGCTAAAGAATCCCTTAGCCATTCTGCGGTCTGGAAGCTTGCTGCGAAATCCGTGTCACCGGTCAACGCCGAGTATCTGCCGTCTACGACAAAGCTCTTGTCTATGGCCATTCTCTGTTCGGACCCCAATTCCACGTCTGGTTTGTAGCCGATCAGATGGTCTCGAATGTCTCTCCTGAAATGGCCCATGCGCAAATGGTTAAGCGATTTGGTTATGCTCAAGCCATAGTAGGAACGCGCTTTCTGCCTAAGCTCAACCACAGCCTCCTCGAATTTGTCGAACTCCTCTTGGGGAAAGAACAGGCGGAAGAACTCTTTAACCGAGATGTAGGGCGTAGCGTCCTTCACCAACTCGTAATTGAGAACCTCCCTCTTCGCTCCGTCCATAACCAAAGAGACGTAGGTGATTTTCGATACCCCAAAGTTTTCCCTCAGCGAATCCTCAAGCTCTTTCGGGAGACTCTGGTCTAATCCAAGTTCCTTGAATACAAAAACGCTCGGGGAGCCATCAACATCCACCTTGATTATGCGGACCACCCTCTTGCTCCCTTTGAGGACGGTCGGCCCGGCTAGGCCGTCTTTTGGGAGATATTGGTAAGCATCGCTTCTGCGAACGCGGGCACGTAGTGTTATGTATCCATATTCTGTAAGAAGCATGGAAATCGACTCGCAAATCAGTCGATACATGCACTCATTGGCTCTGTCCATGATGAAGGTATAGTTAAGCCGTTCGGACCCTGAGACGTCGCATAGATTTTCAGGTATTAAAGAGGTTCCTCCCCTCGACTCGGAATAGCCGCTTTCATCCCTCCAGCCATCTCGAATTTTCTTCAATTCGCTTAAGCCTTCTCCAAGAAGGAATTCTTTGTAGATCGGTTCGCTATTCATCCAATACCTCGTTTTCTCTGCGTGTTTACAGCCTTGCACGAGCGAATCGCTCCCATAGGCGTATCGCGGACCGCATATGAAAAGGGAGGCTACGGAGGCGGGCCAAAAATGCTGGTTCGGGCCATACCGCCGTCACCTATATTTTCAGGCTCCATTGCCTGCGTTGGATGGCATTATCTCACCGCGTTGCCTCGGGAGCCATCCCGTGCGGCGGACAAAGGCAAACCCAGGGGGGGGCAGTTGGTGGAGAAGCCACAATTAGGCCCCTGATCGCGAAAGCGGTTTAACTCATGAGTAAGCCACCTGAGACTACTCATTTTTACCACGAATGGCGAAGGGTCGCGACCTGGGGTTTTGCAAATGGCGCGCAAACCACCCGCGTTGATTCACTTACGATTGCAGCTGGCGGCTTGCAAGCTAAAGGGCGGTTGAGTTTCAAAACGGGCGTTTTCGGCGCTATCGAGCCTCCAAAGGCGGCCCACCGCGCCCTTTGAGACAAAAACAAAAACTCAACCCACTGAGTTTGAAAAAAGTTTTTGAAGTTGTCCCAGCTTTTGTCCCCGAAGCCGATGAAACACGACATGGTGTTACTTGGCGGCACTCGGTTAGAGGCGGCAGCGAAAACTGGATGCAACTAGAATGATGGGACAGCAAAATCAGAACCATCGAGTGGGAATAGCGGGAATATATAGAAGCGAAAATCGGTTTCCGCAGGTTCGGTAACCTCGAATACCACCGAATGGCGCCGCGCATCTTGCCGTATTTGGGCATTTTGAGCAATTGCCTGAATGATTAATTATTCAGGCAATTTTGCTTTGAGACACGGGGCACTGCAGGACTTTTGAGCCGCATGCCCCCGTAGGAAAACGACCCTGTCCTGCCTTATATGCCGCGCAGCGAACAACGAGCTTCGCTTCAGTATCATCGAGCCCCAGGCCCCGCGTAGGCGCCAAATTAAGTCGGCACCATCGGGTTGCAGCGAAGCAGCGGCAATCCCCACATGGGCACTTGACGGTGACGTAACGTCGCGCGCGATAATAGGCTGCTAAACAACTTTGCGATTCCGCGTGCGAGAGGAGCACGGCATGCCTGCACACAAAGATAATCTGATGACTGTTGGCGAACTCGCCCGGCGCGTGGGCGTGACCGTGCGCACCATCCAGTACTACGACCAAAAGGGCCTGCTGCACCCCAGCTCCAAAAGCGAGCAAAACCAGCGCCTCTATTCGACTGACGACGAGGAGCGCCTCTATCGCATCCTCGCCCTCAAGTTCCTCGGCTTCTCGCTCACGCAGATCAAGGAAGCAGAGGGCATCGACGACTGCCAGAAGCTCTCTGGCGCGCTTGACCATCGCATGTGCGAGCTGGAACGCGAGAGCATGGAGATCCTGCGTAACATCAACACCATCAGCAACCTCAAAGAGCACCTGGCTGCGAGCGAGAGCGTGCGGTGGAGCGACTTCGCCCAAGCCATCAGCGATATGCAGAACCGTGAGGACGTGCTGTGGATGGCAATCAACGGGGAGGGCTGCGACGAAAGCAGCGTCCCAGAGCTCACCCACGAGGTGATCGACCGCTGGCACGAGCTTATGGGCGATACCATCGAGGCCATGCACGACGGCGTGCAGCCCCGAGACGAGCGCGGCCGCGAGCTGGCAGCGCGCTTCGAGCGCCTCGGCGGCATGCCCAGCGCCCTGACCGGCCTCAAGCGCCTTGCCAACCAGCGCACACAAGGCCCCAAGAAGTACGGTCGAGACTTCTACGCGGGCATCCAACGCAGAACGCTCAGCTTCCTCAAAGACGCGCTCGAGGCGCTGCACGAGCAGGCGTGACACGCAACCCACTCATACTTGCAGAAGTACAAGTTATTTCTGTCAATGAAAAACCAGGCCCCAAACAGGGCGCCAGACCAGATCACAGCCTTGATCGGCATGCCGCGCCGCTCGCCAGCTTTTTCTCGTGCAGCACTTGACCATGACGTAGCGTCGCCCGTTAACATCCTCACTCGGTTTCGAGAGAGGAAAGACGATGATCGTTTCATGGATGACGACCAACAAGTGCAACCTCAAGTGCGAGCACTGCTATCAGGACGCAGCGGACTGCGACAGCCGCGAGCTAACAACGGTCGAGGGCAAGGCGATGATCGAGCAGATCGCGCGCGCCGGCTTCAAAATCATGATTTTCAGCGGCGGTGAGCCGCTCATGCGCGATGACATCTTCGAGCTCGTGGCGCACGCCGCGGCCCAGGGTCTGCGCCCTGTGTTCGGCAGCAACGGCACACTGATCACCGACGAGGTC
>CABUZI010000164.1 GCA_902496005.1 uncultured Collinsella sp.
GTCTCTTTGCGGTGAGCACGCTTGACGAGCACTCTTCCATCTTGATGATCGTGTGCTGCGTTGCGTTTATGTCGTGCGGCACGTCGATCTTCCAGAGTCCCAATAATTCGCTGTATATGGGTTCGGCTCCGCGTGAGGCGCTTGGCTTTGCGGGCAGCTTGAGCAGCTTGGCGCGCTATGCGGGCATAGCGCTGGGTATTACGGCGGCGTCGCGCATCCTGTATGGACAGACGAGCGCGGCGATGGGCAAGACGGTCACGAGCTATGTGGCGGGTCGTCCGGACGTGTTCCTCTTTGGCTTCCGTTTGGTATTCTACGTGCTGATGGCTGTTGCTACCGTGGGCTTTGCGCTCACATTGGTACGTTTGGTGAGGACGCGCACCCGGCATTAGCGTGTTGGGAGGCTGTCTGCCACGAATCGGGCCTGTCTACTGGTCTTGCAGCTTTATGGTGCGATACGGCTTGTGGGGCGGTCGGGGGTCGGTCCGTGGTAGACTATCGAACAACGTTTATTAATCGCGCGGTATCGTTGCCGCGAGAAGGGGTTGCGCCATGCAGGAGCTTGAGGATCGTATTCGCCATGACGGCATCGTAAAGGCCGGTAACGTCCTTAAGGTTGATGCCTTCCTCAACCACCAGTGCGACGTTGAGCTGTTCGACCACATGGGTGCCGAGTGGGCCCGTCTGTTCGAGGGTGTCGAGATCAACAAGATCCTGACGATCGAGGCTTCGGGCATTGGCATGGCTTGCATCGCAGCTCAGCATTTTGGCGGCGTGCCGGTAGTCTTTGCCAAGAAGGCACAGTCCATCAACCTTGACGGCGAGCAGTATGCCACGACCATCTACTCCTTTACCAAGCAGAAGGAGTACCCGGTCATCGTTGGCAAGCGCTTCCTGTCCGAGGGCGACAAGGTTCTGATCATCGACGACTTCCTGGCCAACGGCTGCGCGCTTGAGGGTCTTATTAAGATCTGCGAGGCTGCGGGCGCCGAGGTTGCCGGCATTGGCATTGCCGTGGAGAAGGGCTTCCAGGGCGGTGGCGATAAGCTCCGCGAGCGCGGCTTCCGCGTTGAGAGCCTGGCCCGTATCGCCGAAATGGACTGCGAGAACGGCGAGATCACGTTCGCCTAGGCGCACAGCACAAGCGATTGGTATGCGATGTGACAAAGGGACTGTCCCTTTGTCACATTTTTTGTATGAGGGGAGGTGTTGATATGGATGAGAACAAGATGGGATGGCGCGAGTATGCGCGCTATGCCGAGATGTCGGTCGAGGAGTTGGCGCGCGATTGCGAGGTGCAGGTGTTTCGCGCGACGGGTCCGGGCGGACAGGGCGTGAACACGACGGACTCGGCGGTACGCATGAAACATATCCCTTCGGGGATTACCGTGACGGCGCGTGAGAGCCGTAGTCAGTTTCAGAATCGCAGCTGCTGTCTGCGTAAGCTGAGGGCAGAGCTTGAGCGTCGTGGCCGTCCACCGCGCCGACGCGTAAAGACCAAGGTGCCTCAGCGCTCTCGACAGCGCAGACTCAATGACAAGCACTTCAATGCCATTAAAAAGGCTAACCGTCGTAAGCCGGGCGGGGAGGAATGATCTTCTCAATAAGTTGCGGTGAAATAGGGACTGTTTTGCGGCTTTAACTGCATAAACAGTCCCTATTTCACCGCAACTTAAGGTGGCTAGCGGGTTGGGTGCCAGACCTCGAGGGCGGCGGGAAGGATGTCCACCTCGATGCGCGAGGCGACGATGGGCTCGCCGTCGGCCTGGATGGGGTAGTCGGGCTCCTCAAAGGTAAGCTCGGCATGGCGACAGCGGCGCATGCGAACCGGTGGCAGCTTGGTATGGTGGCCATCTTTGGCCGAAAGGAACATGGGAAGCGCGACCGCGCGCGGAACGGGGCCGCAGGCGTAGCAGACGTCGAGTATGCCGTCACAGGGGTCGGCATCGGGACAGATGCGATAGCCCGAGCCATAGGTAGGACCCAGCTGAATCGCCATGATGATCGCCCTTACGCGCTCGGCGGGCGCGCCGTCAAAGCTGACTGTCATGGGGTAGTTGCGATAACGTAGGCCAAACTGCTCAAGTCCCGAGAGGGTGTAGAGCGGCGCGCCCGTCAAGCCGGTCTTTTTGCGCAGCTCGGTGGTGCCCAGGCCGATGGCGGCATCGATGCCGATCGAAAGCGTCTGGTCGTAGTACTCAACGGTAGCCTCGCCGCTGCCGCTCGCAGGGCTCCAAGAGCGAATGCGCCCGATGTCCTGACGCTGCAGCTCGCAGGTGAGCAGCGCGCCAAAATCCTTGCCGGAGAAATCGTCGATGCCGAGCGTCTGGGCAAAATCGTTGCCGGAGCCCACGGGCAGGACGGTAAGAGCGGGGCGGACCGCCTCATCCTGCGTCATAAGCCCGTTGACGACTTCGTGGATCACGCCGTCGCCGCCGAGTGCGATAACGGTGCGATAGCCCGTTGCCTGGGCGGCAAGCTCCTTGGCGTGTCCCATGCGCTCGGTCAGCACCAGGTCAAACTGGGATGCGCGTGCAGCCATGTCCAAAAAGCGTTGCAGGCGCTCGGCAACTTCGCGCGCCGCACCCGACTGGGCGGCTGGGTTGGCGATGATGAGCGTGCGGCCAAAATCAGTTGCGTGCATGGGGCGACTCCCGGCGTGTGACATGGCAGTGCGGTCGCGCTCAGGTCGAATTGCCCCCGATTGTGGCTGCACGGCGAATACTAACGTCTACTCTATCAGGTCGTTGTGACGCTCGATAGCCTCTGCCACCGTGCCGCCCTCGTCCACAATAAGCGAGCGGCGCTTGGGTGAGATGATGCGCTGGGCGGGATACACGCCGCGGTGGCCGCCGGCGAGATAGCTGATAAACGCCACGATGACAAAGAACCCGGCGGCCGTGCCGTGGAACAGGTCGATGGCCATCATACAGGTGGTGATGGGCACGTTAAGGCCGGCGCAGAAGACGCCGAGCATGCCCAGCGCCGCCAGAAAGCTGGGGTCGATTCCGACGAGGCGGCCGATCCAGCCACCGAGTGCCGCACCGATGCCAAACAGGGGCGTGACCTCGCCGCCTTGGAAGCCCGCGCCCAGGGTAAGCGCTGTGACGACCAACTTGATGGCTGCGTCCGCCAGGGTGGTGTTGCCGGCGAACCCGGCGCCCGAGAGCCAGGTGGCAAGGCCGGCATACTTCCAGGCGTCGAGCATCGCGTAGGCCGCGAGCACCACGAGCGCGCCCACGAGTGCGCGAACGAGGTAATTGGTGATAAAGCGACCATACAGGCTTTTGACGGTTCGAACCGACCAGGCAAAGAGGCGTGCCGTCAGGCCGAAGATAATGGCGCTGATAACAACGATGACAACCGTCCGTGGTGTCATGTCGGGGACGCTGGCGATGACATTCGCTTCGTACTCGGTACCCAGGGCGAGTGATGTAAAGTAGCCGGTAAACGAGGCGA
>CABUZI010000165.1 GCA_902496005.1 uncultured Collinsella sp.
GATGACGGGCGTACCTTCCGCACGCTCTGAATAAACGGTTATCTGCTTATGATGCGCTTCCAAGGCAGGCTTCTCTCGGTGTTGTGATATTGACAGCCTCAATTGTCGCACGCTGGCACGGGGGCAGACGCTAAAAGAAAGGCGCGGAGCCGTTCGATGCGACTCCGCGCCTTGTTGTTTTGCTTCGGCAGACTATGCCGTTACGCCACGAAGAAGTAGACGAGGAAGGCAAGGGCTGCGATCCACATGAGCGGCTTGATCTTGGAGGCCTCGCCCTTAAAGAGCGCGACGATCACGTAGGCGATAAAGCCCAGACCAATGCCGGCAGAGATGGAGTAGGTGAAGGGCACGCCGGCGACAATCATGAACGCCGGGAAACCCTGCGACACGTCGGACCAATCGATCTCGGAGGCCTCGCTCATCATGAGGTAGCCGACGTAGACCAGAGCACCGCAGGTGGCGGCGCTGGAAACGATGGTGACGATGGGGGAGAAGAACGCGGCGAGAATGAACAGCACGCCGGTGGTGACGGAGGTGAGGCCCGTGCGGCCACCGTCGGCGGCGCCGGAAGTGGACTCGACGAAGGTGGTGATGGAGGAGACGCCCATGAAACCGCCCACAGCGGCGGCGGCGGAGTCGACGATCAGGATCTCCTTGATATTCTCGACGTTGCCGTCGTCGGTGAGGAACTCGCCCTGCTTGGCCACGGCCATCGCGGTGCCCATGGTGTCGAAGAAGTCACTCATGAGCAGCGAGAACGAGATGACGAGGAGCGTGGGGTCGGTAAGGACCTTGACGATGGCGGGCACGCCGCCGGCGTCGGCGATGGGGCCACCGATGCTCGAGAAGTCGAGCGGGGCGATGATACCGGTCGGAGCCTGGGTCACACCTAGGGGGATACCGGCGATGACGGCGACGACGATGCCGATGAGCAGCGAGCCGGGGACGTTGCGGCAAGCGAGGGCGACTGTCACCAGGATGGAGATGATGCCGACGATGAAGGTGGGGGAGGTGATGTCGCCCAGACCGACGAGTGTACCGGTGCCAGCGGTGATAATGCCGGCATCGCACAGGCCAATCATGGCGATGAACAGGCCCAGACCCACCGAGATGGCGTGACGCAGGACAACCGGGATGGCGTCCATGATGGCCTCGCGCAGGCCACAAAGCACGAGCAGCAAGATGACGATACCCTCGAGGAAGATGACGCTCATGGCCACGTGCCAGTCACCGCCGCAGACGGTGGTGGTGATTCCAGCGATCATCGCGTTGACGCCTAAGCCCGACGCGCAGGCGAGCGGGCGGTTAGCGAAGATGCCCATGCAGATGGTCATGATGCCGGCGCCCAGGCAGGTGGCGCAGGCGAGCGCTCCCGCATCGATGCCAGCGCCCGAGAGCACCGCGGGGTTGACGGCGATGATGTAGGCCATCGCCAGGAATGTTGTCAGTCCAGCGCGGAGTTCGGTCCCGATTGTGGACTTGCGCTCACTGACGTGAAATAGTTCGTCCATGCATACCCTTTCCTTGTTCGGCCCCGAGTTTAGGCCGATTGACACGAACTCACCCACTATATCGCCTTTGTGAAGTTGGTGTTCCTCGCATGTTGATGTTCGGCGGTTTGTAACGGACGGGCGGTATCTTTCGCATGAAATTGTGTAGGTACCGTATACTTAAGCGGTTACAACGACCCCTATGGAGGAACGTATGATTAAAGAGCTTTGCCACGACGAGGCTATCCTGTCCCAGCGTTGCGAGGTTGCGACTGTCGAGGACGAGTCGGTTGCTCAGGACCTGATCGATACCATCAAGTCGCTCGACGATGCCGGCTGCTTGGCCGCTAACCAGATTGGCGTTACCAAGAAGGTTTGCGTCTACCTGGACGATGCCGGCGAGCCCCACGTGCTCTACAACCCCCGTCTGGTGTTTGGCCTGGGCGCCAGCAAGATGGAGGAGAGCTGCCTGACGCACGAGGAGGTCACCAAGTCCACGCGCTATATCAAGTGCAAGGTCGCTTATGACGTGATCGTCGACGGCAAGATGCGCGAGCGCAAGCAGGACTTCGTCGGCTTCGAGGCTCAAATGATTCAACACATGATTGATCACTGCTTAGGCAAACTCGTCTAGAGCGGTTCAATTGGGGACCGAATTTGCGGTCTTTGAGCCCGGGCGTGACATTGTTGTCATGTCCGGGCTTTTTTGTTTAGGGCCCCTTTAAATTGGTGACAATGAACTTAGCAAGAACGTAAAGCTAGGAGGCGCTATGTGCACGAGTATTCGATTTACCGATAATTCTGGCAACATGTATCTGGGCCGCAACCTCGACTGGAGCTTTGGATACGGCGAGCAGGTTCGTGTGATGCCCCGCGGGTTCCACATCCCGTATTCGTTTATCGACGACACGACAGCGGCACACGCGGTAATCGGCATGTGCATCGATTACAAGAACTATCCCATGTTTTTCGACTGCGGCAACGATGCGGGCCTGGCGGTGGCGGGCCTCAACTTTCCCGGCTATGCCGAGTATGCCGAGGGCCCGGTTGATGGCAAGACCAATATCGCGGCCTACGAGTTTCCCCTGTGGGTGGCGTCGACGTTCTCGACGGTCGATGAGGTCGAGGTGGCGCTGCGTGACGTGGCGATCGTGGCCAAATCGGCGGGCGAAGGCCTAGGCGTGTCACTGCTCCACTGGATTATCGGCGACGACCGGCGCAGCATTGTGGTCGAGATGATGGCCGACGGCCTGCATGTGTACGATGATCCGGTTGACACCCTTGCCAACCAGCCGACCTTCCCGTGGCACATGGAAAACCTGCGCACCTATATCACCGCCACAAACGATTTTCCGCAGACGGCGACGTGGCGCGGCGCCGAGCTTAAGCCCTATGGCGCGGGTGCCGGCATGCGCGGCATTCCCGGCGACTGCTATTCGCCGAGCCGTTTTGTAAAGGCGGCGTACCTCAATGCCAATTATCCGCAAAAGGAGAGCGAGGCCGAAAACGTGATTCGCATGTTTCGCTCGCTCGAGGGCGTGATGATGGTCGAGGGGGCGTCCAGGATGGGCGATGGCAAGTTCGAGAAGACTATCTACACCGGATGCTTTAGCGCGCGTACGGGCAATTATTACTACGCGACGTACGAGGACCCTTCGATTCGCTACGTGAGCCTGATGGATGCCGAGGGTGCGAGCCCCGATAGGCTCGTGGTTCCCGAGCCGCGCCGTTCGTAGCCGATAGCTTTACTGCAGTGCAATGCGGCCCCGCATCTCCTGTGAGGTGCAGGGCCGCTGTCGTCGATGTGCGGCGTCGCTAGAAGTTAGCGTCGTTGAGTTGTTCGCTCTCGAGGCCGTCGAGTTGTTGCTGTTCGGGCGTCTCGCCGACGCTCTCGAGCAGCTCGGTGGGATCGACGTTCATGTCCCTACCGGCTTCGTTGCCGTTGACCAGGTCGCCCGAGAAGATA
>CABUZI010000166.1 GCA_902496005.1 uncultured Collinsella sp.
AATCGTGCGCAGCGACGCATACATCTGCTCGCGCTGCTCCACACCCATAGCCTTACCGGTGGTATCGAGCACCTCGCGAATGATGCGGTCCGCCTCGCTCATGCTCTCGCCGCCCAGAGCGGTCAGGCGCACCGGAGCACGATACTTAACGGCGGCATCGCCCGAATCATCGACCTCGACGTAGCCACCCTCCTCCAGATGCGCGAGCGTACGCGAGACGGCGGCGCGGGTCACGCCTGCCATGCGAGCCAGGTCGGCGCCAGTCAGGCCGTCCTTGCTGCGCTCAAGATAGTACAGGCACATAACGTCGGAGCCCTTGAGACCCAGCCTTGCGCCCTCAGATGTCTTAATGCGCTGGATCTCCTTGTAGAGCCCGCTGATCAGTCCGACAAAGTCCTCGAAACGTGTCTCGTCGCTCTGCTGCATGGGGACGACCGCCTTTCGCTTGCATAATGCTAACGGGTAAACATCTTAGCCGTACTTAACGGCCGCCAGCCCTGCGCGCCCTATTTGTTAACCCATCAACATAAAAACCACCACAAAGGGGACAGGCACCTTTGTGGTGGTTTGGGCCGAGCTACAGTTCCATGCGTGGGTTATCGCGAGTCACAAGCGTCTTAACCAGAACGGTGGCACCCAAATACCGCTCGAGCAGATCGGCAAGACGGTCGATGGCGACTTGGCAGTCCCCCATTCGCTCGGGCTCAACACACTCAATCGCCAGGAACGCGTCGGCTGAATCGTCGGAAAGGGCCGTTCGGACGCCGTCGCGCCAGTTCCAGCAGCGGCACACGGCTCCTACATCGTCGATATAGGCGAGCTCGCCGGGCAACGTCGGGTCATCCACTTCCTCGCCAAGCGGCAGGAACGAATCCCCGCCATCAGTGACCGCCAAGCGCAAATCGCCCTCGATAGCATGCAGATCCTCGCCTCCCACGGGCAGCGCGTAGGTCAGCGACACCGTGTTGTAAATATCCACCGCAGGCGTAATGTGGCCCACCGGCTTGCCCTTAAGCACGCGCTTGAGCAAGTTCTCGATCGAGCAGCGGGCGCCCTTTTTAGTCTTGAACAGCCGGTACGCGTCGCGCCATGCCTTAACCGGCGCATTCTCGCTGATGGTGTCACTCGTCAGATGACGCTCCGCATCGATATTGGCGCGGTCGAGCAACGCCGCAATCGCATCCACGTCCTCTTGAGGAATCTGAGCCGTGGGCTTCATGCCCTCCACGACCACAACACCGACCGCTGCCTGCGGAAACAGCTCCCAGAATGAATCCTCGGCAATAAAGCTCTTCATACGCTCTCCCTTCATTGTGCGCGCCCGAGTGAGGGCACCTAAACAAAAAGCGCCCTCACAGCGGCCACCTTCAAAGTCCTACGGTGCCGCCACAAGAGCGCTTACGCTGTCCCCATCCGGAGAAGGGGACGATATGTCAGGCGTATTGTAACCCGAGTCATCCACGCGAGCAAAACCACCACAAAGGTGCCCCCTTTATGATGGTTTTGAGTCTGAGGCGACGCTAGTGGCGGAGCCCCAGCAGCCCGCGGCCGCGATGACGGGCCTCGGCGGACACCTGGGCGTGCGGGCCGGCGGCCTTGACGGACTCGGGCAGGTGCGAGTACTTCTTCTCGAAGTTCTCCTCGAACATCACCGCCAGGTTGTGCGCGGCCTCGTCATAGCGCGCGGTGCTCTGCCAGTATTGGCGCGGCACCAGGATGCCATCGGGCACGCCGTGGCACGTCGTGGGAATGTCGACGTTAAAGATGTCGTCGTGCACGAACTCGCTGTCCTCGATGGTGCCGTCGAGGGCGCGCGCGACCAGCGAGCGCGTGTAGGCAAGCTCGATGCGATGACCCACGCCGTAGCCGCCACCGATCCAGCCGGTGTTGACCAAATAGACGCGCGTGCGGCCGTCGGCGATACGTTCGCCGAGCATCTTGGCGTAGACCATAGGATCGAGCGGCATAAACGGCTCTCCGAACAGCGAGGAGAACGTGGGCGTGGGCTCGGTGACGCCGACTTCGGTGCCGGGGATCTTGGCCGTAAAGCCCGTCACAAAGTGATACATGGCGGCGTCGGCCGTCAGGCGCGAGACGGGCGGCAGCACACCAAAAGCGTCGCAAGTCAGGAACAGCACGACACTCGGAGTGGTGCCCATGCCCTTGGTCCACGCGTTGGGGATATGCTCGACGGGATAGGCCACGCGCGTGTTGTGCGTGATCGAGATGTCATCGTAGTTGGGCTTGCGGTTCTCGTCGAGCACCACGTTTTCGCAGATCGCACCAAAGCGGACAGCGTTGAAAATCTCGGGCTCGTGGAAGGCGTCCAGGCCCTCGCATTTGGCGTAGCAGCCACCCTCGATGTTGAAGATGCCCATGTCGGACCAACCGTGCTCGTCGTCGCCGATCAGCAGGCGCGTGGGATTGGCCGAAAGCGTGGTCTTGCCGGTGCCGGACAGGCCAAAGAACACGGCGGTCTCGTGCGTGACGGGATCCATGCTGGCCGAGCAGTGCATGGGCAGCACGTCGTCCTCGACGGGCAGCAGATAGTTCATGACGCTAAAGATCGACTTTTTAATCTCGCCGGAGTAGCCGGTGCCGGCGACCAGAATCACGCGTTCTTGGAAGTTGATGACCACGGCAGCGCTGGAATTGAGGCCCTTGATGGCGGGGTCGCACTGGTAACCGGGCGCTGCGAGCACGCAGAAGTCGGGCTCGCCGGTGCGCGCGATTTCGCGGGCGAGCGGGCGGGCGAGCATCTGCTTGATAAAGAGGGCCTGGCCGGCACGCTCGCAGGCAACGAGCAGTCGACGCGTGTGGTTGCGGTCGGCGCCTGCCATGCCGCGGGTGACGAACACATCGCGCTCGTTGAGATAGTCGACGACGCCGGCCTTGATGGCCTCATAGCTCTCGACGGACAGTGGGCGGTTGACCGCGCCCCAGGCAATCTTGTCGTGAACATCTGGGGTGTCAACGATAAAGCGGTCATTGGGGGAACGGCCGGTACGCTCCCCCGTCTCGATCACCAGCGCGCCGTTGGATGCCATGCGGCCTTCTTCGCGGCGGATAGCGTGCTCGACGAGCTCCGCGGCGGGTAGATCGACCAGCAGACGGGGCTGATTCTCGGCGGGATCTTCAACGAGCGTAATACCAAAGTTGGACAAAACTTCTGCAGGGGTAACACCAGGCATGGGGCCTCCTTTAAAAACGCGACACGTGGACGCGGCGCGCACTTTACTCACGTAAAGCCCGTTGTACCCGATATGCAAAAACGTTTTTGCGGCAAGGGCGGCAAGCCCGCCCAACGGTCAAAAATCGCAGGCAAGCGGCCCAGTCATTGGGGACGTTCTTAAACGACTGGTCATTGGGGACACTCTTGAACAGGCAACATTCAAGGAGTGTCCCCGGATGCCGGCACTTAGAGACGTTCCCAAAGTGCCGGCACATAAGGAAC
>CABUZI010000167.1 GCA_902496005.1 uncultured Collinsella sp.
GATGGTGTCGACGTCAATGGTATACGGGTGCATCATCGACGTCTTCAATACAGAAAATATCAGTGCGGAATGTTTTCAAAACCAAGCCCGACCCCGGCCTGCGGTGACGTTGCTGGTGGTTCTTGGGCATCGCTTGCTGGCGGGGTTCCTTGTCTGAGTTGGACTTAGTTGGTGGGGCTACTGGGGATCAATTAGGATTCCGTTACTGGGCCCGCCATATCTTCCCGCCCCAGCATCGACCTTAGCTTCTCAAAGCTCTCCTCGCTCAGGCAATGCTCCATGTGACAGCCCTCTTGCGAGGCAACCTCGGGCGCTACGCCGGCGTCCTCTAGCAGCCCCACAAAAAAGCAATGGCGCTCCCACATTTGGCGGGCAACCTCAAGACCGCGTTCCGTCAAATGTACATCGCGTTTGCCCATCTCCACGTAGCCGGTGCTCTCCAGGGCCGCCATGGCTTTAGAAACGCTCGCCTTGGTTACGCCGAGGTACTCCGCAACGTCGATCGAGCGCACGATGCCCTGACGTTCCGACAGAACGTAGATCGATTCGAGATAGTCTTCTCCGGATTCACGTAGGGCCATGGGCCGCCTTTCGCGATGATTGTTAGTTAGCCTTTGGATACTTTCCACGGCTAACTTTACCGCAAAAGTTGCCCATGTCTTACTACTTTGCCTAAAAGTTAGCCGTGTTTCACAAAACGTGCGGGACGAAAACAAAATGGGGACGCCCCGCAAGGAGTGTCCCCAGGCGCCGGGTGACGGCCCGCAGCTATAGCAGCCCAAAATGCTTCGCAGCGTTGTAGATTCCGTCGTCGTCCACGGCGCTCGTCACATAGGTCGCCGCAGCCTTCACCGTGTCTTGCGCGTTGCCCATGGCCACGCTCGTGCCCACGGCGGAAAACATCGACAGGTCGTTCTCGCCGTCGCCAAAAGCAATCGCTTCGCTCGCGTCGATGCCCAGGCGCTCCAGCGTCGCCGCCACGCCCAAGTCCTTGCCGCCGTTAGCGGGAATAATATCGCAGAACAAATCGCACCAGCGCGTAGTGAGCGAATGCGACACCGCATCGGTCACGATATGCTCGTCGGCCGGGTCCACAAAGGCGCAAAACTGGTAGACCGGCGCGTCAAAGGCGTGCTCAAACGGCTCCTCGTGGTAGACGATTCCCGCGTTGCTGCCAGCCGTCACCACGCGCTCGGACAGGCGGTTCACAAACGAGTTCTCGCCCTGCATGCACAGCGAGTCGTAGCGCCCCTGCGCTACCTGGTCAACAATCACCGCAACGTCGTCCGGATCGATCGGGCAGCTGCGATAAACGCCCTTGGCATCAAAACAGTGCTGGCCCGAAAGCGTAATGTACGCATCCCATCCCAAGTCGAACAGCCAATCCGGCATCTGGTAGGTCGGGCGGCCCGTGGCGATCACGCACGCAATCCCCTGCTCGCGAAAGCTGTCGAGTACCTGCTGCGCCGACGCCGGAATCTGGTGGGTCTTAAAGCTCAGCAGCGTGCCGTCGATATCGAAAAACGCGGCCTTAATCATCCTCGCCTACTCCTCGCCCTCGAGCTTCTCGCTCGCCTCGAGCCACGCCATCTCCAGCTCGTCCATGGCGGCGTGGGCCTCGTCGATCTTTGCCTGCTGCTCGCCAAGCGCCGTGTAGTTGGTGGGGTCGACCTGTGCCATCGCGGCCTCGGCCTCCTCCACGCGAGCGCGCTGTGTCTCCATTTTGCGCTCGAGCGAACTCACCTCGCGGCGGAGCTTCTGGCGTTCGGCGTTGGAAAGGCCATTGGGCTGGCCACTCGATTTGGGCTTTTCGGCCGCAGCCGCCGCGGCACCGGTGTCAAACGTGCCGGTCTTGGCACTCGGCGCGCCCACGGGCTCGCCCTCGGCGGTGGCGTTGCACAGGCGCAGGTACTGGTCGACGCCGCCGGGCATATGCGTCAGGTGGCCGTCGAGCAGCGCCCACTGCTGGTCGGTCACGCGCTCCATCAAGAAGCGGTCGTGTGTCACCAGGATCAGTGTGCCGGGCCAGCCGTCGAGCAGGTCCTCGACAATCGCGAGCATATCGGTATCCAGGTCGTTACCGGGCTCGTCCAAGATAAGCACGTTGGGCTCGTCCAGGATCGTCAGCAACAGCGACAGGCGACGGCGCTGGCCGCCCGAAAGATCGCCGATGCGGCTCCAGAGCTGCTGGGTCGTAAAGCCCAGGCGCTCGCAGAGCTTCTCGGGCGAAGTCTCCTTGCCGTCGATGACGTAGTACTTCTTATAGTTGCCGAGAACCTCGCGGATCGTGTCGCCCATGTAGGGCTCGAGCTCCTCGAGCTGCTGCGACAGCACGCCAAAGCGCACCGTCTGGCCAATCTTCACGCGGCCGCGCGTGGGCTCAATCTTGCCCTGAATCACGTCGAGCAGCGTCGACTTGCCAGCGCCGTTCTCGCCCAAAAGTCCATAGCGGTCGCCCGCACCGATGAGCCAAGTCACGTCGGAAAGTACCTGCTTGGGCGCGCCATCGGTATCCGCATAGCCGGCGTCCACGTCGACCACGTCGATAACCTGCTTGCCCAGGCGGCTCACCGCCAGGCGCTTGAGCTCCAGCTCGTCGCGTACGGGCGGTACGTCGGCGATGAGCTCGCGAGCGGCATCCACGCGAAACTTGGGCTTGGTGGAGCGCGCCTGGGCACCGCGGCTCAGCCACGCGAGCTCCTTGCGCGCCATGTTGCGACGACGCTCCTCGGTAACCGCGGCCATACGGTCGCGCTCTACGCGCTGCAGGATATATGCGGAGTAACCGCCCTCGAAAGGATCGACCTGGCCGTCGTGGACCTCCCACATACTGGTGCAGACCTCGTCCAAGAACCAGCGATCGTGCGTGACCACGAGCATGGCGCCCTGACCGCGCTGCCAGCGGGCCTTTAAGTGACGCGCGAGCCAGTTGATGGTACGCATGTCCAGGTGGTTGGTAGGCTCGTCGAGCATGAGCACGTCGTAGTCGCCGATCAGCAGGCGCGCGAGGTCCACGCGACGGCGCTGGCCGCCCGAAAGCTCGCCCACCGTGCCCTCCCAGGGCACATCGCTAATAAGGCCAGCGAGAATCTGACGTGTACGCGGACTCGACGCCCACTCGTACTCGGGCGTGTCGCCGACGACGGCATGGTGCACGGTGTCGGTATCGACCAGGTTGTCCTTTTGGCCGAGCAATCCGATCGTGGTGTCGCGGCGGTGCGTCACGCGGCCGTCGTCGGGCTCCAACGTGCCGGCGAGCACGCTCAGCAGCGTCGACTTGCCGTCGCCGTTTTTACCGACGATACCAATACGGTCGCCCTCGTCCACGCCGAGCGTCACGTTATCGAAAATATGCTTGGTGGGAAACTCTAGGCTGACGGAATCGCATCCCAAAAGAATCGCCATATGCCCTGCTCCTTCGTAGAAATTCAACGTTGTCCATGATAGCA
>CABUZI010000168.1 GCA_902496005.1 uncultured Collinsella sp.
CATCTATACGACGAGGCGGGCATCCGCCGCAACATACAAGAAGTGCGCGACGCCTTTGCATGGAACCCGGGCTTTAAGGAATACTTTGCCGTCAAGGCCAACCCCAACCCGGCGCTCATCTCCATTCTCAACGAATACGGCTGCGGCTGCGATTGCTCGAGCTATACCGAGCTCATGATCGCCCGCTCGCTGGGTATCACGGGACACGACATCATGTTCTCGTCCAACGATACGCCGGCTGCCGACTTTGAGCTCGCCGACAAGCTGGGTGCCATCGTCAACTTTGACGACATCAGCCACATCGAGTTCTTTGAGCGTGTTGCGGGACCCATCCCCAAAACGGTCAGCTGCCGCTTTAATCCAGGCGGCCTGTTCCAGCTCTCCAACGGCATCATGGACAACCCAGGCGACTCCAAATATGGCATGACCACCGAGCAGCTCTTCGAGGCCTTCCGCATGCTCAAAGCCAAGGGCGCCGAGGACTTTGGCATCCACGCATTCCTTGCCAGCAACACCGTCACCAACGACTACTACCCCGAGCTCGCGCGTATCCTCTTTGAGCTTGCTGTACGCCTGGAGCGCGAGACCGGCGCACACGTCGCCTTCATCAATCTGTCCGGCGGCGTCGGCATCCCCTACCTGCCCGAGCAGCAGGCCAACGACATTCGCGCCATCGGCGAGGGAGTACACGCGGCATACGACGAGATCCTGGTTCCCGCCGGCATGGGCGATGTGGCCATCTGCACTGAGATGGGCCGCTTTATGATGGGCCCCTACGGCTGCCTGGTCACCAAGGCTATCCACGAGAAGCAGATCTACAAGGACTATATCGGTGTCGATGCAAGCGCCGTCGATTTGATCCGCCCTGCCATGTATGGCGCCTACCACCACATTACGGTGATGGGTCAGCCGGGCGGCGCCGACAAGGCCACGGCGCCCGTCACGAACACCTATGACATCACGGGCAACCTATGCGAGAACAACGACAAGTTCGCTATCGATCGCAAGCTGCCGCATATCGACATGGGTGACCTGCTTGTAATCCACGATACCGGTGCGCATGGCTACTCCATGGGCTACAACTACAACGGACGGCTGCGCTCGGCCGAGGTCCTGCTGCGCCCCGATGGCGCGGCCGACCTCATCCGCCGCGCCGAGCGCCCGGGCGATTACTTTGCCACGCTCGACGTGCTGCCGTGCGGCCGAGAGCTGCTGGCCAAGTCGCGCGCCGAAAGTGCCCGCCGTCGCGCCGAAGACGAGCGCCTGGCAGTCGCAGCTCAATGGAACAAACGCATCCAGATCGCGGAGGCGAAGGAGAAGAACATGGACATCCGCAATCTCGAGGGCTCAATCGTCGCCCTGGTTACGCCGTTTAAAAAGGACGGCAGTGTCGACTTTGACGCGCTCGAGCGCCTTATCGATTTCCACTTGCAAAATGGCACCGACGCCATTCTCACCCTGGGCACCACCGGCGAGAGCGCCACGATGACCGATGACGAGGACAACTCCGTCGTCGCCGCCGTGGTCAAGCATGTTGCAGGACGCGTCCCCGTCATCGCCGGCTCGGGCTCCAACTCCACGCAGACCATGCTCACCAAGTCGCTCACCTATCAGGGCCTGGGCGCCGACGGCCTGTTGCTCATTACCCCCTACTACAACAAGTCCAATGAAGAGGGTATCTATCAGCACTTTAAGACCGTCGCCGATGCCGTTGACATCCCCTGCATCCTGTACAACATCCCCGGCCGCTGCGGCTGCGGTATCAGCGAGCGCAACGTAGAGCGCCTAGCCGCGCACCCCAACATCATGGGCATCAAGGAGGCCTCGGGCAACGTCGCCTACGCGGCCAAGATCGCCCACCTGCTGTCCGATGACTTCCGCATGTACTCGGGCGAGGATGCACTCACAGTGCCGCTCATGAGCCTGGGCGCTTCGGGCACCATCAGCGTGTGGGCCGACGTGCAGCCGCAGCTCGTACACGACATGTGCCGCGCTTATCTGGACGGCGACGTAGCGCGCGCCCGCGATATCCAGATTGCCGGCCAGCCGCTCATCAACGCCCTCTTTAGCGAGGTCAACCCCATCCCCGTCAAGGAAGCGCTCGCCCAGATGGGCATGATCGAGGCAAACTACCGTATGCCGCTGTGCCCCATGGCAGACGACACGCGAGCCGCACTTACCGATGCTCTGAAGGGAGCTGGTCTGCTTGATTAAGACCGTCATTATGGGAACGGGCCGCATGGGCTCGCTCATCCGAACTACCGCCGAGGGCGTTGTCGACGCCGCTGGGCAGCCCGTTTTTGACATCGTCGCCCAGATCGGCTTCGACTTGTCCGAGCTCGAGAGCGCACCGGCGGCCGACGTCATCATCGACTTCTCGAACGTCGTAACCTTCGATGCCGTCGTCGCCTATGTCGAGCGCACGGGCGCGGCGTTGGTCTCAGGCACCACAGGCTACACCCCCGAGCAGATGGACCGCCTGCGTGAGCTGGGCCAGAACACCCGCGTTATGCACTCGGGCAATTACTCCATCGGTATCGCAGCCCTGCGCCATCTGGTAGCGCAGGCTACACGCGAGCTGCCCGGCTTTGACTGCGAAATCGTCGAGACGCACCACAACCAAAAGGTCGACGCCCCCAGCGGCACTGCCAAGCTACTGCTCGACGCCGTCGTCGAAGCCGAGCCCGAGGCAGGCTACCACCCCGTCTATGGCCGCGAGGGCATGTGCGGAGCACGCGATCCCAAGGAAATCGGTATGCACTCGCTGCGCGGCGGCACCGTCGCCGGCGTGCACGAGGTGAGCTTCTTTGGCCAGGACGAGGAGGTCACGCTCACCCACCGCGCCACGAACCGTCAGATCTTCGTCAACGGCGCCTTGGCAGCAGCCCAAAAGCTCATCACCCGCGACCCCGGCTTCTACACCTTCGACCAGGTCGTGTTCGCCTAACTAGTTATCAACCATACCCCCTCAAAGGAGAGACAGCATATGAGCAACGCAGCCGAGATGGATGCACAGGAGATTATCAACTACATCGCCACCGCGCCCAAAAAGACGCCCGTCAAGCTGTACGTGCGCGAGAAGCCGGGCATGAAGGTTGCCTGGGGCGACGCACATGTCTACGGCGGTCGTCGTGGCAAGACCGTCTTTGGCGACTGGGATGAGCTTAAGGCCATCCTGGACGCCAACGCCGATTCCATCGATTACTACGACGTTGAAAACGATTGCCGCAACTCCGCCGTGCCCATGCTCGACCTTAAGGGCATCAACGCCCGCATCGAGCCGGGCGCGATCATCCGCGACCGCGTCGAGATCGGCGACCGTGCCGTCATCATGATGGGCGCCATCATCAACATCGGCTCCGTTATCGGCGAGGGTTCCATGATCGATATGGGCGCCGTGCTGGGCGGTCGCGCCACCGTGGGCAAGAACTGCCACATCGG
>CABUZI010000169.1 GCA_902496005.1 uncultured Collinsella sp.
TGGCGGGTCAGCTGTCTATATCTACCTGCCGTTTCTTTGCGGTGCGCATTTTCGGTCAAGCATCCCGTCAAGTGTTTGGTCAGCAGTTGGTTTGCAGCCGGAGGCCTATTTTGTCCGTGCCAACAGTGGCTGCCCACCCTCCTCGTAAGCTCAAATTGAGGTTCATCAGTTTGAGGAGGATGCCGTGACTGATCACGTTTTAGACCGAGCACATCTGGCTGAAGCCGTCGGCAACGATATTGCCGACATGGCCCATTTTTGGATGCTGCGGAAGTTTCAGTTTTTGGAGCCGGCGCGCGAGCAGTTCGAGATCATTGTCGACCCGTGGCTCGGCTATTGCACCGAGCCTTCCCAAAACGAAATCATGGCCTACAACATGGCATTTACCGATTGGCTGCTCTTCGAGCGCCCCTATCGCCATGGCAAGACGCTGCTCGAGCTGTATGTTGACGAGCCACCGGCATCGCTTTCGCCTGCCTCGCTCAAGCGGCTCGAGCAGGTGCGCGACACACAGTATTTCTCGCGCTTTGGCATTTTGGGCAAGGATCCTGCGAACGGCACGGTTGCGCTGAAGGATACGCGCACCGACCGTCGCTTTGATGTCTACGACCCGCATATCGTGCAAAAGGAGCATTGGAGCGACGGTGCGATTGCGGTGCGCCTCGCCTGCGTCGACGATGTCTGGCTGACGGCGGGGCAGCTCTACCTCTACGACATAGCGCGCCTGAGCGATACGGCGATCGACGGGCCCGGCGCCGTCCATCCGGAAGACCTAGAAGATGGCTTCGACACCTCGCGTATCAGCTTCTTTTTGCGCCTGGTCCGCGACATCATGGGCGCCCAGGGGCGCTACGTAAAGTCCCTCAACATCTACGAGCAGGAGTGGGAGTAGGGGATGTGACTGGTGTCGCCCTACAGCCCTGACTTTGTCTCAATCTGTAACGTTTAGGGATAAAAACCGGTCTACCTGTTACAGATCGAGACGAACGCTTGGGCGCCGCTGGTTTGTCTAAATCTGTAACGTTTGGGGGCTGGAGAACGTCTAACTGTTACAGATTGAGACGGAAGGTTGGCGGCTGCCGAAAGATCTTGTTCTGTAACAACTAGAGGCTCAAAGACTGTCTTCCTGTTACAGATCAAGACATTTGCCAGCGGAGGCACGGTGACGATGGTCCATTTGTCTGACGTGGTGGTGATGAAAGTGTCTAATACCGTTCTCAAACACAAACATACGACTCGCAACACGTTGGCGCGGAATAGGATGCTCGCGCGGCTCACGGAGACGGCCAAGCAAGGTGCGCTGCTCGCAACGCATGACAATACCGAGCTCATGTGGCTGCGACGCCATGTTGGAACCGATGATATCGCGGAGCCCGATCCGTACCTGTTCTGTTTTCAGCATGATTGGGATGCATTGACGCCGGCGGAGCGAGCGCTGAGGACTATCAAAGGGCTTGCGGAATTTCATCCCGATTGGGCGTTTTGGGGATATGACGCCGCGCTGATATGGGGTCTGGAGGTGCCGAATGATCTGCTCGGGCCGCGTTTTCTTGTTAAGACGGGTTGTTCGGTGACGTTGAGCGGCGGGTGCAGGTTGTTGCGTCCGCAGATGGCAGGCGCGTTCGATCGTGTCGATGGCGTGCGGGTGACGTCGTTTTGGCGCACGGTGGAGGATTGCTTGCTGCGTGCGCCGTTCTCCTACGGGTTGGCGATTGCCGATTCTGCACTGCGGGCGAAAGGCGTATCACGTGGGGATTTGTGCGAGTGCCTCCGTGCCGATTGCGAGGGCAGGCGAGGGTATCGCAGGGCACAGGTGATTGCGTCGTATGCGGACGGGCTGTCCGAAAACGGCGGCGAGTCTCGGTTCCGAGCGTTCTTTATTGCGTACGGCTTTCCAGTTCCGGAGCTGCAGGTGGAGTTTCGCGACCCGCTCGATCCGAGCCAGGTGTTTCGCGTCGACTATTTTTGGCGGCTCGTGGACGGGACGTGTGTCATCGGCGAGCTCGACGGAAAGGGGAAGTACACCTTGCAGAACGGCGAAGGTCGGGAGCCGGTCGACCCATTCGTGGCAGAACGTCAGCGAGAGTCCCATCTGACGATGCTCGGACATAAAGTACTGAGGTTTACGTTTAACGAACTCAAAGACCCGGGGAAGCTTGTCGAGAAAATGAGGCTGGCGGGTATTCCTCGGCAGGCGAAATTGGCTGAGGAGTGGAGACGCCAGTGGTATGGGCGCTGAGAGGTTTTGTCTCAATCTGTAACGTTTAGAGGTTATTTGAGCTCGTAACTGTTACAGATCGAGACAAACCGGTGAAGCGTCGACCGAATGTCTTGATCTGTAACAGCAAGGGGCCCAACAACCCTGTATCTGTTACAGATCGAGACATTTCCCTGGTGTCGCTGGGGTGGGACTGCAACGTATTCCGTCCCCCACATCCTCTCGTCCCTCCGTTAACCGATATGTTCGACTTTAGGTCGCAGCATTAGGTGATAATGGACAAATGTTCAAGTTAATCGTGAGGGAGGAGCTCGATATGGCGTCTGCCGATCGTTCCACGTTGTTTATCAATGCGACCGTCCTGGATGGCTCGAAACATATGGAGCCGCAGCCCGATATGGCCGTGGCCGTTGAGCGCGGTGTCATCACGTGGATGGGGCCGAGTGCTGTGGCGCAGGCGCCTGCGGGTGCCGAGGTTATCGACCTGGCAGGTGCGTATCTCATGCCAGGCCTCATCAATATGCATGTGCATCTGTGCGGTTCGGGCAAGCCGGTTTCGGCGGGCGATGCGGGCGCGCTGATGAAGAAGCTCGATAATCCCGTGGGGCGCGCCATCGTGCGCCATATTCTTAAGGGCAGCGCCCAACAACAACTGGCAAGTGGCGTGACCACGGTGCGCGGCGCGGGCGACCCGCTGTTTGCCGATCTTGCCGTGCGCGATGCTATCGATGCCGGCAAGTATCAAGGTCCTCGCCTGGTGGCGCCGGGAACGGGCGTCACGGTTCCGGGCGGCCATGGTGCGGGCTTGTTCGCCCAGGTGGCAAACAGTCCCGCCGAGGCAGCCGAACAGGTGCGCGACCTGTATGCGCGCGGTGCCGACGTCATTAAGCTGTTCGTAACGGGCGGCGTGTTCGACGCGACCGAGGTGGGCGAGCCGGGCGTGCTGCGTATGCCGGTGGAGGTTGCCGCGGCGGCGTGCAAGGCTGCGCACGAGGTGGGCCTGCCGGTTATGGCCCATGTCGAGAGCACCGAAGGCGTGAAGGCCGCGCTTCAGGCCGGCGTCGACACAATTGAGCACGGCGCTCCGCTGACGCCTGAGATTCTGGAGCTGTACCGCGGCGCCGCGGGGACACAGCTCGAGGGACGTGCGCCGAGTGTGACCTGCACGATCAGCCCGGCGCTGCCGTTTGTATTGCTCGACCCGGAAAAGACCCA
>CABUZI010000170.1 GCA_902496005.1 uncultured Collinsella sp.
CTCACGCGCCGGACCCGCAACATGGAGGATGTCTACAAGTCGGGCAATCTCCAAAAAGCGAATGACCTCATCGGAGGCGTTAACGAGCGAAAGCAGGCCCTCTCGCCTCATGAGCTCTCTGGCGCGTGTAAGTAAAAACGCCAAACCCGTCGAGTCAATAAAGCCCACAGCCTGGCAATTGATGACAACGCGGCGCACGCCCCGGTCAATCAAATTATCCAACCGTCGGCGCAGCACGGGCACCGAGGCGATGTCGACATCACCCGGTGGCGTCAAAACCGCTATGTCATTCCACTCATTCATACGACCATGGTTCCCCAAAAGAGCTCGCTCGATGCACACGTTTCTTCAACCGTAGGGATTTCGCCCGTCAAGCGTCGCGGCCTACGATCGACCCCGTAAAAACTCAAGGGAAACCAGCGCGATGTCATCGTCCAGCGCCGACTCGGTAAAGCGGTCAAGCTCTCCCAAGACCTTACCGCAAATTCCCGATACGCCCTCACCCGAAACAGAGAGCAGAAGGTCACGAAGGCGCTGCTCGCCAAAGAAAGCACCCGTGCGGTCGCGTGCCTCAATCGTTCCGTCGGTATACATAAATAGCATGTCACCAGGAGCGAATGTAAACACGCCCGTCTCGTACACCATGCTCTCAAAGGCACCGATCACGCCCGATTGGCACCCAAGGAGCTCCACTTCTCCCCCGCAGGTCTCTCCGCCGCCAAGCGGCGTCGACGACGGCCTAATTACCATAGTGGGAGGATGTCCCGCCGAGCAATAGGTAGCGCGGCCCGCCCTAAGATCGATTTTGGCAATGAAGGCCGTCACGAACGTCTCGACCCTCGAGAAGCCCATGAGCATGCTATTGAGCGAGCGGGCCATGCGGGCAGGCCCCGCACCCTCCCAGGCATAGGCCGTCAGCGCCGTCTTGACGAGCGCGGACATAGATGCCGCCTCGATGCCCTTGCCGGACACATCGCCCAGAATCATGACGGCGCAGTCGTCGGGAAGACGAATGAGCGTATAGAAGTCACCACCGACCAATGCCGAATTCGTTGCCGATAGGTATACCGAATCGGTCGCGATACCCGGAACGTCACCCAGCGAATTTCTCATGCCGATCTGAAGCGTCTGAGCGATATGACGCTCTTCGCGCTTTTGAGATTCGCCCTCATAGATCAGCTCAAAGTCGTGCGCTAAATGCACCATGTAGTCGTATTCAAGGTCGTCGATTGGCTCCTGGCTGCCATCGCGGAGCAGCAAAACGCGCCTCGTCGGCCCCTTGGCGACATCAGCGGGAACGATTGCATCGTTGCTTCGCTTGCCATCCGCTTCCGAGTGGTAGCGCCCCGCCTCGATGCCGGAGTCGACATAAAGTCCCTGACACGGTAGGCCGTGGGCCCTCAACCATGCACCCATAGACGTGGATTCGTCCACACGTGTAAGGCGCACGTGTTTGAGGTCGTCGGCACTCGTCCCGCCCAGCACCGATGTCTCGAACCCGTCGGGAGCTGCCCCCAGGCGCGCTGCTGGCGCCGTGACAGAAAAGAAGAGTGACTCCGGATCGCCCGGCAACGCCACGCGACTGCCGCCCTCAAAATCGATGACATAGGCGTCAAGACTCGCGTCATATTCCACGGGGCAGAAATGACAATTGAGCACCGAGCAGATTTCCGTCGACACCGCTCGCGAAGCGGCAACGGGGTCATCGAGATAGGTAAACAGTTCGTCGCGCAGCAAATTGAGTGAGCGGCCGAGCTCCGCCGTGCGGCGCGAACGTAAGCTCGACGCCATGCCGACCAGCTGAATAGACAGGTAATCGCAGATGACCTCGAGCACGTTCACGTCATAGGCAAGTGGCGCCTGGGGGCGTTTCCAGCCAACTTCCAACACGCCAAGGACCTGCGTGCCGTAAAACACGGGAAGACAGATCTCGCTGCGATACGGGGGCATATCCTGCACGCGCAGCAAGTGCTTGGAACGATTGCCCAAATCCATGAACATGCCCGAAGCAACCCGGTCGCCCTCAAGGTCCTGTTGAATCGACAGGCGACAGGCACGCGACTCGCGAAGCACGTAGGTCGGAATGCCCGCGCCGTACGGCATAAACTCGGGCAGATAGCTGTCCTCAAGCTCCTTAGAAACACCGCGGAGCTTAAAGCCGCCGCTCTCGGAAAAATAGATAGCCGCACCGAAGGCATCGAGCGTTCCAACGAGCTGATTCAAAACGGTATCGAGCAAGCTGGGGAGCTCATCGGAGCCCACGGTACTCATAATGACCGAAAGGGTGCCCGAAAGGCGTTTATTCGCCACCCTAAGCTCCGATAACGCACGTTTGAGCTGACGATCGTGGGAATACTGCTCTTCGATGCTGTGAAGCGCCACCAGGACACGCGGTGCACGACGTCCAAAGATACGCGGAGGCGTAACGGAACCCGCGCGAACCAAGACGGGAATAAAAGACCCGTCGTTCAGCTTGAGCATCAGCTCGCTCTCGGAGCCATCGGTCTCAAACGGCAGACGATGTTCGGTCGCGCGCTCAAAGGCAGACGAGTACAGAACGTCTTTGACATCACCGTTGATGACGTCAGCGCGCTCCTCGCACATCAGGTCGAGCAAACGATTATTCACATGCAGAATGGTTCCGTCGAGCTCACAAATGATGACAGCATCGCTCGTGATCTCGACCAGTTGGGCAACGTCTGCCCACTCGTTGCGCTCAAGCGTTTCCATCGTGAACCTCACCGTCTATCGGTAACAAAAAAGCCTCCGAAGAGGCTTCTCAAATGCGATGGTGTCGGAGGCGGGACTTGAACCCGCATGACCAAAAAGCGGTCACTAGCACCTCAAGCTAGCGCGTCTGCCAATTCCGCCACTCCGACATGCTATGTTGTTGATTCGCGGTTCGTTTTGTTGGACCCGCGCGTTCAACGAGGTAGATAATAACCTATGATTCGAGAACTGTGCAAGCACTTTTTTGAAAAAAGTTTACGAATTTGTAAATGCGCTGGTAGACGGACCTGTTCGGGCCGGAATGAGGTTGCTTTCCAACGCGTCCTCGGGCATGCGGCATTATTTTGATCCGCGCTTCGCGCTACAAAATATACCGCCCCCTGCGGAATGCGTTGGGAAGCTGCCCCCGTTCCGGCCCTACGTCCACATACTCCAGGCGCCGTTCTCAAACATGTTCTGAGGGCTGATATAAATTTAGTGGCTCGGCGTTGCCGAGCCCTTATATAAGGAGGCCGGAGCTAAAGCTCCGGCCTCGCTCAAATTCTTATTAGATTAAGTGAGCGATCAGGGAATCGCACTCCCCCTGCCGAGGTGCCGCAGGGCCCGCCCTGGTGTTACTTTTCAGAACATTCCGCACTGATATTTTCTGTATTGAAGACGTCGATGATGCACCCGTATACCATTGACGTC
>CABUZI010000171.1 GCA_902496005.1 uncultured Collinsella sp.
AGGTGCGGTAAGGGCTACCGCACGGGCCGATACTCAAAGCCCATTGTGGCATCCCGAGCCCGCGGAAAGAAGCTGCGCCGCGGGGGAGGCGACCCAAATGGCTTTCTCATATCGTCTTGCTTCGTACGCTGCTTAAGTGCCTCGGAAAGTCCGATAAGCGCCGTGAGGAGCGAGACCAAAGCGGTCAGGAGCTTCACGAAATCAATCAGATCGGTCATGGGCATCACCTCCCGTCGCATGGAGGGCGCTGCCCGGCACATGGAACTGCCGTCAACAACTGCCATTCTATCAAAGCGCGGTCATAAATACGAATATATGTTCGATAATAACAGCAACGTGATTCCCTCGAATAGCAGCCTTTCGTAAGGGCGGCAGAAGACGGCGCTGGGCGATTGGGGCTAGACGCGCAGGTCTTCCTCACCGAAAGCCCGTTTGATTAACCAGCCCTCTGTAGGTACACTGCATATTGATGGGCCCGGGATGACCGCTGATTCAAGTCACCGGGCCTAAATCTTTTCATCCATTTGAATAGAGCGGGCGACTCTCTTGGGGCCGTCTGCATGGCGTGTGATTAGCGCATGGTATTGCGCCCAGCTTTCATGTCCGCGCGGCCACCTATCCTTACGGCAATGTAGCCGCTTATGTAACAAGCGGCAAGCAACGGAGAAAGGCCCTAACCGTGTCAGCTGAAAAGACGCTGTGTATCTCGGCTATCGATACGACGAACTTTGCGCGCCAGATTGTGCTGGACTTTGAGTTTGCGCCGGTGCCAAAGCAGCGCCAGCGCCGTGGGCTGCGCAATGAGATTATCGAGGTCGGCGCCGTTAAGCTCGATTACCACGGCAACGTTATGGGCGAGTTCTCGCAGTTTGTGCAGACGGAATTTACCGAAGGCGTTGCGTATCCCGTCCGCGAGCTCACGGGGATATCGGCCGTGGACACCGCGATGGCCGATCCGCTCTACATGGTGATAAAAAGGCTCAGCGATTGGATCGGTCGCTACTCCGCCCAGGTGGTCTGTTGGAGCGGTGCGGACCGTCGGCAGCTTTTGACCGAGTGCCAGGCAAAGCACATCGACGTTTCCACATTTCCTACGGACTGGGCCGACCTGCAGGCGTTTTACACCTCGATCATGGACGTTGGCAGCCACGGGCGCGTCTCGTTGGGCGACGCGGCAACGTGGTTCGGCATCGAGTTTGACGAGTCGACGGGCCATGCCCACAGCGCCCTAGCCGATGCGCGCGTGACCGCCAAGCTGCTCAAGCAGGTGATGGACGGGGACTATCACGTGAGTCCGCGCGCCCAAGAAGTCCGCCAACGTTGGGGGATGGGCGAGCGGGCCCAGACACGCCTCTCTAGCAAGTGCCCCGAGCTGGGCGACCTGCTGCTGAAGCTGAAGGCGGCGGGAAGGTAGGGGCGTTAGCTGTCTGCATGGCGCGTGCCTGTCGCGTATCGTTACTCTTCCTGCTGCTTGGCAGGCAAGATGTAGACGTTCTCGGCGTCCACGGCGATCTGCGCGGGGCGGTTGTAGAGGGTGTCGATCTCCTTTACGCTCTGCTTGAACGGCGTGACGTCGGGCGTCTTTGCCTGATGGAGCTTTTCGAGGAGTTTCTCGGATTGCTTGTCGTTGAACTTTCCGATGCTCTCTCCTGCGCCTTCGAGCGCCTCGTCGATGAGTGTATGGTCGCCCACGGGGGTCTTTGCGATGGCGTGACCGAGCAATTTGCCCGCAGACGCGATACCGCCCAGCAGTGCCGCATCGACGGTGTCGACAGCCCCCGCTTCGAGTGCGTTGTAGCAGTCGGTGTAGAGCTCGCGGTACGCGATCGAATCAGCCTCGATCTTCGCAGTGGCGTCCGCGAGCTTTGCGGGCTCGAAGTTCTGGGCGAGCATGGGTTCGAGGAACAGCGAGAACGCGTGGATGTAGGTGGCGAGCTGGCAGTCTTTGAGGTAGTCGAGCACCTTGTCGAGGCGTCTGCCCAAGCCGTCTCGCACCTCGATGAACCCTTTCTTTTTCAGATCCGCCTGTGCCTGCGAGCGGAAGAGTTCCATGTCCTGCGCGGACGACTGCTTGATGTCGAGCACCTTCATATGGGCGTTTGCCATGTAGGTGGCGTTGCCGTAGTTGAGGCCGTAACCGTTGAGGATGTCTGCGAGCGTCTTGAGGTTGCCACGCATGTTGGCCTTGTCGCGCTGACGCATGTACTCGAACATTTCGTCGACGGACTCCTGGATGGAGTCGAGCTTTTGGTTTATCTGCGCGATTGCGGCTGCCATGAATAGCGATGTTGGATCGTAAGGCACCTGCGTGACGCTCGTGGCGATGTCGCCCTCGACTACGTGGAAGCGCGCCTGCCCAAGGCCCTTGGCGGCGTCGCGGTAGCCCCCTGTGAGACCGCTGCCGTCCTTGAACGTGTTGAGTTTCGACGGATCGAGCGGGTTACCATATTTGTCAGTCGCCTGGAGCAGCGTGGGCACGCTCACCGTGTTGGTGACGGTGCGAAACATCGAGGGGAGCGAGGCGAACGCCACGCCGAGTTGGGGAATTCGCTCGAGCGGTAGCTTGATGGCGCCGGAGACGTCCACCCGCTTCTGAGTGAGCGCGAGGTGGATTTTGGTCGATGCGAGCTGTTTTGCCACGAGCTCCTCTCGGCCGTCGTTCGCCGAGGGTTTGGTCTCGTTGTCTGCCATAGCGCGCTCCTTGCTTACGTTGATAGTCGTGGGCATTATCTCATCGCCTGGTGGCTTGCTAGAGCGGGGTAGAGGCCGAGCGTCTGGCGAAACTCGTTAACTGATTGCATTTCAGCGGATTGGGTTGATTATAAGAGAAGGACGGCTATCCATCTGCCCTTCCCAGTTGAGTTCGCTTTGAGCTACTGTTCGTGCCTATGCTGCTTGGGCTCAAGCCTTCTCGCTGCCGTGAAGCAGGCCGTGGCCGCCATGGCCAATGCGATGCTGGCCATCCAAGTGGAGTCGCCGGTTGCAGCGAGCTTTGGTTCATCGGCTGTCGTGCGTCCCGACTTTTTTGTAGCCGCCTCGTCGGCGTCCTTTTCAGGAGTGGCAGGATCACTTTTGTTGTCGCCGGGTGAATCTACGTCGGTCTTTCCGCCCGCCTGCTCCCCTTGGGCCTTCCCCTCCACGGTGAAGGACGCATCGGTCGCCGTCCCGTCCTTCCAGACGGCCGTGACGGTGTGTCCGCCGCCGGCGAGCGTGTCCAGGTAGGACGGCCTGAGCTCGATAATCGTGCTGCCCCTGGTTGCGGTGTAGTTCTCGGCGGAGACCTCAGTTCCGTCCACGAGGAGACGCGTGAACTCATCGAGAGGACCGCTGAAGCGG
>CABUZI010000172.1 GCA_902496005.1 uncultured Collinsella sp.
AGCAGACCCTCGCGCGGAGGCACCTTGGAGTACCCATCAATCAAAATCTCACCCAGCTCGCGATACAGCTCCTCGCCATTCGCGCCAATGCCCCACGTGTCGTGGTAGGCCTGACATTCGTCCTCGAGCGACAGATGCTCGAACTGGGCAAAATCATCGACCGTCACGTCGACACCGTGGCGGTGCAATAACTCGGGCTGGGCATAGGCCCAAACGGGGGTGCTATTAACCAGCGTGCCGTCGCAATCGAAAATAAAAGCAACCTTGGGAGCGGCGGTATGGGACATAAACGAACCTTTCGATGTCAAATGGTAAACAACCTGCTAAAAACGTTTTACCAAACGTCAGGCTAACAATTTTGAAACCCTAATTGGTAAAACTGTCAAGAGTTTTACCACAGCAATTCTGCCAGTGGTATAAACATGTCGCTTACCGATTAAACGCCCCCGCAAATCCGCTTTCGTCCATAAAACTAACGCACAGGTGTTATCGTAGTTTCTGCCGAAAGTTCCACCGAGCACGCGAGGTGGAACGAATCACAGAAACTTCGCCGTCCCTTCGATTCGTGCAGCCTTGGACCTTTCGCATCTAGTCACCAAGGCAACACGCTGCCGCGTCATGATGGGATCAAACGTGAGCGATACAAAGCTAAAGCCAACGGCTAAAAAGCCCGCAACCCGCAAACCGGCTCCGCACGCACCGGAGCTCTCCAAGGACGATGTCTACCTGTTTGGCATTGGAATGTGGGAGCGCAGCTGGGAAAAGATGGGCGCGCATCCCGACACGCAGAACCGTACGCGCGGCTGGCGCTTTTGCGTTTGGGCACCCGACGTAAAGAGTGTCCATGTCATTGGCGAATTTAACGACTGGGATGAGGAAGCCAACCCGCTGGTGCCCGTGCATACGAGCGCTATTTGGGAAGGCTTTATTCCTGGCGCCGAGCAGGGCCAGCTCTATAAATACCTCATCGAGACCAACGAGGGCGAGAAGCTCTACAAGGCCGATCCGTATGCCTTTAAGGCCGAGTGCCCTCCGGGTACCGCCAGCGTGCTGTGGACCCTCGACGGCTATAAGTGGAACGACGCCGCGTGGCTCAAGCGCCGCGCCGGCCACAACCACATGTCGCAGCCGCTCAACATCTACGAGGTGCATATTGGCTCATGGAAGCGCCACGGCGACGCGCCGCAGGGCGAACCGGACGAGTACGGCAACTACCCCGGTCCCATGGATCCCTTCCCCGCGCAGCGCGGCGAGTTCTACACCTACGACGACCTGTCGGTGGAGCTCGTGGACTACGTGCGCGACATGGGCTACACGCATATCGAGGTCATGCCGCTCATGGAGCATCCTTTCGACGGCTCCTGGGGCTACCAGACGACCGGCTATTACGCCGCCACGTCGCGCTACGGCAACCCGCAGCAGCTCATGCACTTTATCGATGCATGCCACGAGGCAGGCATCGGTGTGATCATGGACTGGGTGCCCGGCGGTTTTTGCGCCGACGCCCACGGCCTTGCCACCTTTAACGGCCACATGCTGTTTGAACACGAGATCCACCCCAACTGGGGCACGCACAAGTTTGACTTCGCCCGCGGCGAGGTCCGCTCCTTCCTGGTCTCCAACGTGCTGTACTGGCTCGAGAACTTCCACGTGGACGGCATTCGCATGGACGGCGTGTCCAGCATGCTGTACCTCAACTTTGGCATCGACGATCCCGGCCAAAAGAAGTTCAACAAGTACGGTACCGAGGAGAACCTGGACGCCAGCGCGTTTATCCGTCAGGTTAACTGCGCCGTGGAGGCTCACTACCCCGATGTGATGATGATGGCCGAGGAGTCCACCGCGTGGCCGCTCGTGACCTACCCGCCGCAGGACGGCGGTCTGGGCTTCCACTACAAGTGGGACATGGGCTGGATGAACGACACCCTGCACTACATGCAGACCGATTTTCCGTGGCGCCCCGGCAACCACGGCCTGCTCACGTTCTCCATCATGTATGCCTTTACCGAGAACTTTATTTGCCCGCTCAGCCATGACGAGGTCGTGCACGGCAAGTGCTCGCTGATCGGCCGCATGCCGGGCGACTGGTGGCGCCAGTTTGCCGGCCTGCGCACGCTGGCCTTCTACCAAATGACGCACCCCGGTGCCAAGCTCAACTTTATGGGCAACGAGATCGGCCAGTTTATCGAGTGGCGCTATTACGAGTCCATCCAGTGGTTCCTGACCGAGGAGTACGAGACCCACCGTCATCATCAGGCGTTTATCAAGGCGCTCAACCACCTGTACACCGCCGAGCCCGCTCTGTACGAGCGCGGCTACACCGACGACGGCTTTACCTGGATTGACGCGGACAACTCCAAGCAGTCCATCGTGAGCTTTGTACGCCAGGGCGAGGACGTCGATGACGACCTGGTGATCCTGATCAACTTTGACCCGGCGAGCTACGAGAGCTTCCGCGTGGGCGTGCCGCGTGAGGGTGACTGGGAGGTCATCTTTGATTCCGACCGTCCCGAGTTTGGCGGCAGCGGCTATGCCGGCGAGGAGCCCTACACCTGCTCGAGTGAGCCCTATCCCTGGAACGGGCAGATGGACTCCATCGAGATTAAGGTGCCCGGCCTGGCTGGCGTGGTGCTTAAGCGCCGCGGTCCCAGCAGCTATAAGCCGCCAGTGGTTGAGGAGCCCAAGAAGGCGACGCGCAAGCGTGCGTCCTCGGTGAAGCCCAAGCCCGCGGCCGCCAAGAAGGCTCCGGCCAAGGCGAAGGCTGTCAAGCCCGCTGCCAAGGCTTCGGCCAAGTCCACCACGGTCAAGAAGGCAGCCACCAAAAAGGCTGCTCCCAAGGCCAAGGCAGCCGCTGTTAAGGCTCCTGCCAAGAAAGCGTAGCAAAGCCATTACATCTGTAATTACCCGCCCCGCGGGGGCGTAGGATACATGTCATAACCGTTCCGGGAGAAACATCCCCGGGGGAAAGGAACGTATGAATAAGATCTTCGACAACAAGCAGGAGTTTACCGAGCTCTATCGCGATGCCGTCATGAGCATCAGCGGCAAGAGCGTCGAGGCCGCGAGCGACCTCGACCGCTTTAACGCCCTGGCCAAGCTCGTGGCTGAGAAGGCACGCACCGTTGCCACCAAGAGTGACGCTCGCGCCACCGCTGAGGGCAAAAAGCGCGTGTACTACTTCTCGATCGAGTTTTTGATCGGTCGCCTGCTCGACAACTACCTGCTCAACTTTGGCGTGCGCGACATGGTCGCCGAGGCGCTCGACGACATGGGCTTTGACCTGTCCGTCATCGAGAACCAGGAGCCCGATCCGGCGCTGGGCAACGG
>CABUZI010000173.1 GCA_902496005.1 uncultured Collinsella sp.
CACAACCTTGCCAAGGTTGGGGTCGCGGGTTCGAGCCCCGTTGTCCGCTCCAAGCGCAACAGCCCGACTACTACGGTAGCCGGGCTTTTTCGTACCCGTCGCTTGGGCTCGAACCCGAGAGGGAGCGAGCGTTAGGCAAACGCGGAGCGTTTGTAGCGAGCTGGCGAGGACGCCGACAGGCGGCCGAAGCCGGTGCGGATCCGCGAAAGCGGATACGCGGACGCCCCGTTGTCCGCTCCAACTATCTTACGCGGTTCTAACGAACCGCGTTTTTTGTTGACGCTGCGGGGCACTGGGGCGCCGCTCGCTGCTGGGACTCTTTCCTCGTGATCTCCGTCCTTCCAATGTAATGAACGGCAAAGCAGGCGGGGGCCATCGGTATCGGGAACTATTTTCAAATTATTTTAAAATAGTTCTTGCATTTGGGTGGATCATCCCGTATATTAAATCCTCGCAGGCGGACATGGCTCAGTTGGTAGAGCACAACCTTGCCAAGGTTGGGGTCGCGGGTTCGAGCCCCGTTGTCCGCTCCATTTGGGCGTTTAGCTCAGGGGGAGAGCGCTTCCCTGACACGGAAGAGGTCAGAAGTTCAAATCTTCTAACGCCCACCAAATGTTCGCAGCTCAGAGACTATGTCTCTGGGCTGTTTTGTTTTATGTCGTCAAATGTGGCACCAGATATTGAACTCAAGATCCGCGTGCGATGATCTTCGCATCCCGTAGGGGCACTGGCTGATTGCATACGTCCTGACCGCGCGTGACCGCAACATGTTGGTCAAGCGCAATCTTTTGGATTATTTTGGCGTGAGCGGCTTGGTTTTAGTAGGATTTGTCAGCGGCTTGACTAAGGGGGTTTTATAACTGCCATGCAGGTAGCCGTGTTGGTAACGTTTTACCGACTTGTCAAATACCCCTCATTTATAATGCGTCTGCAAAATGACTAATTGCTTTGACCTGCTGAAACACTATATGTTGTGTTTGACCTAAAAAAAGAATACAGGATATAGATGCATCTTTGTCGTATGATAGATGGCGGACAGAGAACGAAGACCTTGTTCGTCCCCTTCGGACACGCCTTTGAGTCGCTTGATCGGCTACGAGGATTGTCCGCATGAGGACCTATGGTTTATCGAGAACACAGATTGCGCGACGGCGCCGCAAGACAGGGGCAAGCCCTGCCGGGCATCGTTTGGTTCTGAAGCGCAATGAGGCTACGACGCGAAAGAGGCAAGAGGATGAAGATCATCAAGCGCAGCGGCACCGAGGTTGTCTTTGACATCGATAAGATCGTCAATGCGATTCGCGCCGCCAACTTGGAGGTCGAGGAGAGCTCTCGTCTAACCGACCGTCAGGTGATTTACGCGGCACAAAACGTCGCCGAGGCATGCGAGAGCGCAGGCCACACCGTTTCGGTAGAGGAGATCCAGGATTTGGTCGAGGACGAGATTATGCGTCTCGACTGCTACGAGGTTGCCCGCCACTACATCATCTATCGCTATGTTCAGAGCCTGAAGCGCCAGAAGAACACGACCGACGACAAGATTCTGTCGCTGATCGAGTGCAATAACGAAGAGGTCAAGCAGGAGAACTCCAACAAGAACCCGACCGTCAACTCCGTTCAGCGCGACTATATGGCCGGCGAGATTTCCAAGGACCTGACCCAGCGCGTGCTGCTGCCCCAGGAGATCGTGGACGCCCATAATGAGGGCCTGATCCACTTCCACGATTCGGATTACTTTGCCCAGCACATGCACAACTGCGATCTGGTGAACCTGGAGGACATGCTCCAGAACGGCACTGTTATTTCGGGCACGCTGATTGAGAAGCCGCACAGCTTCTCGACCGCCTGCAATATCGCGACGCAGATCATCGCCCAGGTTGCTTCCTCCCAGTATGGCGGCCAGTCCATCTCGCTGACCCATCTTGCCCCCTTTGTTGAGGTGAGCCGTCAGAAGATTCGCGGCGAGGTCGCTCGCGAGCTTGATGAGCTTGGCGTCTCTGCGTCTGCCGAGAAGGTCCGTGAGGTCGTTGAGGACCGTCTGCGTGACGAGATCCGTCGTGGCGTCCAGACGATTCAGTATCAGGTCGTGACCCTTATGACCACCAATGGCCAGGCGCCGTTCGTGACGGTCTTTATGTATCTTAACGAGGCCCGTACGCCTCAGGAGAAGCACGACCTTGCCATGATCGTGGAGGAGACGCTTCGCCAGCGCTACGAGGGCGTTAAGAACGAGGCCGGCGTTTGGATTACCCCGGCATTCCCCAAGCTTATCTATGTACTCGAGGACGATAACGTTCACGAGAATTCCCCGTACTTCTACCTGACCCAGCTGGCTGCCAAGTGCACCGCCAAGCGCATGGTGCCCGATTACATCTCCGAGAAGAAGATGCGCGAGCTCAAGCTGTCGAAGGGCGAGACCGCCGGCAACGGCGATTGCTATACCTGCATGGGTTGCCGCAGTTTCCTGACGCCCGACCGTTCGGGCAACGGCTTTAACAATGTCGCCAACGCGCTGAACTATGACCCGACCAAGCCTAAGTACTATGGTCGCTTTAACCAGGGTGTTGTGACCATCAACCTGCCCGATGTCGCGCTGAGCTCGCACCAGGATATGGACAAGTTCTGGAAGATTTTCGACGAGCGCCTTGAACTGTGCCATCGTGCCCTGCTGTGCCGTCATGAGCGCCTGATGGGCACGCTTTCTGACGCCGCGCCGATTCTTTGGCAGTACGGCGCCCTGGCGCGTCTGAAGAAGGGCGAGACGATTGACAAGCTGCTCGTGGGCGGATATTCCACCATCAGCCTGGGCTATGCCGGCCTGTATGAGTGCGTTAAGTACATGACGGGCCACAGCCACACCGAGAAGGAGGGCACGCCGTTTGCCATGGCCGTCATGCAGCGTATGAACGACAAGTGCGCGGAGTGGAAGGCTGCGAGCGACATCGACTTCTCGCTGTACGGCACCCCGCTTGAGTCGACGACCTACAAGTTCGCCAAGTGCCTGCAGCGTCGTTTTGGCATCATCCCGGGCGTGACGGACAAGGGCTACATTACCAACAGCTATCACGTCCATGTGTCCGAGGAGATCGATGCTTTCGATAAGCTCAAGTTCGAGGGTATGTTCCAGCAGCTTTCGCCGGGCGGTGCTATCTCCTATGTCGAGGTTCCCAACATGCAGGACAACCTCAAGGCTGTCATTCGCGTGATGCAGTACATCTACGACAACATCATGTACGCCGAGCTCAACACCAAGAGCGACTACTGCCAGGTGTGCGGCTTCGACGGTGAGATTCAGATTGTGGAAGACGAC
>CABUZI010000174.1 GCA_902496005.1 uncultured Collinsella sp.
AACCGGACACACATTCTGTCCGAGCGGTTAAAAGCGGGCACGGAATTTAAACGGCTGAAAAAGGGGCATCGACCTGCGCCGATGCCCCCAACGTGGACACACATTTTGTCCTATAAGCCCCCATTGCAAACGTATATACGCCGATGCTTAGTAGCCGACGATGCCCTGCGGGAAGAAGAACATGCACAGGACGACGCACACGGCAAAAACAACGGCCATAATTACCGTCAGGCGATCGAGGTTCTGCTCCATGACGCCCGTGGCAGAGCTGGAGTTATACAGCGAGCTAGCGATCATATCCGAAACGCCGGTGCCCTTACCGGAATGCATCAGGACGAGAATCGTCAGCGCCACGGCAGAGACAGCCCAAACGACAAACAGAAGAATCTGGAACGGACCCATAGATAAGCTCCTTAATAGAACAGTTCAAACTCTAGTACTGTACCACAATCTCCCGCTCTCCCCTACCTGCCACTCAAGGACGGGGTGGAAATGGCAGAAATACCAAAAAGGGGGTTGTCCGGTTGTGGACAACCCCCTTACTAGAAAACGGTATTTGTTTTCTCTTAGGCCTCGGTGGCGAGCACGCGGCCCGTCATCTCAGCGGAAGGCTCAATACCAGCCATGGTGAGCATGGTCGGAGCGATATCGGAAAGACGACCGTCCTCGATACCGGTGAGCTGTGCCTTCTCATCAACGATGATGAACGGCACACGGTTGGTGGTGTGAGCCGTAAACGGATGCTTGGAACCGTCAGAAGCAACGTCAAACATGTGGTCGGCGTTGCCGTGGTCGGCGGTAATCAGCGCAAAGCCGCCCTTAGCGAGAATCGCCGGGACAACCTTGGACAGGGCATCGTCAACAGCCTCGACGGCCTTAACGGCGGCGTCGAAGACACCGGTGTGACCAACCATGTCGCAGTTCGCGAAGTTCACGATGTAGAAATCAGCGCGATCCTCGTTGATGGCAGCGACAAGCTTCTCGGTAACCTCGGGAGCGCTCATCTCGGGCTGCAGATCGTAGGTAGCGACCTTGGGGGAAGCGACGAGCACGCGCTCCTCGCCCTCCTTGGGCTCCTCGATGCCGCCGTTGAGGAAGAACGTCACGTGGGCGTACTTCTCGGTCTCGGCGGTGTGCAGCTGCTTCAGGCCATTGGCGGCGATAACGTCGGCCAGGACGTTCTCGGGGAACGTCTTGGGGAAGGCGACCTCGACATCAAACGTCGGATCGTACTCGGTCATCGTCACAAAGTGCGAAAGCTTGATCTGCTTGCGCTCAAAGCCGTCGAACTCCTTGTCCGTGAACACGCGGGTCATCTGACGGGCGCGGTCGGGACGGAAGTTGAAGAAGATGGCCGCATCGCCCTCGTGGATGCCCTCGTTGTGGGCAGCGAAGGGCTCGACGAACTCGTCGCCGCGCGGATCCTTCTCGTAGTAGGCCTTGATACCGGCAACGGGGTCGACATCGGCATCGGACGCATTGACCATGACGTCGTAGGCGCGCTGGATGCGCTCCCAACGGTTATCGCGGTCCATGGCCCAATAACGGCCCGACACGGTGGCAACGCGAGCGTCGCAACCGGTCTCCTCGGAGATCTTCGCCAGGAAGGCGCAGAACTCGCTCATGTAGCCGGCACCGGACTGCGGGTCAACGTCGCGGCCATCCATGAAGGCGTGGACGCGAACGGTCTTGACACCGTGCTCGGCAGCCATCTTGACCAGAGCCTCGACGTGGTTCATGTGGGAGTGAACGCCGCCAGGGCTCATAAGGCCCATGAGGTGAAGGGTCTTGCCCTCAGCCTTGACATCGTTCATAGCCTTGACGAAGACCTCGTTCTTTGCGATGTAGCCGTCCTTGATGGCATTGTTGATGCGCGAAAGCTCCTGGAACACGATGCGGCCGGCACCGATATTGAGGTGGCCTACCTCGGAGTTGCCCATCTGGCCGTCGGGAAGGCCCACGTCCTAGCCCGAAGCGCCGAGCGTGGTGTGGGGGTACTTCTCGTACAGGCTATCAAGGAAGGGCGTCTTGGCAGCGGCGACGGCGTTCTCACCATCGGCTGGAGCAAGGCCGCAGCCATCCATGATAATCAGGAGTGCAGGAAGATGACGCTGTGCCATATGTCCTACTCGCCTGCCTTGACGACCATAGAGGCGAAGTCGGCAGCCTTGAGTGAAGCGCCGCCCACGAGGGCACCGTCAACGTCGGGCTTGGCAACGAGCTCGGCAATGTTGCCGGGCTTGGCGGAACCGCCGTAGAGAACGCGGATGCCGTTGGCGAGCTCCTCGCCGAACATCTCCTTGAGGGTCTCACGGATAGCGCCGCAGACCTCCTGAGCGTCCTCGGCGGTAGCGGTCTTGCCGGTGCCGATGGCCCAGATGGGCTCGTAGGCTACAACGAGCTGCTTGGGGCATTTGATCTCGAGACCCTCGAGACCTGCCTTGACCTGGTTGCAGACGAAGTCGACATAGGTGCCGGCCTCGCGAACCTCCTCGGGCTCACCGCAGCAGAAGACGGGAACGATGCCAGCGGCAACGAGGGCCTTGGCCTTCTTGTTCATATCCTCGTCGGTCTCGTGGAAATATCCACGACGCTCGGAGTGACCGATGATGCAGTAAGTGCAGCCAGCGGACTTGAGCATGTCGCAGGAGGACTCGCCGGTGTAGGCACCCTTTGCCTCCCAGTACACGTTCTGTGCACCGAGAGCGATGGGGGCAGCCTGCATGCGGGCGTGAACGGTGGTGATGTCGATGGTCGGCGGGCAGACGAGGACCTCAACGCCCTCGGGAACTTCGGGCAGAGCCTCGGCGAGCTCGTCAGCGAGCTTAGCGGCAGCGGCAACGTCGTTGTTCATTTTCCAGTTGCCGGCGATGAGTTTAGTGCGATTAGGCATCGAGAAGCGCCTCCACTCCGGGGAGAGCCTTGCCCTCGACGAGCTCCATGGAGGCGCCGCCACCGGTGGAGATCCAGCTCATCTTGTCGGCAAGATCGAACTTGTTGACGGCTGCGACGGAGTCGCCACCGCCGATGATGGAGGTGCCGCCGTTGGCCTTGAGCTCGGCAACAGCCTCGGCAACGGCCTTGGTGCCGTGCGCGAAGTTATCGAACTCGAAAACGCCCATGGGGCCGTTCCAGAAGACGGTCTTGGCGCCCTTGATGGCCTCGGCGTAAAGGGCCTCGGTCTTGGGGCCAATGTCCATGCCCATGCGATCCTCGGGGATGGCGTCGGAAGCGACGACCTCGCCCGTAGCGTCCTCGCCGAAGTGGTCGGCAA
>CABUZI010000175.1 GCA_902496005.1 uncultured Collinsella sp.
ATCACGTTCGCTCGGTATTGTCCCACGCCTCCCCAGCAAACGGAACTAGTCATTTAAGAACGTCCCCGATGACTGCCGGGCGGGAGCGTTTAGCGGTACAGCTGCCGACTGGGCAGGCTGAGCTGGTATCCTTATGCGGTATTGTCTCGATTCGTTAGGATTGCATGTGAGAGCTGCCACTGTCCTTCGTTCAGCTATATATCGCGCCCTGGCCGTTGCGCTTGCCGTGCTCACCGTGCTCGCCGTGCTGAGCACCATCATGCCCGCCCCCGCCTATGCCGCCAATACCGATCAGCAGGTCAAAACGGTCCGCGTTGGTTGGCTTGTCAACAACGAGGGCTTCCAGGACGGCACCCCCGGCGAGCGTCTCTCGGGATGGGGTTACGAGTACCTCCAGACCCTCTCGTACTACACACCCGGCTGGCAGTACGAATACGTCTCCGGCACCTTCACCGAGCTTATGGACATGCTCGAGGCGGGCGAGATCGACCTCATGCCCAACATCTCCTACTCCGAGGAACGCGCCCAAAAGCTGCTCTTTTCCTCGAACCCCGAGGGCACCGAGCGCTACTACATCTATGCCAGGCCCGAGCGCGACGATCTGGCCAAGGGTGACCCCCGAGCGCTCCAAGGCCTTACCATCGGCTGCAACCCCGGCGTTATGCAAACCTTCGTTGGCCAGCAGTGGCTCGCCAACGAAGGCATTACCTGCACCTATAAAGAAATCGACACTGGCGGTGCCCTCTTTGACGCGCTCGCAAACAACGAGGTCGATGCCATCATCATGAACGACACGACCTCGTCGCCCAGCGCCTCCCCTATGTTCTACATTGGTTCGAGCGACTACTATTTTGCCGTCCCCAAAAGCCGCCCCGACCTGATGGACGACATCAATGCCGCCATGTCGGCAATCGCCCGCGTCAACCCACGCTATATCGACGAAGTCAAATCTAACTACTCGGCCCAAAACAGCGGTTCATCATCGCTCAACGGCCCCGAATGTTCCTGGCTCAAAGCAAACAACAACACCATCACGCTCGGCTACATTACGGGCAAACTCCCCTACTGCAACGAAGACGAAAACGGCGAAATGGAAGGCTCGCTCGCATCGCTTGCGACGACGCTGCACGATAAATTTGGCATTACGGTCAAAACCGTCCCCTTTGATAGCTACAAGATGATGTCAAAGGCCCTGTCAAAGGGAAGCATAGACGTTGCGCTGCCGGTATACCGAGATTACTGGTTTGCCGAGCAAACGGGCGTTGCGCAGTCGGTATCGTTGGGGACCATATCCCTCACCGCCATCCACAGCGGAAGCAACCTGAACAAAGACCTTCAGAACATCGCCTGCACCAAATCATCGTTTATCAACCGAAACGTACTTGAAAGTCTGTTCCCCACAGCGACCGTGACCGAATACCGATCCGACGATGAAGCGTTCGACGCCCTCAGGAGGGGAACGGCGCGCTGCGTCGTCGCTCCCAGTTCACGCGTAAAAACCCTCGGCGATCGTTATGATCTCGAGGACTGCGAGACGGTCGAGCTCCCTGACACCTGCGAGCTCTCGTGCTGGATTTCGCGCGGAAAGCCTGAGCTGCTGGGAATCATCAACAAGGGCATCATCAATGCCGGAGAGTCGCTCTCCGCAAGCAATTACTCCTCTACGTCGTACACAGCCCAGGAATCCAACACGCTTCAATTCCTTTATCGCAACCGCACCGCCGTTGCCTCCACCCTCATCGGTATGTTGTCGGTCAGCATCGTCCTGCTCATCTGGGCGCTCGTGCGCGCTCGAACCGAGCGCGAAAAAGCCGACGCCGCCAACGCCGCTAAGACGGCATTCCTCACGCGCATGAGCCACGACATCCGTACGCCGCTCAACGGCATCCTGGGCCTTATCGATATCGAGGAATTGAAGGAAGGCGATATCCAGGTCGCCCGCGAAAGCCGCGCCAAGGCTCGTGTTGCCGCCAATCACCTGCTCTCGCTGATTAACGACATCCTCGAGATGGGCAAAATCGAAGACCGCAAGATAACACTGGAACATGCACCTTTTAACCTCAAAGAGCTCTGTGACAATACGCTGGTTCTGTGCAAGCTCCGCGCATCCGATAACGGCATCACCATGCAGGACAATAGTCTGCCATACACCACGGGGCCATACATGGTCGGCAGTCCCACCCATATCCGACAGATCATGATCAACCTGTTAGACAACAGCATTAAGTACAACAAGCGCGGCGGCTCCGTCACCTTTAGCTCAAAGACCAAGCCACTCGATAACGGGCGCGCGCTCTTTTGCTTTAGCGTTTCGGATACCGGCATTGGCATGACTCCCAAATTCTTAAAACATATCTATGAGCCGTTTGCCCAAGAAGGTGACGATGCGCGTAGCAAGTTCCAAGGAACCGGCATGGGCATGCCAATCGTCAAGTCGCTTATTGAACTGATGGGCGGCACCATCGAAGTCACCAGCGAGCTCCATGCGGGCACCTCGTTCTACGTGGAGATTCCGCTCGATATCGACAAGAACCCCCAGGCGCGGGCGAATACGGTCGAGGGGGCGCTCGACTGCTCGCTCGCCGACATGAACGTACTGCTCGCCGAAGACAACGAATTGAATGCCGAGATTGCCCAGGCGCTGCTAGAATCCGAGGGCATCGTGGTCACCCGCGCCGCCAACGGCAACGAAGTCGTCGATCTGTACCTGTCGCATCCCGCCGGCAGCTTCGATGCGATCCTGATGGACATTATGATGCCGGACATGGACGGCTACGAGGCAACCCGCGTGATTCGTCTGAGCGAGAAGGTCGATGCAGCCGATATCCCCATCATCGCGCTCACCGCCAACGCCTTTGCCGAAGACGCCCAGGCGGCACACGATGCCGGCATGAACGCCCATCTGTCCAAACCGCTCGACTTTAACAAGCTCAAAAACATACTCGCCCGCATCAAGAAAAACGGATCCGTTTCGCTATAGTTTGTGCTCAACCACCACGCACGACCAGAAAGGAAGCCAACGATGTTTAGGCCCTTACGTCGAAAGAAACGCGCCATCACCGACGAGGAAGCGCGCAAACTGCTCGCCACCTGCAAGCGCGGCGTCTTTGCCGTCAACGGCGACGATGGCTACCCGTACGCCATTCCCGTCAACTACTTCTTTGACGCCGAGCACGACAAGATTTATTTCCATGGCGCCAAGGCTGGCCACAAGGTCGACGCACTCAAGCGCGATGACAAGGTCTGCTTTACCGTTTACGGCAACGA
>CABUZI010000176.1 GCA_902496005.1 uncultured Collinsella sp.
ACGCCCTTGTCCTCAGCCTTCTTGAGCATCTCTGCAGCGCGCTCGACCCAGTCCTCCTCTTTGAGGGAGGTACCGACGGTCTTGTAGCCCTTGGCCAGGAAGAAGGTGTAGGCCATGCCGCCACCGATGATCAGGGTGTCGGCGGAATCGATCAGATGATCGAGGACACCGATCTTGGAGGAAACCTTGGAACCGCCGACGATGGCGACGAAAGGACGCTCAGGATCAGCGAAGATGCTGGTCAGCGTGTCGACCTCCTTCTCAAGCAGGAAGCCTGCGACAGCGGGGAGATAGGCGGCCGGGCCCACGACGGAACCTTGTGCGCGGTGAGCGGTGCCGAAGGCGTCGAGAACGAAGATGTCACCGTAGGAAGCGAGCTTCTTGGCGATCTCGGGATCGTTCTTCTTCTCGCGCTTATCGAAACGGACGTTCTCGAGAACGAGGACCTTGCCCGGCTCGACAGCCTCGACGGCCTTGGCGGCCTCCTCGCCGTAGGTGTCCTGGACGAAGCTGACGTCGAGACCGGAAAGCTCGGCGAGCTTGGCGGCAACCGGCTTGAGCGAAAGCTCGGGCTCGAAACCAGTGCCGGCAGGACGGCCAAGGTGGCTCATGAGGATGACGCGAGCGTTGTGCTCGACGAGATACTTGATGGTGGGAAGGGCAGCCTTGATGCGGGTGGTATCGCCCACGACGCCGTCCTTGATAGGCACATTGAAGTCAACGCGAACGAGAACGCGCTTGCCGTCGACATCGATGTCGCGGACGGTCTTCTTGGTAAAGGCCATGTTTGCTTCTACCTTTCGTACATGTGTGCACGTATGTGCGCACGGTTTCCAATAAAAAAGGACGCGACCCCAGAGCATAAGCCCTTAAAGGCCGCGCCCTTCTTTAGACGCTCAACGAGCTAGTCGATTGCCGATAACTTAAGCAACGAACTTCTCGAAGTACTTGATGGTGCGGACCATCTGGGAGGTGTAGGAGTTCTCGTTGTCGTACCAAGAGGTGACCTGAACGAGAGTCTGGCCGTTGCCGAGGTCGGAAGCCATGGTCTGGGTGGCGTCGAAGATGGAGCCGTGGGTCTCGCCGACGATGTCGCGGGAGACGATCTGGTCCTCGTTGTAGGCGAAGGTATCGGGGATGGTCTCGGCGTAGGCCTTCATGGCAGCGTTGACCTCGTCGACGGTGACCTTCTTGTCAACGACGGCGTAGAGGTTGGTCAGCGAGCCGGTCGGCGTCGGGACGCGCTGAGCAGCACCGATGAGCTTGCCGTTGAGCTCAGGGAGAACCAGGCCGATAGCCTTAGCAGCACCGGTGGTGTTGGGGACGATGTTCTCGGAGCAAGCGCGGGAACGACGGAAGTTGCCCTTGCGCTGCGGGCCGTCGAGAGGCATCTGGTCGCCAGTGAAGGCGTGGATGGTGGTCATGATGCCAGAGACGATGGGAGCGAAGTCGTTAAGACCCTTGGCCATCGGGGCGAGGCAGTTGGTGGTGCAGGAAGCAGCGGAGATGATGTTGTCCTCAGCGGTCAGCGTCTCATGGTTGACGTTGTACACGATGGTGGGCAGATCGCTGCCGGCCGGAGCGGAGATGACGACCTTCTTGGCGCCAGCGTTGATGTGGGCCTGAGCCTTAGCCTTGCTGGTGTAGAAGCCGGTGCACTCGAGAACGACGTCGACGTCGAGGTCGCCCCAAGGCAGGTTGTTGGCGTCGGCCTCCTTGTAGATCTTGATCTCCTTGCCGTCAACGGTGATGGAATCCTCGCCAGCAACGACCTCGTGATCGCGAGCGTAGTTGCCCTGCGTGGAGTCGTACTTCAGCAGGTAAGCGAGCATATCGGGAGAGGTGAGGTCGTTGATAGCGACGATCTCGGAGCCCTCATGACCGAACATCTGACGGAAAGCCAGACGACCGATGCGACCGAAGCCGTTAATAGCAACCTTTACTGCCATTGTGTCTCCTTTCGTAAGGCCCCCGCGAGCTACAGCGCCCGCCGTTGAGGCCCACAAACTAACCACTCGCCTAATATACCTTTTTTTTGACTTGAATTTCACGAGAATGCTCGAAATTGAAAATCAAATTTACGTTAAAACGTTTTAAATACTAAAATAGCAGCTAAATCCATATATAAGTCGTTACTTCAAACTACCTGTTTGCTTCAATGAGCTTTTCAAGCCGTAAAACACGATGGTAGAGGGCTGACTTCGACAAGGGAGGGTCAGCCATCTCCCCCAAATCACGCAGTGACAGATCGGGATAGCGCTCGCGCAGGTCGCAAAAGACTGCCAAGGCGTCCGGAAGCGTGTCGCGCAAACCCCGCTGTTCGAGCTCATCGATCAACGCAAGCTGATGCTGGGCGGCACCCGCACTTCTGGTCTGGTTGGCCAGTTCGGCATTCACGCGACGGTTTACGTCGTTCTTAACCAACTTGACCGCGCGCGCCTCCTCAATCTCGGCAACGCTGCGCTTGGCACCAATCAGCTTTAAAAGATGCTCGATTTCCTCGGCGCTCTTAATGTACACGGCATAAGACCCCCGCCGTGCATTAACACGCGCGTGGACCCCAATCTGTTCCAATAGATCGCAAAGTCCCCGGGCATACTGCTCGCCCTGCACCGCGATCTCCAAATGAAAGTCGCCGCGGGGATCGGCCACGAAACCGCCGGCGATGAGCGCGCCGCGGATGTAGGCAAGCCTGCAGCAGGGACGGGCAACGATGTGCCGGGGAACGCCGGCGACGAGCCCTCCCCTGCGGTCGAGAATGCCCAGCAGCACCAGAGCCTTGTCCAGGTCGGGTTGATCGGGCAGGGTAATGAGATAGTTACGGACCTTATGCAAGACCGATTTACGAACGGTGAATTCCGTTTTGAGCTTAAGGATGCGATGCGTCAGCGTGATCATCGTGCGCGCGACGGCACCCGTCTCGGTCGCGACCGTCAAACGATACCGCCCGGAGCCGGCCAGCGAAAGTGTACCGCTCACACGCGTCAGGGCGGCAAGCGTCGACAAATCGCAGTATTCACATTCGGGTTCGCAGCGCGCGAGCTCGTCACGCACCTCGGCGGTAAACGACATGCAGACCTATGCTTTCGTGTTGGCGCGCGACAGGTCGCGATGGGAAATGCTCACGTGATATTGGGCGCCTTCCAAATAACGTGCCGTGGCCTCGGCGATGGCAACGCTGCGGTGTTGACCGCCCGTGCAGCCGATGGCAATAGAAAGCTGTGGCTTGCCCTCCGCGATATAGC
>CABUZI010000177.1 GCA_902496005.1 uncultured Collinsella sp.
ATGCGCTTACCGCGATAGATCAAGCCGTTATGATACCAATCGCAAAACACACGACGCACGGCCTCGGCATAATCGGCATCCATGGTAAAGCGCTCATTGTCGAAGTCGACCGAGCAGCCCATGCGCTTGATCTGCTCGACGATGATGCCGCCGTACTCATGGGTCCAATCCCAGCAGGCGTCGATAAACTTGTCGCGACCGATCTCCAGGCGGCTGATGCCCTCGCTCTTGAGCTTCTTGTCGACCTTGGTCTGCGTAGCGATACCGGCGTGGTCGGTGCCCAGCACCCAGCGCGTGGACTTGCCGCGCATGCGGGCCATACGGATGATGGCGTCCTGGATGGAGTCATCGGTGGCGTGACCCATGTGGAGCTTGCCGGTCACGTTGGGAGGCGGAATGGTGACGGTGCAGTCGCCCACGCCCTCACGGCGCTTGTAGTAGCCGCCGTCAAGCCACTTCTGCAAGATCGCCGGCTCGTTGGTCGACGGATCGTAGTTCTTGGGCATCTCTTCCATATATCTCTCCCTGTCCCGCCAGGGAGGAATGTAGGCCCGCCAGGGCCTACATTCCTCCCCTTAGGTATCGATTACTTCAGTCTGATATGACTTCGCTGAGGCTTAAACAAACACACAGAATAACACAGGTAGTTGGGGTTATTGCGTATATATAAAATAGCCTCCAACCGCGGGTGGTCGGAGGCTATTTGCAAGCATGTTTTTGGCTGGTTTAGCCGTAGATGCGTTGGGGCTGTTCTTCGCCCTTTACGGAGGCTTCGGTCACAACGACCTTGGAAACGCCCTCCTCACTGGGCAGATCGAACATTGTCTGCTGCAGCACGTCCTCGCAAATGGAACGCAGGCCGCGGGCGCCGGTCTTGCGGGCGAGCGCCATGCGGGCGATCTCATGCAGGGCCGCATCCTCAAACTCAAGCTCAACGTCCTCGAGCTGGAACATCTTGCGGTACTGACGCACCACGGCGTTCTTGGGCTCGGTCAGAATCGACACCAGGTCGTCCTCATCGAGCGCCCGCGTCTGGGTGACGACGGGCGTACGTCCCACGAACTCGGGGATCATGCCAAAGGCGTTGAGGTCCTGCGGGAGCACCTGACGCAGCAGATCGTTCTCGTCGACCGAGGTGGGGCCGGCGATCTCGGAGTTAAAGCCCACGCCCTTGTTGCCCACGCGGTCGGCGATGATCTTGTCCAGACCCACAAAGGCACCACCGCAGATGAACAGGATGTTGGTCGTGTCGATCTGCAGCAGCTCCTGCTGGGGATGCTTACGGCCGCCGGTGGGCGGAACGCTTGCCACCGTACCCTCAAGAATCTTAAGCAGCGCCTGCTGAACGCCCTCGCCCGAGACATCGCGGGTAATGGAGAGGTTCTCGGCCTTACGGGCAATCTTGTCGATCTCATCGACATAGATGATACCAACCTGCGCGCGCTCGATATCGCCATCGGCGGCGTTGATGAGCTTGAGCAAGATGTTCTCCACGTCCTCGCCCACGTAGCCGGCCTCGGTAAGCGCGGTGGCATCGGCGATGGCAAACGGCACCTCGAGGATGCGCGCGAGCGTCTGGGCCAACAGGGTCTTGCCGGTACCGGTGGGACCGAGCAGCAGGATGTTGGACTTGGCGAGCTCTACCTCGTCCATATCGTCGTCGAACTGCGAGCCCATGCCATCGTCAAAGGCAGACACCGCGGCGCCGCCCTCGATCACGCGGCGATAGTGGTTGTACACGGCCACCGACATGGCGCGCTTGGCGTCCTCCTGACCCATAACATAGGCCGAAAGCTCGTCATAGATCTCGTGCGGCGTCGGCACGTGCGTGATGACCTGACGGTCGTCCTCAAGCTCAAAACCCTCGGTCTCGGGATCCACGGCGGGCTGGGATGCAGCCTGGCCGTGGTCGTTGAGGAAGCCTGGCAGCTTGCCGTTGCGGGCAGCGTCCATAAAGTCCGAAGCCAGCGACTCCTCCAGAATCTCGGAGCAGGCGGCAACGCACTCGTCGCAGATAAAGATGTTGGTCGGACCCTTTACAAGGCGGCGAACCTGCCCCTGCTCTTTTCCGCAGAAGGAGCAGCGGATGGGGTTACCGTTCTCGTCAAAGTTGTCCTGCATGTTACCGGCCATCCTAGGCGTCCTTCGCGGCGAGATCGCGCGAGGTGACGATACGGTCAATCAGGCCGTAGTCGAGAGCCTCAGAAGCGGTCAGGTAGTTGTCGCGCTCGGTATCGGCCTGGACCTTCTCGATGGGCTGGCCCGAGGCGTCGGACAAGATCTGGTTGAGCTCGCGGCGAGTCTTCTTGATCTCCTCGGCAACGATCTCAATCTCGGTCTGCTGGCCCTGGGCACCGCCGCTGGGCTGGTGAATCATGACCTTGGAGTGCGGCAGGCAAAAGCGCTTGCCCTTGGCGCCGGCCGAAAGCAGCACGGCGGCCATGGACGCGGCCATACCGACGCAGATGGTGGAGACCTGCGGCTTAATGAAGTTCATGGTGTCAAGAATCGCCAGGCCGGAGTAAACCTCGCCACCGGGCGAATTGATGTAGAGCGAGATATCCTTCTCGGCATCCTGGCTCTCAAGATGCAGCAGCTGGGCAACGACCAGGTTGGCGCTGACGGAGTTGATCTCCTCGCCCAAGAAGATGATGCGGTCGTTGAGCAGGCGCGAATAGATATCGTAGCTGCGCTCGCCGCGCGGCGTCTGCTCGATAACGTATGGCACGAGGGCGGAATCGAACTTGGCGATCATACGCATCTCCATTTCTCTCTTGCGGACCAAATTGGTTCTAGATAGACGTACGGTGCCCGCATGCTATGCATTGGCTGGCACCGTACGAAGCAACCGGATAACCGGTGTATAACTTTACCCCATCACGGGCGCACGCATGCGCTCGCGGGCAAGGTGGCGAGAATTACTCGGCGTCCTTGGCGGTCTCGTCGACCTCGGTCACCTTGGCGTTCTCGACCAGGTGGTCGACGGCCTTGGAGCGACGGATGGACTCGCGGACGGCAGGCATGCGGCCATCAGCGATGAACTCGGTCTTGGAAGCCTCGACGTCCTTGACGCCAGCCTTCTCGAACTCGGCGTTGATGTCGTCCTCGGTGACCTCAATCTTGAGCTCGCGGGCGAGGGCGTCGAGAGCCAGGGACTCACGGGCAACGTCGTTGGCCTGCTTGTGCAGGTCGCCGATGAACTGCTCCAT
>CABUZI010000178.1 GCA_902496005.1 uncultured Collinsella sp.
TAATTGCCTAGCATCCTTTCCTCCTTGGAGGCTTCGCCTACCCCAGCGAGCGGTTGAGGGAGCCGAGCTCGTCGTTGCCCATGGTGCGCCACATTTGGAAGATGCAACCGCGTGCCAGGAAAAAGAAGCCGTTGTCGACCAGTTGCACAGCGGCATCTGCCAGCTGATTCGTCACGGCGGACACTGGCGGCAGCTCGAGTCCAGCCTTGCGGATGGTCTCGACCGCTTCCTCGAACGTCGGAGGCTCGCTGACGCCCATCTCGTTCATAAGGCCCTGCATTTCTTCCAGCGCGCTGCTGCCCGACTCCTCGCCGCGCGGCACCAGACGGTAACAAGCCAGCGCAAGGTCGAGCTGATCGCAATTCCAATAGGCAAACGCCAGGCGATAGAACAGGTAGCCGATTGCAGAACGATCGCTGGCAATACGTAGGCCGTGGCGCGCCACCTCGATAATCTCGTCAAAGCGCTCCAGACGCGCAAGCACGTTGATGAGCGCAAAGTGCGATTGCATGGACGAGCGCGCCAGATCGTAAAGATGGCGCACCTCGGGCAGCGCTCGTTCAAAGTCCTCTTGCTCGACGTAAAAGCTGCAGATCTCGTGCTGGGCAAAGTACAGCGCATCGGGCGCACGAAGGATTCGCACAGAGCGGTCTTCTTCCAACACCGGTAGCACCATGCGCACCAGCTGGTTATCGCAAAACTGCGTTTGAACCGGACCTGTCGCTAAAAGCTCGGCGACGGCGCACTTAGCCTCCAACTCCTCGACAAGACGGGAAAAGCCTTCAAAAGCACCTGTACGGTCGACTTTTGCCTGCTCGCGCAATTCAACAACACGCGCCACGTATGGGTCGTCGTCCTCTTCCATGACCTCCAACTCGTCAGCCGTATCGGCAAGCAGCAGATCACGCAGCGCCGGCGGCAGGGCGCGGTGGTCATCACGCGGACGAGCATGAACCTCCGCAGGCTCAATCGTCTCCGGAGCGGTTGACTCATACGCCTCAAGCACACGCTTGCACGGCATATCGCCCATGTCCATGCTCTCAAGATCCTTGGCGACAGGCACGCAATCGGCCAGATAGGCCGCGCGCCCAAAGAAATATGTTGCGACAACGCGCTCGCCCTGCTCACTGTCGGGAGCAGCAATCTGCACATAGCAGCGCGTGATGCAGGTGCCCGCGGCAAAACACGCTGCCGCAAGCGTGAGCGCCACACGTGCATCGTGCTCCGCGCCCCAGATCGCGCGCGTGTCCTCGTCCAGCTCGCGCCAAGCGTCATCTTGAGCGTCGTATTCACGTTGCGGCATGGCGTCCACGACAGACCGCCCAAACCGAACGAGCATAATCCCCTCGGCAACGTTTGCCCGATAGGTATAGTCGAGCCGTGTGACCACGTTAAGCGCCTCGACAATACGCGCGAAGCGGGTACGCACATCCCACTCACCGCCCGGCTGGCAAGCCACCGTACCCGGTTTGCCCCACGGGTTATCGCTCGAGGCCGTATCGAGCAGTCGGGGAACATCGTTGGTCGTCTTGGCGATATGCCACGAATCAAAGAGCGCGCAGCCCTCAAGGCTCGGCGAGGATGCCGCAGGGACCAATCCGGCCCCGATGCGCTCAAGGATGCCGGAGAGGCGGTTGAGACGGCACTCGATGGCAAGCAGCATGTCAATCTCGTCCTGGTCCAGCAAGCTACGATCAAAATTGAGATAAAACAGCTTTGACCGGTCGATGCGCGCCAGGCTCATTTCGGACTTGGCGGCAATGGTGCGCAGACGGGGCAAGTCAATTTCGCTCATAAGGGTGGCGGCATAGCGCTCGATACCGCTCGGATTCTCGGCATGGTCAACGCGGTAAAGCAGCGTCTCGATAGCATCGGGGAGCGGTGACGTGTTAAAGCCCAAAAACACCTCGACCGGCTCGGGCAACTTTACGAGCTTGATCTTGTCGACAACGTTTTGCATGTCCGCATCGAGACCGTCGACGCCCGCCGTGTTCGCAATAGCGCTTTCGGAGTTGGCAAATATCACGTAGCGCAGGAACATCGACGCCATGAACTCGCCGTAAGGAAGGGAGCGGGCCGAATTCCATGTCTCGTGATCGGACTGCTCGCGCATGGGGCCTTCGGGAGAGCCGATGACTCGCGCCCGGGAGCGCATCGTCCCATCGGTACCCCTGACTGCAATCTCACCGATGTTGGAATCGGACTCGTCAAGAATCAGCTGCATGTCGGGATCGTCGGGCAGCGATACTTCGTTAACGGGACGGTCCACCTTATAGACCTCACCCGAAACGCTCACGTAGCCCAAAAGCGACACATGGCTTTTGCCGACGAATTCGACAACATAGCATGATTCATGCGGGTCCTCGCCAAAGAGCTTCCAAACCACGCCATACGAGCGTCCCGCAGGCTGCTCGGGCATGGCCGGAAAGCGCTTTTTGGGATCAAGAAACCTGAGCTTGTATGTCGGACGCTCTGCCACGAAATATCACCCTGATCGGTCGTCTAAAGAAAGAGCGCGCCACGGGCTCACCGAGGCGCATACTCGAAATCTTACACGAGTCGATGAGAAATAGTCCCCTTTGACCGAGGCTCGAACCCATGCGGCGTCCGCCTAAAAGAAAAGCCCCCGTTGCCGGGAGCTTTAATCTCAAATGGTGCGGCGTATAGGATTCGAACCTATGACGTTCTGATTCGTAGTCAGACCCTCTATCCAGCTGAGGTAACGCCGCGACTTGTTGATTATTATGCACATCGACTGAATAAAGGTCAAGCATTTTTCGAAAAAAGTTATCGAATTTGATTTTTACTCATTTGACGCAGTCAATCGACTCGATACTTTCAAACACAGCAAAAGCAACTTCTCAAGTATATCGACATATAAGAAAAGCCTCCGTTACCGGAGGCTTTAAAGTTCAGTTGGTGCGGCGTATAGGATTCGAACCTATGACGTTCTGATTCGTAGTCAGACCCTCTATCCAGCTGAGGTAACGCCGCAACGCACGGATTATTATGCACGTGACCCCTCGATGGGTCAAGCGACAATTTGGAAAAATTTTACGAAGTGATGATTAAGACGCTCGCGCCTCGACTGAACTGCGCCCCAAAACTTGGACGGCTTAAATAAGAACTACGCCGCAAGGGACTGTCTCCGGAACTCCTCCGGGGTCAGTCCCTTCAGTTTAACCTGGCGCCTCCTCGTGTTCCAA
>CABUZI010000179.1 GCA_902496005.1 uncultured Collinsella sp.
CGAGGCCTTTGCCCAGGAGAACTTCCCCAAGGCCAAGATTGTCCCCTACAAGGACGCTACCGAGTGCTTCAGCGCCCTGCAGTCCGATAAGGGCGACGCCGTAGTCACCAACCGCTCCGTTGCCAGCCAGCTGACCGCCGAGCAGTTCAACACCTGCCAGACCATCAAGCAGATCAGCACCGGCGAGGAGTACGCCATCGCCATCAACCAGGGCAACACCAAGCTCAAGGACGACATCAACCAGGCCATCAAGGACCTGACTGATGACGGTACCGTTGACGCCCTCATGGCTAAGTACAACATCAAGTAAAATAGCTACTTGATTGCGCGCGGGCCCTTTCCGTTTTGGCGGAGAGGGCCTTTGCGCTTCTCTTGACGGAGAGCTTTTCCGTCTCGTTTTGCCGGCAACTTCTACGATAGGAGCCACCTTGTCTCGACTGAACAAAGGGGCCGCGGAGCAGCGTTTTCCACTGCCCTCGATGCTCCAAAAGCTGGCCTGTGCCCTGGCTGTGGCGCTCGCCCTGGTATGCGCGGGGGCCTGCGTGCCCACGACCGCCCACGCGCTTGAGACCGCAAAGATTACCGCCCGACCCAATACCGGTTCGGGTAGCGATGTGGTCGGCGGCACCGAGACGCGCATCACTTGGGAAGTTCAGGCCGATGCCGACGAGGAGCTGAGCGGTCTTTCGCTGACGTTTGTCGACGGCACGACGTTTGGTACCGATGACACGCGATTGACGATGCTCTCGGGCGAGGACCTCATGGATCGTACGCCCATGAAGCCCACGTGCAAGGCTGACGGCCAGACGCTCAAGATTGACTTTGGCGAGACGGCGCCTGCCGGCGGTTTTTTCCGTGTCGAGGTTTACGGTGTGACGTTTCCCGTCGAGGGCGGCGATGAGGCCTTTAGCGGCACCTATACGCTCGCCGACGGTTCGACCAAGAAGATTTCCAAGATTCCTCCCGTCGAGATTAAGGGCGTGACGGCATTCGATAACTTCCTGGCCGACCTTAAGGAGCAGCCGTGGGTCGAGGCCTGGAACTCCAATATGTTTCTGCGCCTGTTCTTAAACCCGGTCATTTTGGTCCAAAGCCTGCCGATCGTCTTTAAGGGCTTCCTCATGTCGCTCTCGATCGTGCTCGTGGCGTTTCCGCTGGCAATCCCCTTTGGCTTTGCCTTGTCGCTCATGCGCATCTCCAAGTCGCGCATCCTGCGTTGCCTTGCCGGCATCTATGTGAATATCATTCGCGGTACGCCGGCGTTCCTGCAGATCTATATCGCGTTCTTCGGTCTGCCGTTGGCCGGCGTCAAGGTGGACGACTATGTCTTGGGCGTCATCGTCATGGCCATGAACTCGTCTGCGTACCTGTGCGAGATCTTCCGTGCCGGTATTCAATCGATCCCCAAGGGCCAAAACGAGGCTGCTCGCTCTCTGGGCATGAATGCCTTCCAGACGCTGCTCTACGTTATGATTCCGCAGACGTTCCGCAATGTTTTGCCTACGCTGACCAGCGAGTTTATCTTGCTTTACAAGGATACGTCGCTGCTTGCCGCCGTGGGTGTGGTCGAGATCGTCATGAACGCCCGTACCATCGTGGCCACGACGGGCTCCATTACACCGTACGTGGTTGCCGCCCTGTTCTATCTGGTCATCACCCTGCCGCTCGCTCGCTTGGTGAGCGGTCTTGAGGCAAGGCTTTTGGGCACGACCGAGACCAAGAAGAAGCGTCCCGCCAAGAGCGCCGGGCAGGTTGTCGCGACGCCTGCCGATCACATCGCCGGTCTGTAAGGAGGTCCTATCATGAGCGAAACCAATAACTCGAACGAGGTCGTCGTCAGCATCAAGAACCTCCAGAAGGCCTTTGGCGATAACGTGGTCCTGCGCGATATCGATCTGGATGTGCACAAGGGCGAGGTCGTCGTAGTCCTGGGTCCTTCGGGCTCGGGCAAGTCGACGATGCTTCGCTGCATCAACCGTCTGGAGCATCCCACGAGTGGCTCGATTGTCGTTGAGGGTGTGGACGTGTGCGCCAAGGGCGTCGACCTTAACAAGGTGCGCACGCATCTGGGTATGGTGTTCCAGCAGTTCAATTTGTTCCCGCACCTCTCAGTCAAAAAGAACGTCATGCTCGCGCAGCAGAAGGTGCTCAAGCGCAGCAAGGAAGAGGCCGAGAAGATTGCCGTCGAGGAGCTGACCAAGGTCGGTCTTGCCGAGCGTATCGACTTTATGCCGAGCCAACTCTCGGGCGGCCAGCAGCAGCGCGTTGCCATCGCTCGCGCCCTGTCGATGAACCCTCACGTTATGCTCTTTGACGAGGCCACGTCGGCGCTCGATCCCGAGCTGGTTCGCGACGTTCTGGGTGTCATGCGCGACCTGGCACGCGATGGCATGACCATGATCGTCGTGACGCACGAGATGGGCTTTGCCCGTGACGTCGCCGACCGCGTCGTCTTTATGGACGGCGGCGTCATTGTGGAAGAGGGTACGCCGAGCGAGGTCTTCGACCACCCCAAGAGCGAGCGCACCAAGGCGTTCTTGGGCAATATCTCGTAGCCGGTTGATGTAACTGCCGTTATAATAGAGCGGGGGCTGGACTTGAATCCAGCCCCCGCTCTTTTGTAGGGATGAGGATGCGCTTTGATGCAGGCTCTTTTGGAGGCCCTGGGTTCGTTACGCGAGCTCGGCTCCGAGGGCCTTGCAAGCGGTCTCGCCCTCATCATCGGGCGCATCGTAGCAGATGACGGAATCGACGACGTTGACGCCCGCCTCGTCGGCGTCTGCCTTCCAGTTGTCCATCCATTCGCCCTCGGCCCACGAATAAGAGCCAAAGAGGACGACCTTCTTGTCACCGAGGGTCTCCTTGACCTCGTCCCACATAGGCTGGAACTCGTCATACTCAAGCTCCTCGGAACCCATGGCGGGGCAGCCGAAGGCAATGGCGTCATAGTTGGCGGCCTTGTCTGCGGAGAAGTCGGCGCAGGAGATGACCTCTGCCTCGGCGCCGGCACCGGTTGCACCCTCGGCAACGAAGTTTGCCATGGCCTCGGTGTTGCCTGTACCGCTCCAGTAGACGACGGCGATCTTGCTCATATGTTTTCCTTTCGGTTGTGCGGCGTGCGGCCGCGTCTTGTATGCTCTATCGGGTTGCCTGGACAAGTTGTCCCAGGGTGCAGCCCTGTTGATAGATGTAGGTAAGGTATTGC
>CABUZI010000180.1 GCA_902496005.1 uncultured Collinsella sp.
CAGGCTGACGAGGCCGACGTTGCGGCAGCCGAGGAGAAAACTGCGAAGCTCCTGCGCAACACCCATAGATTCTGGGGCGAAGCGTGATAAAACCCACGATATAGGGTACAGTTACAGCTGTTTGAATTTTTGCGGGCAGAGCGATCTGCCCGCTTTGTGCTGAAAAGGAAGTATTATGGCGCGCTACGATTACAAGTGCACAAGCTGCGGCAACGTGTTTGAGGTTGAGCACCCCATGTCCGAGACGCCCGAGGTCGTATGCCCCAGCTGCGGCGCCCCGGCATCCAAGACGTTCTCGGCCAGCGGCATTAAATTCGAGGGTAGCGGTTTCTACAACACCGACCAACGCACTGGCGGCTCCAGCACCAGCGCCACCAGCGGCTGCTGCGCCAACTGCCCGCATAGCCACTAGAAACCAAACAGCCCCGCGATCGACACCGATCGCGGGGCTGATTCTTTAGCTACCCAGGCATCTTTATGAGTTGCGGTGAAATAAGGACTATTTGGCGGGTAGATGCCGCTATTCAATCCCTATTTCACCGCAACTTAGTAGTTACTTGTGGACCAGGCGGGCGCAGAAGTGACCGTCGTAGGAGTCGGCGTTTACGGGGACACTTTGGAAGAGGCCTCGAGGGTTTTGGCGGAGAGTGACGAGGCTCTTGGCGTGGTCGTACTCGGGGAGCTGCAGAATCTGGGCTTCGGAGAGCGGTGCCACGATAAAGCCGGCGCCCTCGGAAGAGGCCAGGAAGGCATCCACGACCTGCGTGTTCTCTTCATCAAAAACCGAGCAGGTGGCATAGATAAGCTCACCGCCGGCAGCAACGCGCGCGGCTGCTTCCTTGAGCATCGTCAGCTGTAGCTTGGGCAGCTCAGTCGTAACGTCGTTCTCGGTCAGACGCCACGGTATCTCGGGATGACGGCGCATGGTGCCGGTGCCAGAGCACGGCGCATCGATAAACACCGTGTCGAACAGGGCGGGCTCGCCGAGCATCGCGTCAAAGGACGTGAGCACCTCATTGAGCTCGCAGGCATCGCCCGACACCGTACGAACACCCGTTATACCCGCCTTATGCAGGCGTGCGAGATTCTGATCGCACTTGCGATCGTGCAGATCGAGCGCGGTATGCTGACGCTCGTACCCGGCACGCTTGGCCTGGCACATCATCACATAGGTCTTGGTGCCGCGACCGGCTCCAATCTCCAGGCAACGACCGGGACGTGTAGCGGCAGTAGCGATAAGCTGAGCGTTGAGGTCCGAGGCAACCGCGGCAGCACGCTCAAACACGCCCGATGCAACCGTGACCTGCGCATCGACCGGAGCATGGCAGCCCGGGAAGACAGGCGCAACGAGCTGCGAGATATACGGGTCGGCCTTGGTCGCAAACGCATTCTCGTGCAGTGCAAGCGGCGCGGGGGCCAGATTACCGGCAAAGTTGAGCGCGCCCTCGGGCGTATCGAACGAGGCCATAATACGAGCGCACAGCCAACGAGGAAGACCCATCAAACGCGAAAGGCGAACCAAACGGCGCTCGGACTCATCCACGTCAGATGCCGTGGCAAAATCCTCCACGTTGTCCGCAACCTTGTGCAGCACCGCGTTAGCCAGGCCCGCGGCAGACTTAGCACCGCTGCGCACCAGCTCAACACCCTGGCTCACGGCAACGCGGCCCGGCGTATGCAGATAGAGCATCTCGAAGGCCGAGATGCGAAGCGCCATGCGAACGCGCGGCGCGACCTTTTTGGGCTTATCCAAAAACTGATCGAGCAACTCATCCAAAATACCCTGCGTGGCGGCAACACCGAGCGCCAAACGAGCGGCAAAAGCGGAATCGCGCTGGTCAATGGCCTTGGCGGAAGCGCGGGACGAGAGCACGTCGCGCGCATACATGCCGCGGCGATCGGCCTCCATTAGCACATAGAGCGCAAGCTTGCGCGCGGGAGACAGCTTGCTCATGACAAAACACCCCACGAAAGATCGGCACCCTGCAGGCCGGCAGCCCAGGCAGAAGCAGCCATAGCACGCTTGCCATCGGGCTTAACCTCGAGCAACTCAACCGAGCCATCGGAAAGACCCAGGTAAACACGCTTGGCCTTAACGAGAACCTGACCCTCGCCAAGCGACACATCAGCCGGCGCAGCATCGAGCACGCGCACGGTCTTGCCGGCAATCACGCAACGAGCAGGCGCGGTATCGGACGAAGCCAGCACATGACGCACGCAATTAAGCGCCGCCATTTTCGGATCCAGACGCATCTCCTGCTTAGAAATCTTGGCAGCATGGGTAACGAGCGCCTCATCCTGTTCAGTCCACACGGCGGTGCCATCGGCAAGAGAAGGAAGCGTATCGGCAAGCAGTTTGCCGCCAAGCTCACCAAGCTCCATCGTGAGCGCCTCGGCATGCTTGCCGACAACCGACGTGGAAGCCTGAGCACAATAAGCACCAGTATCCACGCCATGCCCGATGCGCATGATAGAAACGCCAGCAACCTCATCACCAGCAAGAATGGCACGCTGAATAGGAGCAGCGCCGCGCCAACGAGGCAGCAGCGAAGCATGGACATTCACAATACCAAGCGGCGCCATATGCAGCACCTCATCGGGCAAAATGCAGCCATAGGCAGCCACGCAGAAAATATCAGCCTGCGCAGCCTGAAGCGCCTCAACAACCTCAGGCGTCATACGATTGGCCTCAACGACCGGCAACCCCAGCTCAAGCGCCTTAGCCTTAACAGGAGACGGCTCAAGCTTCTTACCACGCCCACGAACAGCATCAGGACGAGTGATGACAAGCGCAATCTCATTCTCAGCCTCAACAAGCGAAACCAGCGAAGGCACAGCAAAATCAGGCGTACCCATAAACACAATACGCATAAAAGTTAGTCTCCTCTCAATAACGAGCCGAGACGGCTACAAAAGAAGCGTTCCAGGTCGCAAGCGCGCCCAGCCGCAAGAACAGTTCAATAGAAACAAATATACCCAAAAACAAAGAAAGAGCCGCATAAAAGCAGCCCTCCCAACAAAGCAATTATCAGCGAAGACGCCCATCCCTGGCCCGGCGGCACCCGGGCGAGTCAAGCAGCGTCAACGTAGTCCCCGGGGCGCCCGCCTATATCGTCCCGCGCGCAGTTTCGCAGCGCAGCGAGAATGTTTGAGCACGGGATGATATAGGCG
>CABUZI010000181.1 GCA_902496005.1 uncultured Collinsella sp.
CACTTGGTGTTTAAGGCGGGGGAGCAGGAGCCATTTTGCGCCAAGATGCGCGAGCTTATGGCGGGACGCGAGGAGATCGAGGTCGGCGCTCCCGAATTTGCCGAGTTCTGACGGCGACGGCCGGCGTGCTTTTGGATGGATCCCAAGCGCGCTGGCCGTCGTTTTATGTTGATGCCGTCTACTCGGCGAGCTGCTTTAGCACATCGCAGGCGATCTCGACGGCATCGTCGATGCAACCGGGGCAGCTGCGGAGCGGACCCTTATCCGATCCGATGCCCTTGAGCGTGCCGCAGACGGTCGTCGTGTTCTTCTCGCCAAAACGCTTGGCGATTTCGCGCGACAGCTTGTAGGTCTGGCCCTTGGTCTTGGGGTTTTCCATGCCGTCGCTCATCACGAAGCCCATGATGGCCACGGCGCCCGAGATGGCGCCGCAGGTTTCGGTCATGCCGCCCATGCCGGCGCCAAAGCCCTCGGTGAGGGTAAAGGCGACCTGAGGGTCGAGTCCGACGGCAGGTGCGAGCGTGCAGGCGACGGCCTGCGCGCAGTTAAAGCCACGGGCGTGGTATTCGGCAGCCTGAGCCTGACAGGCGGTGATGTCGAGCTGGGCCGTATCGATTTGCTTCATCGTTGTCTCCTTGGTCACGGTGTACCCGCTTATGGTACCCGTGACGGTGCGTGTAATCATCGAGAGCTTCATGGATGCCTCATTTTTATCTATCGAGCAAATGTCCAAGGCTTGAGATAAATGCCCCGGACCAATTTGTCCCATAACCTACCTTGGGGATGGGTTGAGAGGGGTGCGGGGTAGCGGTATCGTGAACCGAATAAAACGTAACCCAGGCAAGGGAGCAAGATATGAGCGAGCAGACCATCGGTACCACATGTGTTCAGGGCGGCTATCACCCGGGAGATGCGGAGCCGCGCCAGGTGCCCATCTACCAGTCCACCACGTGGAAGTACGACACGTCGGAGCACATGGGCAAGCTGTTTGACCTAGAGGAGTCGGGCTATTTCTACAGCCGTCTGCAGAACCCTACGTGCGATTTGGTTGCCGCCAAGATCTGCGAGATGGAGGGCGGCACCGCTGCGATGCTCACGAGCTCGGGCATGGCGGCGAATTTCCTTGCGATCTTTAACGTGGCCGGTGCCGGCGATCACGTGGTCGCGAGCTCTGCCATCTACGGCGGTACCTACAACCTGCTCGCCCATACTATGGAGCGCATGGGTCTGACCTGCACGTTTGTTGCCCCCGACTGCACCGACGAGGAGCTCGAGGCAGCTTTTGAGCCCAATACTAAGCTCGTCTTTGGCGAGACCATCGCCAACCCCGCCCTTGCCGTGCTCGATATTGAGCGCTTTGCCAAGGCCGCGCACGACCACGGCGTACCGCTGATGGTCGACAATACCTTCCCGACGCCCGTAATGTGCCGTCCCTTTGAGTGGGGCGCCGACATCGTTACGCACTCCACCACCAAGTACATGGATGGGCATGCTGCCTACTTGGGCGGCGTGATCGTCGACCACGGCCAGTTTGACTGGATGGCCCATGCAGACAAGTTCCCGGGTCTCACCACGCCCGACGAGAGTTACCACGGCGTGACGTATGCCGAGAAGTTCGGTCGCGAGGGCGCCTTTATTACCAAGGCCACCGCGCAGCTTATGCGCGATCTTGGTCCCATGCAGAACCCGCAGGCGGCGTTTTTCCTGAACAGCTCGCTCGAGAGCCTGCATGTGCGCATGCCGCGTCATTGCGAGAACGGCCTGGCCGTTGCCAAGTTCCTGCAGAACCATCCCAAGGTGCGCTTCGTGAGCTATCCGGGCCTGGAGGGCGACAAGTACTACGACCTGGCTCAGAAGTACATGCCCAACGGTACCTGCGGCGTTGTGAGCTTTGGCTTTAACGGTGGTCGCGCGGCGGCCGAGACCTTTATGAAGAGCCTCAAGCTCGCCCAGATCGCCACGCACGTGGCCGACGCCCGCACTTGCTGCCTGCATCCCGCTAATGCCACGCATCGTCAGATGAACGATGAGGAGCTCATCGCCTGCGGCATCTCCGCCGACATGGTGCGCCTGTCGTGCGGCCTTGAGGACACGGCCGATCTGATTGCCGACCTTGAGCAGGCGCTCGAGCAGTGCTAGGCTAGCGTGCGTGCGAGGCGTGGGACGGCTTTTCGGCTGACGACGTCCTCATAGTTCCGATTCCGTAGGCGGGACCCCGATCGTGTCCGTTTGTAGGCGATTGGGGTCCCGTTTTTGCGTTGCACGATAGAAAGGATATACATGGAGAAAACTGCCGAGCAGCTGCGCCGCGAACACATTGCCCTAGAGGGCGACACCCACGGTAAGAATAAATGGGCGATTCTGTTCACCGTGCTCGTCATGACCTTTATGGCGTGTCTGGATGCGAGCATCGTGACGGTGGCGCTCCCAGTGATGCAAAAGGAGCTGGGGGTGGGTCTCGACCGCATTCAGCTCGTGAGCTCGGTGTATCTGCTCGCGACGTGCGTCGCCATGCTGCCGTTTGGCCGCTTGGGCGATGTGCGCGGCAAGGTGAATGTGTTCCAGCTTGGTGTAATCGTCTTTACGGGTGGCTCGTTGCTTTGCGGGCTTTCGGCTTCGCTTGAGGTGCTTATCTTGGCGCGTTTCGTGCAGGGCATTGGCTGTGCCGCCGCGATGGCCAACAATATGGGCATCATCACCGAGTCGTTTCCGGCGCGTGAGCGCGGCCGTGCCATGGGCATTCTGGCGACCTTTGTGGCTCTTGGCATGATGTGCGGCCCCGTGCTCGGCGGCGTGCTGGTGGCGAGCTTTCCCTGGGAGAGCATCTTCCTTATCAATCTGCCCATTGGCGTAATCTCGTTTATCGTGGGACTCTATACGCTGCCGCATGTGAAGCCGGAGGCTGGCGAACGCCCTATGCCGTTGACAGAGGCGGCGCGTCGCTGCTTTGCGAGCTCGGCTTTCACGATTAACCTGGCTTGCATGCTTATCGTGTTCGTGGGTATCGGTGCCTCCGAGTTTGTGCTGCCGTTCTACTTTCAGGACGCCCACGGCTTTAGCTCCGATATCTCCGGCCTGTTGTTTTTGGCGATGCCGGTCGTGAATGCCTTTGTGGGCCCGCTTTCGGGCTCGGTGTCCGACCGTGTTGGTTGTGAA
>CABUZI010000182.1 GCA_902496005.1 uncultured Collinsella sp.
CTTGCCAAGACGCTTCCGCCCGATACCGTTTGCTTGACGGGCCATGGCGATTCGACCACGATGGCGCGCGAACTTATGCAGAACCCGTTTATGCAGATGTAGGCTCGAAGCCGTCTTTCGAACCACGAAGACCGCTCAATCGTCAAGCTATTTTCCCCAGTGGGTCGATTCTGTGGGGCAAACGGTCAAAATTTGTCCAATCGGATGGTATTCGTGAACAAACGAACGTTTATGCTCGGGTATGTCGTGGTAAAATCTCAGGCGTTATCGGAGCAACCTTACAGGAGGTTTCTTTTATGCTCGTCAACGCAGCAGACATGCTCAAGAAGGCCGAGGCCGGCAAGTACGCTCTCGGTGCCTTCAACACCAACAACCTCGAGTGGACCCTGGCTATTCTCCAGGCCGCCGAGGAGGCCAAGTCTCCGCTGATCCTTCAGTGCACCGCTGGTGCCGCTAAGTGGATGGGCGGTTTCAAGGTCTGCGCCGACATGGTCAAGGCTGCCGTCGAGGCCACGGGCGTTACTGTTCCCGTCGCCCTTCACCTCGATCACGGTTCTTACGAGGACTGCTTCAAGTGCATCGAGGCCGGCTTCACGTCCATCATGTATGACGGCTCTCACGAGGAGACCTTCCAGCTTAACCTCGACCGCACCAAGGAGCTCGTTGAGCTTGCCCACTCCAAGGGCATGTCCATCGAGGCCGAGGTCGGCGGCATCGGCGGCACCGAGGACGGCGTGACCTCCAACGGCGAGCTCGCTGACCCCGCTGAGTGCAAGCAGATTGCTGACCTGGGCGTCGACTTCCTCGCCTGCGGTATCGGCAACATCCACGGCGTGTATCCCGCCGACTGGGCTGGCCTTTCCTTCGAGCGTCTGGGCGAGATCAAGGCTCAGACCGGCGACCTGCCCCTCGTTCTGCACGGTGGCACCGGCATCCCCGAGGATCAGATCAAGAAGGCCATCTCCCTGGGTATCTCCAAGATCAACGTCAACACCGACCTGCAGCTCGTCTTCGCCAAGGGCGTTCGCGAGTACATCGAGGCTGGCAAGGATCAGCAGGGCAAGGGCTTTGACCCCCGCAAGCTCCTCAAGCCTGGTCGCGACAACATCGTTGCCCGCACCAAGGAGCTCATGGAGGAGTTTGGCTCCGTCAACAAGGCGTAAGCGTCGCTAAACTTCCCGCCGGAAGCCCCGTCTCCCTACACTGTTTCCTTTGCGCTCACCTGGCTTCGCCAGAAGTCGCGCCAAGGAAACAGTTCCGGGGGACGGGGCTTCCTTCGTTTAACGCCGCAGGGTTACGAGTCTGAATTAAGATGGCTACTGGCTTCGCCAGAAGTCGCGCAATGGGAAAAGCTTCGGGTGAACGGGGCCTCCTTCGTTAACTCGCTACAGGGTTACTGGGCTGAATTCATTTTTAGAGGTACCGTTTATCGGTGTTGAGGGTTCCTTTATTGGGGCTTTCTTTTTTATCTCGCTACAATGGGCTTCAAGAGTTCTAATGACTTGGAGTTTGGTATGGCTGTTATTAATGTGCTGCCTTCGGATGGGAAGGTCATTGACGAGGGTCCTGTTGGTTGCTCTGTTGATGTTTGCTGTGATGATTTCCGTCATCTCGATATTGGACTGCCGCCCGAGATTCTTCGTCTCAAGGATGCCGGATATTTGACGCAGGCTGTTGCGGCTTGTGATCGTCTTTTGGGGCAGAATCCCGATCCCTCGCTTGCTGCCTGCGTTCGTGCCGAGCGGTATCGCATGCTTGAGACGCCGCTTCATTTTTCGGTGTCGCGCGATCGGGCTATTGCGATGATTCGCGAGGAGTGGCCTGAGTTTACCGAGGAGCAGTTTGACGATCTGATTGACCGTAAGCGTATTGACTGGCGCTTTATCGATGGCGAGCTGTTCGTTCTCGACAACTTCCTCGATTCGCTTCGCGTATATCCCAAAGAGGTTCCCGGCATGCGTCCCGATCCTACGGACGGAATTGTACTGCGCAACGAGATGCTCAAGGAGATGGAGTCACAAAACGGATTGACTCGCGTTATTACGCTTAAGGCGTCCTTGTCTGTCCCCGGCGCTCTAGAGGGGGAGACCGTTCGCGCTTGGCTTCCCGTAGCCGCCACCTGCCGCCAACAGTCTCAGGTCGAGATTCTCGACATGACGCCGGAGGGTGCTGTTGCTCCCGCGAACGCTTCGGCGCGTACCGCCTCGTGGTCTTCTTCGAGTGAGCGCTCATTCTCGGTGACTTATCGTTATCACATCGATGCTGCTTATTGTGATGTCTACGGTGGCACACTTCCGGTTCATCCGCGTATGGACGCGCCTCTGCCCGAGGATATTTCCGAGGACCGTCCGCACATTGCATTTACGCCGTATCTGCAGCAGCTGACGGCCAGCGTTGTTGGCGGACTCGAGGATCCGCTCGATCGCGCCCGTGCTATCTATGATTACCTGACGCAGTATATCGACTATCGCTATCAGCCGCCGTACTTGCTTTTGGGATCTATTGCCGATGACTGCGCGCATTCGCTCCGCGGCGATTGCGGCGTTATGGCGCTCACGTTTATCACCATGTGCCGTATCGCGGGCGTGCCTGCCCGTTGGCAGAGCGGCCTCTACGTTGCGCCCGATTCGGTGGGGTCGCACGACTGGGCAGAGTTCTATACGCCGCAGACCGGTTGGCTCAACGCCGACGTGTCATTTGGATCTTCTGCTCGCAGGATGGGGGAGGAGTGGCGCCGCCGTCACTACTTTGGCAATCTCGACCCATGGCGTATGGTGGCCAACAATCGATTCCAGGCAGAGTTTGAGCCCTCTTTCGACGGCATGCGCGAGGACCCTTACGATAACCAGATGGGTGAGGCTTCGGTCGACGGTCGCGGATGCCGTCAGCGCGAGATGCTACGCACGGTCGAACTCATCGAAATGCTCGAAGTTCCATTTTCGGACTAATCGGTAGAAAGCTGTGATAAACTAACTCACGCATTACGTGCCCGAGTGGCGGAATTGGCAGACGCAGTGGACTCAAAATCCACCGTTGGCAACAACGTGCGAGTTCGAGTCTCGCCTCGGGCACCATACATGCAAGTGAGCGTTCAAGGGGGTTGCGGCCCCCTTTTTCGTGCCTAACTCGCGTGAGCGCGCGAAGCGTTAA
>CABUZI010000183.1 GCA_902496005.1 uncultured Collinsella sp.
CCGACTTTCGTTGTGGTTGAGTGCGCTCCGGCCGCCTGCCTGTACAAGGGCGCTGCCGCCGGCGACGGCGACCCGCGCATCGTGGACGGCGACATGCCCTCCATCATGGCCGGCCTGTGCTGTGGCGAGCCCAACATCCTGGGCTGGGATATCCTGCGCAACCACGCTACCGCCTTCGTGTCCTGCCCCGACTGGGTCACCGCTCGCGGCATGCGCACCCTAGGCGCCCCCGAGAAGGGCGACCCGCGCGTCATCTCCGGCGAGTCCGGCGCTGTGACCACCGGCCTGGTCGAGACCCTCATGCTCGATCCCGAGTACGCCGAGCTCAAGGAGCTCATCGGCCTGGACAAGACGAGCTCTGTGCTCTGCTTCTCCACGGAAGGTGACACGGACCCCGACCAGTATCGCCGCATTGTCTGGGAAGGCGAATATCCCACTTGCTAATCGTTGGGGCGGAGTAAATAGGTATCGCTCCGCCACCTCACAGGTAGATTCCTTCGTTTGAAAGGTTATGAACAATGGCTAAAGAACTCGATTTCGACGCTATCAAGGCTGCTGCTGAGTCCCACCGTGCTGATATGACTCGCTTCCTGCGCGCCATGATCTCCCATCCCTCTGAGTCTTGCGAGGAGGGTGAGGTTGTCGCCTGCATCAAGGCCGAGATGGAGAGCCTTGGCTATGACGAGGTCAAGGTCGACGGCCTGGGCAACGTTATGGGCTTTATGGGCGAGGGCGACAAGATCATCGCCATCGACTCCCACATCGACACCGTCGGCATCGGCAACATCGAGAACTGGGACGCCGATCCCTATGAGGGCTACGAGGCCGACGAGATCATCTACGGCCGCGGCGGCTCCGACCAGGAGGGTGGCATGGCTTCTGCTACCTACGCTGCCAAGATGATGAAGGACATGGGCCTCATCCCCGAGGGCTACAAGATCATGGTCGTCGGCACCGTCCAGGAAGAGGACTGCGACGGCATGTGCTGGCAGTACATCTACAACAAGGACGGCATTAAGCCCGAGTTCGTCATTTCCACCGAGCCCACCGACGGCGGCATCTATCGCGGTCACCGCGGCCGCATGGAGATCCGCGTCGACGTTCACGGCACCTCCTGCCACGGCTCTGCTCCCGACCGCGGCGACAATGCCATCTACAAGATGGCCGACATCATCGCCGACGTCCGCGCTCTCAACAACAACGGCTGCGACGAGTCGACCGACATCAAGGGCCTCGTCAAGATGCTCGATCCCAAGTACAACCCCGAGCACTTCGAGGACGCCCGCTTCCTGGGCCGCGGCACCTGCACCGTCAGCCAGATCTTCTACACCAGCCCCAGCCGTTGCGCTGTCGCTGACTCCTGCGCCATCTCCATCGACCGTCGCATGACCGCCGGTGAGACCTGGGAGTCCTGCCTGGACGAGATCCGTAACCTGCCGGCAGCCAAGAAGTACGGCGACGACGTGAAGGTCTCCATGTACATGTACGACCGTCCGTCCTGGACCGGCGAGGTCTACGAGACCGAGGCTTACTTCCCCACGTGGATCAACAAGGAGACCGCTCCGCACGTCAAGGCCCTTGTCGACGCCCACAAGGCCATGTTCGGTGACGAGCGCATCGGCTGCGAACCCAGCATGGACAAGCGCACCGGTCGCCCGCTGTGCGACAAGTGGACCTTCTCCACGAACTGCGTTTCCATCCAGGGCCGCTATGGCATCCCCTGCGTCGGCTTTGGCCCGGGTGCCGAGTCTCAGGCTCACGCTCCCAACGAGGTCACCTACAAGGACGACCTGGTCACCGCTGCCGCCATGTATGTGGCTGCCCTGAACCTCTACGATCCGAGCCAGGCCGATGGCGATGCCACCGTGTTCCGCGCCGGTCTGACCAACAACAAGATCGACTAGTCCCATTCCTCGATCTTGTTGAGCCGGGGACAGTTTATGCCCCCGGCGCCTCCTGTTGACTTGGGGCCCGCGGTCGTTATCTCCCATGCTTCCTCAACGGTAGCGGGTCCTCGTCATAGTGCTCTGCATGTTCTAGCCACACGCGCATGCCGGAGCACATCTACTCATTGCGATCGTTTCACCTTTAGAAAGGACATTTACATGGACGCCAAGTTTACCGAGCTCGTCGAGCAGCTGAACGGCCTCGATTTTAAGGGTATGTACGGCAGCGACTTCCTGCACACCTGGGATAAGACCACCGATGAGCTCAAGGCGCTCTACATCGTCGCCGACGCTCTGCGCGAGCTGCGCGAGAACAACGTTTCGTCCAAGATCTTCGACTCCGGTCTTGCCGTCTCCCTGTTCCGCGACAACTCCACCCGTACGCGCTTCTCCTTCTCTAAGGCCGCCAACCTGCTCGGCCTTGAGCTGCAGGACCTGGACGAGAAGAAGTCCCAGATCGCTCACGGCGAGACCGTCCGCGAGACCGCTACCATGATTTCCTTCATGGCCGACGTCATCGGCATCCGCGACGACATGTACATCGGCAAGGGCGACGCCTACATGGCCGAGGTCTCCGAGTCTGTCCAGCAGGCTTACGAGGACGGCGTTCTGGATCACCGTCCCACGCTCATCTCCCTGCAGTCCGACTCCGATCACCCCACGCAGTCCTCTGCCGACATGCTCTACCTCATCAACGAGTTTGGCGGTCTTGAGAACCTCAAGGGCAAGAAGGTTGCCGTTACCTGGGCCTATTCTCCCTCGTACGGCAAGCCGCTGTCCTGCCCGCAGTCGCTGATCAGCCTGCTGCCCCGTTTTGGCATGGACGTCACCCTGGCTCACCCCGAGGGCTACGACCTCATGCCCGAGGTCGTCGAGCGCGCCAAGAGCTATGCCGCCGAGTCCGGCACCACCTTTAAGCAGGCCAACACCATGGCCGAGGCCTTCGAGGGCGCCGACATCGTGATCCCCAAGAGCTGGGCTCCGTTTGCCGCCATGGAGAAGCGTACCAACCTGTACGCCGAGGGCGACGACGCCGGCATCGCAGCGCTCGAGAAGGAGCTGCTCGCCCAGAACGCCACCCATCAGGATTGGTGCTCCACGACCGAGCTCATGGAGAAGACTGCCAACGGCCAGGACACCATCTTTATGCACCCGCTGCCCGCCGACATCTCCGGTGTCTCCTGCGAGCACGGCGAGGTCAACG
>CABUZI010000184.1 GCA_902496005.1 uncultured Collinsella sp.
CCAGCAGCGTGCGAATTTCCCGGTTCACATCCTGCTCCTCGTCGGTGAGGAAGCTATAGGTATCGCCCTGGCGTGCCACGTAGCTCTCGCGCTCCAAGCGGGCGAGAGATTCCTTGACGCGGTCCTTAAGGGCGCGCTTATCCACGTCCAGGCTATCGATCATAAGGATGGAGATGTTCTCGACCGTGGCCTTGACGTAGCCGATGTAGCGGATCAAGTACAGGAGCTTAAGCACCCGGACATCGTAGCTCTCAAGACCCTCTGCGTTCTCAGCCGCGCGCTCCGCACAGACGACGACCTGAATGATGCCGTGCTCCAAATCCTTTGAGATTGTGTCGAAGAAGCGCCAGAACGGCACGAGTGCACCAGTCTGGTCATGCTGGATGGCCTGAGCGCTCTCCTGAAACGCGCTCAGCATGGAGCGCTCACCCGTGGACATGTGCTTGGCCTTAACACCGTGCTTGCGTACCTCGGTCATCACGTCGGGCAGAAGCTTAAACTGGTAGCCCACAAACGGGTAGCTGGCCACAAAATCCTTGGAGTTGGCGAAGCCGGCAAGGTCGGAGCGCGAGCCACCCTCAAAGGTAAAGTTGTTTTTGAGGACGGCGGCGTCTTGCTCGTAGACCTGTGCAAGCATATCGGCCGCCGGCGCGGTCTTCTCGAGCACACGGCGCTGGATGACCTCGTCCACGCTGGAGCTGGAGAGCGAAAGGCGGGTATTGAAGCGGCCTTGGATCTTTGAAAAGTCGTTGCCCACGGGCAGGCTCAGGTTGTCGATGGCCTCCTGGCTCGTGACCATCACCCACACGCGGCCACCGCAGGCGGCACCCAGCTCCTCGACGATGGTCTGAAGACTCAACATAAGGCTTGGATCACGGTCGTTTGTAATAAACTGACCCACCTCGTCGACCATAAAGAGCAGACGGTAGTTGCCGCCGTGGGCCGCTGCCTGAGCGTCTACGTAGTCCTTGACCTTTTTGGCAAAGACATCGGGGGCCAAAACCTCGTCCTCAGAACCCTCAAGCCAGTTCCATGCGGCCTTTTCGCTCATGCCGAGCACGCTCTGCAGCACCTCGACGACGTCGTCCTCAAAGTAGCTGTAGGTGTCGCGGGTCTGGAGCCAGGACTCGCCGTTGACGCGCTCAAAGGCCTCGCGGAACTCCTGGGTCTTGCCCAGGGAATCGATGTAGTCCTCGAGCTTTGCAAGCTTGAGGTCCTCGCCGTAGAAGCCGCGCGCCTCGTAGAACATGCGCTCAAAGCCGCGAAGCAGCGCCGTGGGAGCCGTATCACCCTGCTTCCACTGGCCCGCCTTGCTATCGATGTTAAAGAGGATGGCCTGCGTGGGCACCGAGCACGCGCGCTCCATGGCAGCCGCGACCATGGGGTCGACGATTTTGCCGTCAAAGTAGCGGATGGCGCTCTTACCACCGATCTGGCGATTCTCGAGCAGGTAGCTCAGCATCTTGAGGAAGTGCGATTTACCGGAACCGAAGAAGCCACTGATCCACACGCCGATCTTGTCGGTGCGCGCATCGATGGCATCGCCGTAGGCCTTGAAGAACGTGGCAAAGTGCCTCTGCAACTCGCGCGTCACCACGTACTCGTCAAGCTCCTGGCGGATGGACCCATCTTTTGAATCTTGGACCTTGACCACGCCGTTGATGGAGCGGTTGATGTCTTTTGCAAAGAGGTCGCGAATGATCGTGTTGTCCATGGGTGCTCCTTTGGGTTTGGGAACGTTATGGCAAAGGGTTGTTACCGGCGGCAGGGACTTGCCTGCGGGGAGCCGTGCTTACGAGATATCGATGGCGCGGTAGTAGTTGTCGGCCGGCAGACGGTTAAAGAGCTGGAAAGAAGAGCCGTTGAAACTGCCCGGATAGGCGGCGACCACAGGCACCTCATCAAAATCCGCAAGCATGCAATGGAGAAGCGTGTGCATGCGAAAGAATGGGAAGACCTCGCCCGCGCCGGTGAGAAGAACGACGTCTCCAGGCGCATGCGGCTCGGTCTGCTCAAGGATGTACGCGGCGACTTTCTCGGGCGAGGCGAACTTGGCCACGTCCTCGAGCACGCGCTGGGTACCGCGGCGCTCCTCTTGGCGTGGGATGGCCTTAAGGACACGGCGCTTTTCGAGAATTGCCAGCACGGCGTCGTAGAGGTTCACGACCTTGAGCGTGCACGGAAGCTTGTCGGCCTCGGCATCGCGTGAAAGGGCGTCAAATAATGCACGCGCTTCAAACTCCAGCGCGGGGTCATAGCAAAAGGTGTGGAAGCCGATCTCATTGCCTATGCCCTTGTTGGCCAAAAAGTCCTCGCTGCACAGGCACTCGCGCAGAAGCTGCGCGCGGCGCTCAAATTCCTGACGGGCGTGCTCGGAGCGGACATGCGCCGCCACGACGCTCTTGCGGGAATGGATGCCGATATTGGTGGTGAGATCGGTCGCCGGGGTGATAACAGGGTCGACGGCGCTTTTGACGGGAGCCACGCTACATCACCGCCCTGCCGGTAAGGGCCGCGATAAGCGACTGCTCACCCAGCTGAACCAAGGCTCGCTCGACATCGGAATCGAGGAAGAGTGGTGACAGGCGCTCGGACTCCGGACCCTGGCCCTCGCCGATAAGGCCGGCATGGCGGAGCGCCTGGCGGAGCGAGCCCTTGATGCGCTTGACCGTGGCCTCAGTCCAGCGGGCCGCGTCCGGATACTCCGTGGTAAAGCGTGTCATAAAGGCGTTGAGGTCAACCGCCGTAAAGGCATAATCAAAGTTTTGAAGGCGCTCCCCCACCTCGACGAGCACGAGCTCGCGCACAATGTCGTAGCGACAGATCATACTGTAGAAGATGGCCTGGTCCGCCTGCGTGGGGGCGCCGGATGCCATGAGGCTGGTTAGGGATGACGCAGCCTCGACGGCGGTTTTGGGGTCGATGCCGCGCGCGGCGCATACGGCGTCCGTGGGCACCATGGCGTCGAGGCGGCGAAGGCACACGGTTGCGCGGTTGGCGACCATGCGCTCCGTGGGATATTGAAAGAGGTTCTCGCTCTTTACGCGTACAATGACCTGCTCGTCGCTTGCGCCCTGCATACGAAGGGCAGCGACGATGCGCATCTCATGCGGGAGGAATTGCTCGCGGGTGAGCACCCCCCCCCC
>CABUZI010000185.1 GCA_902496005.1 uncultured Collinsella sp.
CCTATAACGGCGCCTGCGTCAATATCCTCGATACCCCCGGTCACCAGGACTTCTCGGAGGATACCTACCGTACCCTTATGGCTGCCGACGCCGCTGTCATGGTTATCGACGGCGCCAAGGGCGTCGAGGCCCAGACCAAGAAGCTCTTTAAGGTCTGTACGCTGCGCCACATTCCCATCTTCACCTTTGTGAACAAGCTCGACCACGAGGCTCGCGATCCGTTTGAGCTCATGGAAGAGATCGAGAACGTTCTGGGCATCAACACCTATCCCATGAACTGGCCGATCGGCAGCGGCCGCAATTTCCGCGGCGTGTTCGATCGTCAGACCCGTCGCGTTATCGCCTTTGAGGGCGACGGTCACGCCAACGCCACCAAGAAGGTCGCCGAGGTCGAGGCCGAGCTGGGCGACCCCGCCATGGACGAGCTTATTGGCGAAGAGAACCATAAGAACCTGATGGACGACATCGAGCTGCTCGATGGCGCCGGCGACGAGCTCGACTTGGATGCCGTGGCCTGCGGCAAGCTGAGCCCGGCGTTCTTTGGCTCGGCGCTTACCAACTTTGGCGTGGAGCCCTTCCTCAAGGAGTTCCTGCGTCTGGCCCCGACGCCGCGCGCCTATACCGATACGCTCACCAGCGAACCGGTCGATCCCTGCCGCGACGACTTTAGCGGCTTTGTGTTTAAGATCCAGGCCAACATGGACAAGAATCACCGTGACCGCATCGCCTTTGTGCGCATTTGCTCGGGCAAGTTCGAGCGCGGCATGGACGCCTTCCACGTGCAGGGCAACCGCAAGCTCAAGCTTGCTACGGGCACGTCGATGATGGCCGATGACCGTGCCATCGTGGACGAGGCGTACGCGGGCGATATCGTGGGCCTGTTCGATCCGGGTATCTTTAGCATCGGCGACACTGTGTGCTCCGGCAAGCGCCACGTGCAGTATCCGCAGATCCCGACGTTTGCCCCCGAGATGTTCGCTCGCATTACGCAGGTCGACACGCTCAAGCGCAAGCAGTTCGTCAAGGGCATGGAGGAGCTTGCCCAGGAGGGCGCCATCCAGATCTTCCGCGAGCTGGGTGCTGGCATGGAGAGCGTCATCGTGGGCGTGGTCGGCGTGCTGCAGTTTGAGGTGCTCGAGCGCCGTCTCAAGGCCGAGTACCGTGTTGAGGTTCGTCGCCAGCCACTGCCCTATACGGACATCCGCTGGATCCAGAATGACCCCGACACCATCGATATCCCAGGCCTTTCGCTCACGCGCGACACGCTGCGCGTCGAGGACATGCGCGGCGGTAAGCTGCTGCTGTTCACGAGCCCGTGGAACGTGGATTGGGCAACCGACCACAACCCCGACCTGATCCTGTCGGAGTTTGGCAACGTAGCCTTTTAACGCATCGGCGCGGTGGTCCTGCGGGGCTGCCGCGCCATTTACTTGCCTAATGCCGTGTGAGCGGCTATCATACCCACCGTCGTCTCAAGACCGAGACGTCCGAGCAGTTCGGGTCCGATATCCTGCTCGTTAAACCTAAAACCAAAGGAGTACATAATGATCAAGAAGGTCATGGAGGACTATAAAGTCCTGTTGCGGAGCATTCCCGCGGCAACGGTTTCGCTGTTTTTCGTGAGCGTCATCATGATGAACCTGCTGGCCAACAAAGAGCTTATCAGCCTGCCGTATCTGGCACTCGACTGCGGCTTTGTGGTGAGCTGGGTTTCGTTTTTGTGCCAGGACATGATCTGCAAGCGCTTTGGCGCCAAGGCATCCATCAAAATCTCTATCCTCGCGCTGCTGGTCAACCTTGCCGTGAGCCTGTGCTTTTGGGCATGCTCGCTCACGCCCGGCATGTGGGGCGCTTACTACGACACAGGCATGGTCGAGGTCAATACCGCCCTTAACGCCACCATCGGCGGCACCTGGTACGTGGTGCTTGGCTCTTCGCTGGCAATGCTCGTTTCTGCTGTGGTTAACTCCACGCTCAACCAGTCGCTCGGCCGTATGCTCAAAAAGAATAACTTTGCGAGCTTCGCCTTCCGTTCCTATGTGTCCACGGGTGTTGGCCAGTTTATCGACAACCTGGTCTTTGCCATCGTGGTGAGCCACACGTTCTTTGGTTGGACCTGGGTGCAGGTCCTCATGTGCTCGCTGACCGGCGCTGTTGCCGAGCTGCTATGCGAGGTCTTCCTGAGCCCCGTGGGCTACAAGGTCGTACGCGGCTGGGAGCGCGAGAATGTGGGTTCCGAGTACCTCGAGCGCCACGCAACCGCCTAAGGAGCAAGTATGCGGGTTTTGATCACGGGCGCTTCGGGCGGTATCGGAGCCGCGTGCGTGCAGCGCTTTTTGGACGAGGGCCACGAGGTCGTGGGCTTTGACCTGCTGCCGGCGGTGATCGAACACGAGCGCTACCGCCATCTGATCGTTGATGTTCGCGAGCCGGACGCGTTTCCAGACGATCTTGAACCCCAGGTGATCGTGAACGTTGCCGGTACGCAGGATTCGGCTGACGACATCGCCGCCAACCTGTATGGCACCATCAACGTGACCGAGCGCTACGCCTTTGCGGGGGAGGGGCTTGCCGCCAAGCCGGCGCCGGCTATCAAATCCGTGGTCAATGTGGGGTCGGCGAGCGGGCATACGGGATCGGAGTTTCCTGCCTATGCTGCCAGCAAGGGCGGCGTTATCGCCTACACCAAGAACCTTGCAAACCGCCTGGCACCGCAGGCCATCGCCAACAGTGTGGACCCGGGCGGCGTTATCACGCCGCTCAACCGTTGCGTGATGGAAGACGAACACCTGTGGAACCAGATTATGGAGCTCACGCCGCTTAAGCGCTGGGCCACCGCCCAAGAGATCGCCGAGTGGATCTACTTTGTGGGCGTGACCAACCGGTTTATGACCGGGCAGAGTCTGCTAATCGATGGCGGCGAGGCCGGCCGCACACAATTTATTTGGCCCGAATAGAAAACGCGCCCGATGGAAAGTGAACTGCGCCCCAAAACTTGGACGGCTTAAATAAGAACTACGCCGCAAGGGACTGTCTCCGGAACTCCTCCGGGGTCAGTCCCTTCAGTTTAACCTGGCGCCTCCTCGTGTTCCAA
>CABUZI010000186.1 GCA_902496005.1 uncultured Collinsella sp.
AAATACCAGCAAGCCCACAATCGCGGCGGTGATGGAAAGAACGTATACGGAGGCGGCGGCGATGTCCTTCGCACGCTTGGCCAGCGGATGGAGCTCCTGGGTCGCCAGGTCGACGATGGCCTCCATGGCGGTATTGCAAAGCTCGCCGTGGATCACCAGGCCGCAACAGATGATAATCGTGGCCCACTCGGCAATGTCGAGCCCCACGATGCAGCCTGCAATGACGGTGCACACGCCCGCCACGAGCATGACCTTAATGTTGCGCTCGGTCTTGACGGCGGTGACGAAGCCCTCCATAGCGTAAGAAAACGACTTTAAGAAGGACGGATGGTCCTTGTTCGATCCGGGAATCATAGACGGCTCCTAGTCGTGGGCGTGGTTGGTGATGGGGCCGACGTGGACTAGCTTGGGGTCCTCGCCGCGCTCGAGCGCCAAATCGCGCAGGATGGCGTCCTCGCGGGCCTCCATGACCTCGGCCTCGTCGTCCTCGATGTGGTCATAGCCCAGCAAGTGCAGCATGCCGTGAACGAGCATCAGACGGCACTCGTCAGCGGGGCTATTGCCAAAACCGGGGGCCTGACGGGCAATAACCTGCGGGGCCAAGATAATATCGCCGAGCTCGAGCGTCTCATCGGCGGGAATGTCATCGTCAAAGGCCGAATCGCACTCAAACGAGAGTACATCGGTGGTGCGATCGATACCGCGCCACTCGTGGTTGAGCTCGTGCATCTCGTCCTCGTCGACATACGAAAGGGAAATCTCGACTTCACGCTCAACGCCCTCGGCGGCAAGCACGACCTCGCAGATGTGCTCCACCTCCTGCGCATCGAGCAGCGTATCGAGCTCGGCATCGTTGCTGATCAATACACTCAACGGGACTCCTTTCGGTCGCGCGGGCGCTGCTCGCGCACGTCATCATAAGTGTCGTATGCCTCGACGATACGTCCCACCAAGGCATGGCGCACCACGTCGGCGCGCTCGAGGTGCGAAAATGCGACATCGTCGACACGGCCCAAAATCTGCTCAACGTCGGCAAGACCGCCACGACGACCCACCAGGTCGCGCTGGCTCAGGTCGCCGGTAATCACAAACTTGGAGTTAAAGCCCAAGCGCGTCAGGAACATCTTCATCTGCTCGGGCGTGGTATTTTGCGCCTCGTCGAGCACCACGAAGGCATCACTCAGCGTGCGGCCGCGCATATAGGCAAGCGGGGCAATCTCGATCACGCCGCGCTCCATAAGCTCATCAGTGCGCTCGCGATCCATCATGTCAAAAAGGGCGTCGTAGAGCGGACGCATGTAGGGATCGATCTTTTCCTCGAGGGTGCCGGGCAAAAAGCCCAGATTCTCCCCCGCCTCGACAACCGGACGCGTCAAGATCAGACGGCCCACCTCGTGGCGCTTGAGCGCGGCAACCGCGAGCGCCATGGCCAGATAGGTCTTACCGGTACCGGCAGGACCCAAGCCAAAGGTGATGGTATGCGAGCGGATGGCATCCACATAGCGCTTTTGCCCGAGCGTCTTGGGGCGAATGACGCGACCGCGATACGAAAGCAGCACGTCATCGCGAAGCGACGTAGCCTCATGCTCACCGTCGCGCAAGACGGCCAGGCAGCGAGAGACATCGTCGGCAGACAGTGTGCGCCCGGCGGCCGCCTCGCGAAAAGCGTGTTCGAAAAAACGCGCCACGAGTTCGACCTCGTCCGGGTCACCGCTCACGGCGATGTTATCGCCACGGGCGACCACGTGAGCGCGAACCAAGCTCTCGAGCGCACGAAGGACGCCGTCGCCGGCGCCCAAAACGCGCGAGGCATCAATTCCCTCGGGAACGGTAAGTCTAATCTTCGAGGCTTCCATGAACCTCCCTGCGTGCATGGACCAAGCCGGAATCATCGACTCCGATGATAGCAACATCGAGCAGGCACGGGGCTGTAAGTCCACAGGTATCGTCTAGAAGGGCATGATGGAACGAACCGAGCGTCAGGTTGTCACCATACTCGAGCACGGCGCGCTCGACCGTGCCCACGCGACGGCGGGCATCGGCGACCGCAAGCTCCTGTGCGGCGGCACGCATACGGCGGCTGCGCTCGGCCATAACCTCGGGCGGCACCTGGTCGGGCATATCGGCAGCAAGGGTACCGGGACGCTTGCTGTAGCGGAACACGTGCATACGCGAGAAACCCACACGGCGACACAGCGCCAGCGACTCCTCGAACTCCTCATCCGTCTCACCGGGAAAACCGACGATAACGTCGCACGAAAGAGACACCTGCGACAGGTTGGCGCGAATCATGCGCACCGTGTCCTCAAAGGCCTCCGCGCTATAGGGACGGCCCATGCGATGCAGGGTCGCCGTACAGCCGGACTGCACGGGCAAGTGCAAAAACGGGGCGATACGCTGCGGATAGCGCGCCATAACCTTAAGCAGGCGCTCAGAGATATCCATGGGCTCGACCGAGGAAATGCGCACATGCGGAATAGACGTGCGCTCCATGATGGCCTCGAGCAGCTCATCGATTTCGACATGCTCGTCGGTCGCGCTCTTGCCATCGTAGGCACCCAGGTTCACACCGGTCAGCACCACCTCGGGCACGCCGGCCTCCTGGGCCTCGCGAACTTGCTCGAGCACGGACTCGACGGGCACGGAGCGCTCGGGGCCGCGCGCCTTCCACACAATGCAATAGGTGCAGCGATGGTTGCAGCCGTCCTGAATCTTCACGCCCAGGCGAGAGCGACCGAGCGCATCGACAACCTCGCCATCGCTGCAGGCGGGCACGCTATCGGATTCAACACCCAGCACCTCGCAGACGCGCTCGGCGACGTCAATCTTGGACGGCTCGGCGATCACGCGATCGGAGAGCTCCAGCAGCTCCTCGGGATGCAGGTTGACGACGCAGCCGGTTACGACCACGTAAGGCTCGCCCGGATGGGCCAGCGCATGACGAACGGCCTTACGGGTCTTGGCCTCGGCCTCGCCCGTAACGGCACAGGTGTTAATGACGATCAGATCGGCATCCTGGGGCTCCACAATAGCAAAACCCAGGCGCATAAGATCGGCAGTGATACGGTCAGACTCA
>CABUZI010000187.1 GCA_902496005.1 uncultured Collinsella sp.
AGCTCACCGGCGAGGTGCCCGAGCTGCGCCCGGTCGACAACCTCTACTTCGACCTGCCGGCCTACCTCGACTTTATGAAGACCTATACCGCCAAGCTCGCCCAGAACCCGCAGGTTCGCTCCGTGGTCTCCAAGACCATGGAGGAGTGGCTGCTGCCGGCCCAGCTCTACATCCAGAACAAGTTCCGCGAGGCCTTCGATGCCGTCGAGGATCAACTGCCCGAGCACACCGTGCTGGAGCCCGAGGGCAACAAGAGCAGCTTTACCGTCACCTTCCCCAGCTGGAAGGAGCGCGACGACGCTCACGCGGTGCTCGCCAACGGCGGCGTGCGCTTCCGCAGCGGCAAGGCGCTCGTGCCCTTCCGCATCACCGGTAACATCGACTGGGGCGTTCCGGTGCCCGAGGTCGACGGCGTGAACGACGTCACCTGCTGGTGCTGGCCCGAGAGTCTGTGGGCGCCCATCAGCTACACCCGCACCGTGCTCGCCCGCGATGCCCGCGCCGCCGGCGTAACCGAGGGTATCGCCGCCCAGGACGCCGCCCTCATGGGCGAGCCCGCCGCCGATTCCACGCAGGTACCCGCACCCACCTACCAGCACAGCTCGCTCGACTGGCGTGACTGGTGGTGCTCGGACGACGCGCAGATCTACCAGTTCATCGGCCAGGACAACATCTACTTCTACTGCATCGCGCAGGCCGCCATGTGGGAGGCCCTGGGCTGGAACCTCACGCAGAGCACCGTCAGCGCCTGCTACCACCTGCTCTACATGGGCAAAAAGGCCAGCTCGTCCTCGCAGACGCCTCCCCCGCCGGCAGACGACCTGCTCAACCACTACACCTGCGAGCAGATGCGCGCGCATTGGCTGTCGCTCGGCCTGTCCGAGAAGCCGGTGAGCTTTAGCCCCAAGGCATATGACACGCGCGTGACCGGCAAGGACAAGGACGGCAACGAGGTGCGCGCCTGCGACGACAAGCGCGTTATTGACCCGGCTCTTAAGGAGAGCGCCCTTTTGACCGGCGTCTTCAACCGCCTGGCCCGCAGCTGCTTCTACGGCGTCGCCGTCAAGGAGGGCGACGAGAGCCCCTATCGCAACGGCTGCATTCCGGCCGGCGCCGCCTCTGCTGCCGTGGTCGAGGCTGCCGAGCAGGCCGCCCTTGCCTTTGAGCAGGCAATGTACAAGTTCGAGACGCACCGCGCGCTCGCCGTGTGCGACGACTACCTGCGCGCCGCCAACAAGCGCTGGAGCGATGCCTCCAAGGCCGCCAACAAGCTCGAGGGTGAGCCGGCCAACGCCGCCATGAAGCAGGCCCTGGTCGACGCCTTCACCGAGCTGCGTGTGGCAACCGTGCTCATGCACGGCATCGTCCCGGCCGGCTGCGAGCTCATCTGCGAGTACTTCGACGTCGACCCGGTTGCCTTCTTTAGCTGGGACAACATCTTTGCCTCCACGGACGAGTTTGTGGAGAGCCTGGGCGAGAAGCCCGGCGAGCACCGCGTGAAGCCGCTGCCCCCGCGCTTCGACTTCTTTAGCAAGCACGAGAGCCAGTACTAGGCAACCGCAACGCGCCCGGGAATGATTATTCTGGGACGGGGATTAAAAAATCATTCCCGGGCGCCACAGTACAGTCTTTTTGGGACGGGGATCATTAAATGATTTTTTAATCCCCGTCCCAGAATAATCATTTCGGTGGAAGGAAAGACGGATGTCCAAGCCGCGTCGTCGTAAGCAGAAAAAGCAGGTTAAGCCCGAGCTCAAGCTTAGGCAGTTTGCCGCCACCGAGCTTTCCGACCAGCTTGCCGCCCAACACTCCGCCGCCGACCTGCCACGCTTTATGGTCGACACGGTTGCCGGCGCCTATACGCCCGCCGATGCCGAGCTCATGATCGAGGGCTTTGGCGCCGCAGCCACGCGCCCGGTCACGCTGCGCGCCAACACGCTCAAGGCGACCGCCAGGGACATCGCCGCCGCACTCGACGAGGCCGGCATCGCGCACCAAACCGTTACCTGGTATCCGGACGCCTTCATCCTGCCCGAGGCCCAGGTTTCCGACCTATGGGACCTCGACATCTACCGCGACGGCAAAATCTACTTGCAAAGCCTGTCGTCCATGATGCCTCCTTTGGTGCTGGGCGCGCAGGCCGGCGAGGATATCTTGGACATGTGCGCGGCCCCCGGCGGCAAGACGACGCAGATCGCCGCCCTCACCCAGGGCCAGGCGCACCTCACCGCCTGCGAGATGAGCATTCCCCGCGCCGAAAAGCTCGAGGCCAACTTGGGCCGCCAGGGCGCCAAAAACGTGCCCGTCATGCGTATTGACGCACGCGAGCTTGACGAGTTCTTCCGCTTTGACCGTATCTTGCTCGATGCCCCCTGCACTGGCACGGGCACCGTCATCAGCGGCAACGAAAAGAGCTTGCGCGGCCTCACCGAGCAGTTGCTCGGCAAGTGCGCCCGCTCGCAGCGCGCGCTTCTGGACCGCGCCATGGGGGCCCTCAAACCGGGCGGCACGCTGGTCTATTCAACGTGTTCGATCTTGCCGCAGGAAAACGAGGATGCCCTGCAAGAGGCCCTCGACAAGCATATGGACTGCGAGCTCATCCCGCTCGACGGCACGCCGAGCGAAAGCGAAGCGCGTCGCGCCCAGGGTGCCGGCGAGGATCCGCATATCGAGTGCAACGCCCTTACCGAAGCCATTGCCGCGGGCCACGTCTCGGCCATTGCCAACGGCATGCCCGGCACGCTGACCATTCCGCCCAGTCGCGACTTTGAGGGCTTCTATATCGCCCTGGTCCGAAAACGCAGCTAGCGCACGGATTCAAAACTCAACAAGCTATCGCCGTGCGCACTTGTCCTGCTGGTCACGATGCTGTTTAAGTGCCTCGCGTTCTTTGCGCTCGGCCTTTTTGCCCTTAATGGCCGTGAGCACAAAGTAGATGACCGCGGCGGCAACGATTGCGCCCACGCATAGGCCAATCGAGCCCAACATTGCCGAGAATTCCATACCGCGTCACCTCTCTTTTGTATACGGGACATTCAAGATAGCACCTC
>CABUZI010000188.1 GCA_902496005.1 uncultured Collinsella sp.
CGAGTTGGCAGCAAAGACCTGCAGCTCGACGGTTTCCTTCTTGGAAGAGGCCTTGGCGGAGCCGGCATCGGATCCGGCCGGCTCGGACGTCTTGCCGCCCGAGCAGCCGGCAAGACCAAGGCCGGCAGCGGCGACAGCAGAAAGCGAGACGAATCCGCGGCGAGAAACCATATCGAACATATTCAACCCTTTCGGACCTTGTGCCCGGGTACCCCACCGCGGGCTTTAATCTGCAATCAGATTATACTTTCGCGCGAATAATGATACTGAGAAATTATTCCCGCCAGAGAATATAGTTTCGAGTTACTGTGCACCTCGGCGTCGATTCGGCGGAAAACAAAAGCGGAGCAGCCGTTCAGGTCGCCCCGCCACAGGTAAACCGCTTAGTTGGTATGTCCGCCGCCCGCTGTCATCTGAGCCGCATGCTCCAGCTGGTCCGCTATGGCCTCCCAGCTTTCGCGGGCGGCCTTTGTAGAACCGGGAAAGTTTACGACAAGTGTATGACCTCGTTGCATGCAAATAGCGCGCGAGAGCATGGCGCGGCGCGTCTTGGTCATCGAGTACGCGCGAATCGCCTCTGCAATACCCGGCACATCGCGGTCGCAGACGGCACGCGTCGCCTCGGGCGTCACATCGCGCATCGAAAGCCCCGTGCCGCCGCAGGTGAGCACGACATTGGCGTGGCACTCATCGGAGGCTTCCACAATGGCATCACCAATCTCGCTGACGTCATCGCGCACGACCACATGTGAGGCGACCGTCCAGCCCTGTGCCTCGATAAGTTCCTCGAGTGCGGCTCCAGCCTCGTCCTGGGCAAGATCACGCGTATCCGAGCACGTCACAATCGATATCTTCAGCTCCACAGCATTCCTCCTACAACACGGCACCCTCGGACAGGTCGACGCGAACAACGTCCACGACATCTCCTGCCTTGAGCTCGCACGGTCCTTCATCAATACGCAGCAGGCAGTTGGCCCGCTGCATCGTGCCGAGCAGCGCCGAATTCTGCGTCTTAGCCTCGGTCACCAGCAGCTCACCAGTCTCGGGGTCGCGCAAAACCGTGGCGCGATCGAAGAAGCGTCGGTCCTGGCGCTTTTTCACACCGTGCGTGAGCGTCGCCTGCTGCACGGGACGCGCAACCTCGGCAAAGCCGCGCATCTTGCGGATCGCAGGACGGGCGAGCATCTCAAAGCCCACATACGCCGCCGCGGGATTGCCCGAAAGCCCCAAATACGGTTTGCCCCCGAGCAAGCCAAACGTGATGGCCTTACCCGGACGCATCGAGATGCGATCGAACAGCACCTCGCCCTCGCGCTGGACCAGCGCCGTCACGTAGTCGTAATCGCCCGCTGAGGCGCCACCGCTTGTAATGACAAAATCGCACTCCTGCACGGCACGATGAACGAGCTCGGCGATTGCCTGCTCATCATCGGGCGCAATGCCGTAGAACACGGGCTCGGCTCCTGCATCGAGTGCTTCGGCCATCAACGCTGACGAGTTGGAGTCGCGAATCTGCCCGCGCGCCGGCACGTTGCTCGGTGCGACCAGTTCCGTGCCCAGCGAGATGATGCCCACACGCGGGGCAGCGTGCACCTTCACGCTCGCGTATCCGGCGCTTGCCAGCAAACCCGCGCCCGCCGGAGCCACGACCTCGCCGGCGTGCATCACGACATCGCCGACATGGGCCTCCTCGGCAGCAGAGCGAACGTTCTCCCCCACCTTTGCCGGCGCCGAGAAGAGAACGTGCGAGCCCTCGTTGCCATCGCCGTCAAGCACCTCGACGATCTCGTACTTCACTACGGCGTCGGCACCCTCGGGCACCGGCGCGCCTGTCATAATGCGGACCGTCTCGCCCGGGCCAAGAGCACCCTCAAACACATGGCCCGCAGCCTCGTGTCCGATAACGTCGAGCGTCACCGGCGTCTCACCAAACGCCTGCGCCAAGTCCGCCGAGCGCACGGCATATCCGTCCATAGCGCTGTTGGCAAACGGCGAAATGTCGATATCGGCCACAGCATCCTCGGCCAAGGGAAAACCAGCCGCCTGCCACACGGGAATCTCTACGAGATTGGTCGGAGCAACGTGCGACAGAACAATCGACTGCGCGTCCTCCAGCGGAATGAGTTTCTCTGCCATATGCACCTCTTAATGCCACGGCGCACAACAGGAGCGCCGATTCTTTATGCTTGTCTCAGTATAATCCCCCGACGCGCGACCGCGATTTGGCCTGTACCCGCAAATACACCTGTCGGCCGCAAGCCGCGAAACAGAATGGAAACCAACCCACCGGCTCGTCGCGCTTGCCGCGTTTTATAATGCTTGCGTTGCAACCTAAAAGAGGAATATATGGCTCATAACAACAAACCCGAAAGCGCAAACGAAGCGCAGGATCATTCCCAGCCGCTCGACGATGGCGGCTTTTTCTCCCTTAGCGACGTCATCATGGCCGGCAGGCGTCAACTCACCCGCTCCGAGCAGCTCTTGGCCGCCGACACACGCCGCAACGCCCGCAACCTGTTTGCAAGCGCCAAACTGCTCGCGCTCGTCGTCATCGTCTCGCTCGCCATGGGTGTTGCCGCTTGGGCATTTTTGGCCTCGCTGAATATCGCGACCGATTATCGCGAGCACCACGTGTGGATTTACGCATTGCTTCCCGTTGTGGGCGTTGCCACCGCATGGGTGTACAAAAACCACGGCCTTGCCGCCAAACGAGGTAACAACCTGGTCATCGACTCCGCCCTGGGCACACGCCTTATCCATATGCGCATGGCCGTTCTCACCTTCGTCTGCTCCACGCTCACGCACCTAACGGGCGGGTCGGCCGGTCGCGAGGGAGCCGCGGTGCAGATTGGCGGCACCATCGCCAGCAACATCTCGAGCCTCGCCCACCTCAAAAAGCATGACCACCACGACCTCATGCTCGCCGGCATCTCGTCGGCCTTTGGCGCCGTATTCGGTTCGCCCCTTGCCGGAGCTTTCTTTGGCATGGAGATGTGCTTTATCGGCAAGATC
>CABUZI010000189.1 GCA_902496005.1 uncultured Collinsella sp.
CCTTGCGGCCTGAACAATCGCAAGTGTCCGGCGAGGGGGCGGCTTTGTAAAGCCGGTTGTCCCCACCCGCATAGCGGGTGGTTTCTGATGCGGCGCGCTGCGCGCCCCGCACAGGCTAAAGCCTTTAAACGAATCAAGCCACCGCAAAGGTACCTTTGCGGTGGCTTGGGGTCGCGCTACTCACCGAGCATCTCTTTGAGCTTGGCTGCCACGGCATGTCCCAAGCTCTCATGGCTTTCGGGCATCATATGCAGATAGTCGATATCGCCCGGCTCGGCAAACTCGGCGGCATTCAAAAAGTCGCAGCCAAACTGCTCGGCCACGTGCGCATAGTACTCGCCAAAATGCTCAGATGCCTCAACGGAATGCTCGTCAAAGTCGGTCATGCACACATCGGCGATCTGCGGCTTAATCTTGATGGGAGCCATCAGCAGAATCCGCGGACAAGGCGCGGCGTCGGTCCACGGAAACGCGCGGACGGCGCGAATCAGCGCCATGGCGCCACGGGCGATATCGGAAGCTGTCACGTTAAAGACCGTCTTACAGTCGTTGGTGCCCAACATGATCACAATGGCGTCCAGCGGCTTATGGGCCTCGAGCAGCATCGGAAGCGCGCGAATGCCGTTGAGGTTAGTGTCCAGATGGCACATATCGTCGCGCACCGTCGTGCGGCCGTTAAGCCCCTCCTCAATCACATGCCAGCCCTCGCCCAGGTCACGCTGTGCCACGCCGCACCAGCGCACATCCTGCGCATAGCGCACCGCGGTGCCATCGCGCATACCAGCCGGATCATAGCCATAGGTGTTGCTATCACCAAAGCACAGAACGTTTTTCATCGTAAGCCCTTCCTTTAGTAAAAAGCCGACGGAAGCAGCCCTCCCGTCGGCTTGGCACGTCGCATCACGCGCACCGTTTACAGGTATTTGCGCCAGTCGTCGTCATCCTCATCGTCCTCGTCAGCGGCCTGAGCCTGCTCGGCGGCACGGGCGGCCGCGGCGCGGGCGGCAACCTGAGCATAGGACTCCTCGTTACGCTCGGGGAAGCTTGCCAGCACGTGCTCAAACTTGGCAAAATCCTCATCCCAGCGCGTAGAAGGCACGGCAAAGAACACCTGCTTGACCTTAAAGTCGCCCGATGCGAGCTCCTCGCGGAAGAGCTCGGCTACGGCCTCGGCATCAAAGCCGTTGTTGTCGCAGCCCCAAGCACCCAGCACGAGCTTCTCGCGACCCAGCTCGTCGCAGATGGCAAGCACAAAGCGGATGCGGTCGCGCAGAGCGTCAAGCAAGGCATCGTCGCTCACGCGGTACTCCTGGCGAGCACGCTTGACGTTGGGTGCGGCGGCAACGATCACATCGGCGTATGCGTGCACGTGGTTGCGGTCGAAGCGCACGGCGGGCACCACCAGCGCACGATTGCGGTAAAGCTCGCAGTTGATGCTGCGGCGACGGTTCTCGCCGTACCACTTACGCTGCTTGTCGAGCACGTTGTACAGGTACGAATCGGCGCACAGCGTGGCCTCCTGTCCCAGATAGCCCTGGATATAGCCACCACCCGGATTGGTGAACGAGGCAAAAGCGAGCACAGCCATGTCGCAGAACTGCGCATAGCCGCGGCCGTTATCGAGGATTGCCTGCGTGGCGGAGGCATCAAGCACGGTGACCTCGGGCAGGACCGGAGCAGCCTCCTCCGCGGGCGCGGACTCAGCCTCGTCGGCCAACTCGGTGGACTCGGGTGCCGCCTCGGGCTCGACCGCAGTCTCCACCTCGGCAGTCTCAACCTCGGCAGCATCGGCCTCCACAACCTCGGCAGCCTGCTCCTCAGCAGCCGCTGCCTTCTGGGCCTTGGCCTTCATCGCCGCGACAAAACCGGCAGGCATACCATCGAACTCGCGCACGCCGGCAAGCGAACGCTCGATGTCCTTGGCGCAGGCCTCGGACACAGCCGCCACATGGCGCTCGGCGGCCTTGGCACGCGCCTCGCGCTTGGGATTGGGCTGACCCGCTCGGTTAGACCTGCGGTTACGGTTCCTGTTGTCGACATCTGCCATACGTGGCCACCTTTCCTGTCGCTGCCGCTATCGGCTTTTTCCCATCCATGATACCCCGCCGCGCACAAAAAAGACGGCCCCGGAGGACCGCCTTTCGTATCGTTTTACCGTGCCCGGCAGGAAGTGCCGCAATGCCGCGCTTTAATCGCGACGGCCGAGGATGTTCAGAATGCGCAGGAACACATTGATGATGTCCACGAACAGGTTGGACGCCATGAGCACCGCATTGGGCAGCGTGGGCGGCACCGTCGTGGCAACATAGGTGTCGTAGCCAATAAAGCCGGCGAACACCACGATCACGATCAGGTCGGTGATGGTCTGCGAGACGCCCGTGAACATCAGTACGATCTCAACCAGAATCGTGGCGAGCAGAATGCCAAAACCGATGCCATATACGCGCTGGAAAAACTTGGGGAACGTCACGCCCAAGGCACCAAAGACAAAGGTGATGGCGGCCGTGGCGATAAAGGCGGTGTTGATGGTGGGCAGGTCGTAGTTGGCAAGGCCAAACGACGCGGTCAGGCCAAAAGTGCTCGCAAAGATTACGTAGCCCACAAGGGACAGGCCCACGGACTGCTTGCTGGCGGCAGCCGACATCATGACCATGCCGACGATGGTCAAAATAAACGAGCCAAAGACCAGCGGCAAGGCGGCACCGCTCATCATCATGCGCGCAAACGACATGGTGCTCGTAAAGTAGGCGCCGGCGCCCATGGCGCAAAAGCCCAAGAAGATCAGGGCAGACATGGTGAGATTGTACGCGCGCGGCGACATCTCCTTGGCGCGGCTTGCGCCGCTCTCGACGGGGCCGTTCTGATAGCCCTGAATATCGTTCATACTTCGTCCTTTCAAAAAGCGCCACAAATAACGGCGCAGTAGCTGACAAGATTCTTGTCATTGTACCCGAATGCTGTACGTCCTTACCTACGGCGCTCGC
>CABUZI010000190.1 GCA_902496005.1 uncultured Collinsella sp.
CATCGAATCGCCGTAGCCGCTGTTAGCCTTGTCGATCATCTTGACGCGCGCATCGCGCTCCATGTACTCGCGGATGATATCCGGCGAGCTATCGGTAGAGCCGTCATTGATGCAGATGATCTCAATGTCCTCGAGCGTCTGCGCAATAGCAGAATCGAGACACTCGCGCAGGTAGCGCTCAACATTGCAGATGGGAACAAGCAGCGAAACTTTAGGGGTATCAGAGTTCTGCAAGAGAACCTCCTGTTGAATAGCGTGTAACAGGGTTATTTTAGCAGCGAAGCAACGGACAACGGCAGCGCCTAGAATTAGATAAAGCGCTCCAGGCAGGCCTTGAGACCACGAGTCGAAAGATAGAACAACGTGGCGTCTGCCATCGAAACGCCCGAGGTCGCCGCAACGAGCTTATGGGCGACACGGCGAACGGCGCCCTTAGCAGGCATATCCGCCCACTCCGTTCCCATAAACGTCGTGAAAGCCCTGTTGACGCGAGCCGCCACGCGATGGAAGTCATCGGCATCCAAGCGCGCCAGGTCGAACACAATTAGGTCCAAAAACCAAGTTATCAGCTCGCCGGGGCACAGGTCCAAAAGACCGTAGGCCGCCCAGTCCTCCAAGACCTCCTCGAGCATCCTCATGTGGGCGTCAAGCTTTTTGGCGCGCGCCTCGGCACTGTTGAACTCGTGCGTCGCCGATTCACTCTCCATCACGTAGTGGTAGAACTTATACGGCATGACGATGGTCTTGCGGGCAAGCGCATAAGCCGCAAATTGGAAGACGACGTCCTCGCCCAAAGCCAAACCGGGGGCGAAGCGAATGCCTTCGCGATTGAGCAGCTCGCACGAAAAAGCCGCACGGCAGGCATAGGGCTGTGCATTCGAATGGAACAGTAGTTGGGGATCACGGGCGCCGAAGGTACCAGCTTTGGGGCTCATGAGTTGCTGGACGCGTTTGGGGGCAGCATCGGCAGGTTCACAGACGCCGCCAAAAACGGCGGCCTCGGCATCCGCAGACTCCATGGCATGCAGCACGCGCTCGACCGTCTGGGCATCGATGCAATCGTCGGCGTCCACAAAAAAGACGGTCCCGCCCACGGCGGCATCGATGCCGGCATTTCGAGCACACGAGACGCCCGCGTTTTCCTGGTCAATCACCAGTACGCGATCGTCGGCCTGCGCAATCTGGAGCAACACGTTCAACGAATCATCAGTCGAACCGTCGTTGACGCAGACAACCTGAATCGAACGCTCAGACTGGGCCAACAGCGAATCGAGGCATCGCTGAATGGAGCGCGCAGAGTTGTAAACGGGGACGACAATGGTAGCTTTAGGACACGAGGCCTCTCCCATGCCGACCTACCCCCTCAGCGATTCGATGAGGAAAGCGGCGACCACGCCTGGGCCTCCAACCGAGGCGTAATACTTAGCACGCCCCAAGGCACCATCCGTCGCAAAGCTCGGATGTTCGTCAACCCAGCCCTCAGGATCTTTGAGGATGGCAGCGAGGTTCGCGCGCTTCCACGGCTTGAGGTCGTCAAGCGAAAACTCCCCCGCGTCCAAGGCCGCCTGAAATTCCTTGGCCATCTGAACCAGGAACTCCTTATAGAACTTAGGCGCCAAGCGCGCGTAGTTCCACATATACGAATCGTACTTAATGAGTTGATTGAACTTGAGCATGCGCGCGACATCGCCGCTTACGTGGTCACGGGCATAATCCTCTCGAATCCAACGCTCAATCTCGGCATACTCGGTATTGACGCAAAAGACCTTAGCCGAAGAATTGACCGAGGAATTCTCATTGTCCTGGCGATACGACAACACGGCATCGTGCAGGTAAACAGCCTTATCGGCGCACGCGATCACCTTAAAAGCGAATGACGTGTCCTGAAAGGATGCCCCCGGAGTCGGCAGGAACGTAATACCGTTGCGGTCAAGAAAATCGCGACGGTACACGGCCGACCAAATCGACGGCTTTTGTTTAAAGAACTGCGTTGTATCGCTCGGGTGCACTGGCTTGCCACAGTCCTTGGCTTTAAACATCTCGTGCAGCGAACGGCGCTCCTCGGGCTTAGACCAGTAGAAATCAAAGTTCGCCTTCGCAAAGTCGGCATTATTGCCATCGGCGGCCGAGACAAGCTTTTCGAGTGCGTCGGGCACCATAAAGTCATCGGACTCCAAGATGCCAACGTACTTGCCGCGCGCCATCTCCAGGCCGCGGTTCATCGAGTCGCCGTAGCCGCTGTTGGCCTTGTCGATCATCTTGACGCGCCTATCGCGCTCCATATACTCGCGGATAATCGCCGGCGAGTTATCGGTCGACCCGTCGTTAATGCAGATGATCTCAATATCCTTGAGCGTCTGCGCCACGGCGGAATCGAGGCACTCGCGCAGGTAGCGCTCAACGTTGTAGATGGGAATAAGCAGCGACAGGACAGGGCTGCCAGAGGAATTAGTAGACAAATGTGCTCCTTAGGAAATACCTGTCGTTTCATGGTATCAAAGGGCCAGCGCGCCAGCGGGCGTTTATATAATCTATGGAGCCTCTTGCGGGCAAAGCAGCCCCACGTCATGCGGCGGGCCCATGGCAGGTTCCTGCGTTTTATTCAAAGCTTGCCGCTAAGGTGCGCCGAGCCTTTACAATAGGACAGTCCCAAGGACGTATTCGATAGCTTCCGTGCAGCGCTCGCCCGCCGCGCGTGAAAGGATATATTGCCCCATGCCTTCAACCCTTCCCGCTCCCATCGATAAGCTCGCCATCGTCGTCGTTACGTACAAGCGCCAGGAACTCCTGGCCAACTTGTTCGACTCTATGACCGAGCTCACGGCAACGCCCTGGCGCATCGTGATTGTCGATAACGAGAATTCGCGCGAGACCGAGGCCATGTGCGCCGCATTCAACGAGCGCCTGGCCAACCTGTGGGGCATCGACACCGAGCAGCCTGACGCGCAGGGCGGCA
>CABUZI010000191.1 GCA_902496005.1 uncultured Collinsella sp.
CCAGAAGGTCAGCGCCCTTTCGTTTCACGTCACCTTGTCTCAAATGCGGCCCGCTCGCTGTCGTTGCCAAAACATCGGCGCTTCCGTTGTTGGCACTTTGGGACGTTCCTTCTGTGCCGGCACTTTGGGACAATCCTTGCCATTAATGCAAAGCAACCTGTCCCCATTGCGTCAAGCGGCGTGTGCCGTTAAGCGGAGAGGCGCATTGTTGACCCATCGTTTGGGCATACAATGGCTATTGGCTTGCTGCGGTGAAGGCTTGTCCGCTCCGCAGCTTTTTTCTACGGTTAAAGGAGTATGTATGTCCGTTGAGGTCATGAGGACTGTGATCGACGCTGCCGAGGGCCGCGTGCCCGTCGACACGCTGTTTACCAATGCGCAGATCATCGACGTGTATGGCCAGCGTGTGGCGCCCGGTAGCGTTGCCGTCAAGGACGGTGTGATCGTCGGCGTGCTCTACGATGGTCGCGACGATGCCGCTGGCACCTACGAGGCAACTGAGGTCATCGACTGCCAGGGTCGCTATCTCGCTCCCGGTTTTATTGACGGGCATCTGCATATCGAGTCTTCGAACATCCGTCCCGCCGAGTATGCGCGCATGGCGGCGACGCGCGGTACCACCACCGCCATTGCCGACAGCCACGAGATTGCCAATGTTGCCGGTCTCGACGGCTTGCGCTTTATGATCGAGGATGGCCGCCGCGCGCCCATCTCCATCAAGTACATGATGCCTTCGTGCGTGCCCGCGCTGCCCGACGAGCAGGCCGGTGCCGTGATTACCGCCGCCGATATGCAGGAGTTTTTTGCCGAGCATCCGGGCGATGTCTTTGGCCTGGGCGAAATGATGAACCTGCCGGGCGTCTTTATGGCCGACTCCGAGACCTGTGCTCGCATCGATGCTGCCAACCAGACGCCGTCCAAGCAGGTTGACGGCCATGCGCCGCTCGTTGCCGGTAAGGACCTCAACGCCTATGCCGCAGCGGGCATTATCGCCGACCACGAGTCGACGATTCCCGAGGAGGCGCTCGACAAGCTATCCCGCGGCATGTATGTGATGCTGCGTGAGGGCACGTGCAGCCACGACCTGGCCAATTTGTCCCCGATGCTGCTGGAGAATCCCGCGCGCGCCCGCCGCTGCTGCTTTGCGACCGACGACGGCGCCCCTTCCGATGCGCTTGCGACCGGCATGATCGACAATGCCTGCCGCGTGGCGATTGAGGCCGGTATCGACCCCGTGGTCGCTATCTCCATGGCGTCCCTCTCCACGGCCGAGGCGTTTGGCCTGGACCACGGTTGCCGCGACCCGCACGAACTGCGTGGCGCCATCGCCCCGGGCAAGCGTGCCGACCTGCTGGTGCTCAATGACTTGACGTTTGCCACGGCTCCGCATCGTGTATATGCCGCCGGTGCCCTGGTGGCGCAGGACGGCACCTTTGTGGGCGAGATCGCACCCGAGATGGCCGAGGTTGCGGCCCTTGCCGATGAGCTGCGCGCCTCCGTTAAGCTGCCGAATCTTTCGCTCGACGTATTCGACTATGCCTTTAAGCCGGGCGAGGCCGTGATTGACGTGGTGCCGGGTAAGGCCATCACGGGCATGGTTCGTCCCGAGAGCGCCGAGGGCCTGCGCCGTATTATGCTGATCGAGCGCCACGGCCGCGGTGTGTCACTGCAGGCCGAGGGCGCCGACGGTGATGGTCCCGCGGGCCTGGGTCTTGTCGGCAAGCATATCGGTCGCGGCTGGGTGCGCGGCTTTACCATCACGGGCGGTGCCATCGCCTCGACGATCGGCCACGACTCGCACAACGTGTGCGTGGTGGGCGACAGCGCGGCCGATATGATGGCTGCCGTCGAGGCCGTGGGCCAGGGCGGCCACGTGCTGGTGCGCAACGGCAAGGTCGTGGCGCGTATTCCGCTGGCGCTCGGTGGCCTTATGAGCGAAGGCACGGCCGAGGACGTTGCTGCGCAGCACGACAACTTTATGGTCAAGGCGCGCGCCATGGGTATTGAGCCGCCGCTCGACCCCATCATGGGCATCATCTTCCTGCCCCTGCCGGTCATCCCGACGCTCCGCATCCGCCCCGAGGGCATGTTCGACGTCACAACCTTCACCTACGCCGACTAGTCATCGGGGACGTTCTTAAACGACTAGTCATCGGGGACACTCTTTGGCGGGCTGCCTGACGCCGCGACCGTAGGACCTCTGGCATGTGTGAGCTATTTGCCAGGTCCTTGTAACGTTTACGCCCGCGGAGTCTTATTTGAGCTCCCTTTGGGTACGTTGGAATCGGATACGCGTTTGATTCCAACAAGCCCGAAGGGAGCTTTTCTATGTTTAAACTGATTGCATCCGATATGGACGGCACACTGCTTGACGAAAACGGCCAGGTGCCTCCTGAGACCTACGAACTGATTCTGGCGCTACACGAGCATGGCGTGCATTTCGCCGCATCGTCAGGTCGTCGCTACGATCGCCTGTGCGAGTTCTTTGCGCCCGTTCGCGACAAGATGGACTTTGTCGCCGCTAACGGCGCCCAGGTCTACGCCGACGGTAAGATGGTAGACCGTGAGGTGTATTCCCACCTGGCGATTCGAAGGCTCGCCCAGGCCGTCAGGACGTTTCCCAATCTGCATCTTGCGCTCTTTGACCGAACCAAGTCCTTCCTGCTCGATGACGAGTGCAAGTTCGTGCGTGAGGTCGATAAGGACCTTCCCAATGCCGAGCGCATTTGGGAGCTGCCCGATCCCAACGTAAATATCATCAAAGCGAGTATCTTTTGCGACGACAGTGCGGTTATGGACAGTGCGTACGTGCTACAGCGCGAACTTGGTCAGCTCTTTACTTTTGCGCCTTCGGGCAACGCGTGGATCGATGCCATGCAGCCTGGTGTGTCGAAGGCCTCGG
>CABUZI010000192.1 GCA_902496005.1 uncultured Collinsella sp.
AGGCGTTACGGCACGCGAGGGGCAGAATGTCATCGCCGCCGGCAACGTGCGTCTGATGGACGAGCTGGGCGTGAAGGTTCCCGCCGGCCTTGCCGAACAGTTCGCGGCCGAGGGCAAGACGCCACTGTTCTTTGCCAAGAACAGCGAGCTTGTCGGCACCATCGCCGTGGCGGACGAGGTCAAGGAGACGAGCGCCGGGGCCATCGCCGCACTGCGCTCGCTTGGCGTCGACGTGCGCATGCTCACCGGCGACAACCGCGTGACAGCCGAAGCGATCGCCCGCCGCGTGGGACTGAGCAGCGAGCAGGTCATCGCCGACGTCCTCCCCGCCGACAAGGAACGCCACGTGCGCGAGCTGCAGGATGCGGGCAGCAAGGTCGCCATGGTGGGCGACGGCATCAACGACTCCCCCGCCCTGGCGCGCGCCGACGTGGGCCTTGCCATCGGTACCGGCGCCGACATCGCCAAAGAAGGGGCAGATGTGGTTCTCATGCGCAGCGACCTCATGGACGTCGCCCGTGCCATCGAGCTGTCGCGCGCCACAATTCGCAACATCAAGCAGGACCTGTTCTGGGCGCTGTTCTACAACGGCATCGGCATTCCGCTGGCGGCGGGCGTGTTCTTCCCCCTCACCGGTTGGCAGCTCTCGCCGATGTTTGGCGCCGCGGCCATGAGCCTGTCGAGCGTGTGCGTCGTGTCCAATGCACTGCGCCTGAAATCCTTTAAGCCCAAGACGGCGCGCTGAAGCACCCGACCTTGCCCCTCAAACCGTCGCTCGCGTACCCAAGTACGCTTCGCTCCTCTTTCGGGGCAATCTCGGGCACCTCAGCACACCTTTAAGATGACGCTGTTCACGACTAAACTGTCAGATATTCTCAATCGATAAGGAGTACACCCATGCGTTACACAATCAAGACTTCCGGCCTTATGTGCGGCCACTGCGACGCCACTGTCGAGACGGCACTGCTCAACGTTGCCGGCGTGACCGACGCCGACGCCGATCACGAGACTCAGACCGTACAGGTGGAGTGCGCCGACACCGTGACCGCTGAGCAGCTCGCTGCCGCCGTCGAGGACGCCGGCGAGAAGTTCCACGCCCTATCCGTGACCGCCGCGTAGCAGACGCCGCCTACTGAATCCTCAGAAGTTGCGGTGAAATACGGACTGTTGTGCCGCCCTAGGCCTTTAAACGGTCCGTATTTCACCGCAACTGACGGGGACATCCGGAAGATCGACCAGAAACGAGGACCCGCCATGATGGCAGACCATAAATCGGTGACCCGCATGCTCAAGACGGCACGCGGCCAGATCGACGGCATCCTACGGATGGTCGAGGAGGACCGTTACTGCGTCGACATCTCCACGCAGCTCATGGCAACACAGGCGCTCCTCGCGCGCATCAACGCCGACGTGCTCAAGGCGCATATCGAGGGCTGCGTGACTTCGGCAATCGAATCGGGCGACGAGGACCTCAAAGCCGCCAAGCTCGCCGAGATCGAACGCGTCGTCGACAAGCTCTCCAAGTAATTGGGGCATTGGGGACAGACTTCTTTGCACCGTCTTGGTATTCCGAGGACAGGTATGTTTGCACCACATTGGTGCAGATTAACCTGTCCCCCTTGCTCTAAATCGGGTATAAAGGCGTGCAGCATATCGAACGAAAGGCAATTTGCATGAATGACTTTATGAAGGGTCGCAATGGTGCCGATGAACTCACCATCGTGATGGGTTTTGCCGGCATCGTCATCGCGATGATCGGATCGATAGCCCGCATCCAGTGGCTCAGCTGGATTGCCATCGCCGTAATCGTGATTGGCGTGCTGCGCGGCCTGTCCAAAAATATCGACGCACGTCGCAAGGAGAACGAGGCCTTTGTCGCCGCGACTGCAAACGTACCCGGCTTGGGCAAGTTTGTAGCTAGCTTGGGCGGCGGAGCTGCAGCGGCCAGCACCTCACGCGCAGCCGGCACCAGTAAGGAAGACTTTGAGCGTGCCAAGCGCACAGCCAAGAAGATGTGGAAGGGCCGCAAGACCACGGCCTATCTTAAGTGCCCCAACTGCGGCCAGATGCTCTCCGTTCCCAAGGGCAAAGGCAAGATCCGCGTCACCTGCCCCAAGTGCCATGCCAAGATGGAGACGCGCTCATAGCTGCCATACTATGGGACAAATAAAAGCCGAGGCCTCGCACTGGGACCTCGGCTTTTTCTGATTATGACAAAAGGATTGTCCCTTTGTCGCATCGCCATATCGCGCGCTTACGCCACGCCATCGCGGGCAAGCTCCTCGGCCAACGCCTCGGCAGGCATGGTCATAATCGCGTCGAGCTCGGCGTCCACCTCGGGAATGCGCTTCACCTTGAGCTTGCGCACCAGATCGCCACGGCACATCACGTGCGTCGGCTCACGCAGTGCGCACAGGTCATCGAGCGGGTTCTTGCGCGTCACCAAGATATCGGCGGCCTTGCCGCACTCGATCGTGCCAGTCTCGCCGTCCAGCCCCAGCAGCTCGGCGTTGACTTGCGTAGCCGTATGCAGTGCGAAGGCGTTGCTCACGCCGACATACTTGGCAAAATAGGCCACCTCACGCCACATGTCGTACTGCGTCACGAACGGGCAGCTCGAGTCCGTGCCCAGGCCCACCTTAACGCCAGCTTCCAGTGCGGCACGGGCGCTCTCGATAATGCCCGAGCACACGATGTCGCCGTTCTTCTTTTGCGTATCGGTCGAATGGGTCTTTTTCGGGTCGAGCAATACAAACGGCAGCGCCGGGCTGATAGTGCAGGTAACGCTGGGCGCGCGATCCTCAAGCTGCGTGCCCGCGGCGCCGCGGTACAGTTCCAAGATCTCAGGAGTCATCGGGGCACCGTGCTCGATCGTGTCAACGCCGGC
>CABUZI010000193.1 GCA_902496005.1 uncultured Collinsella sp.
CCTCGATCTCCAGGCCGTTGGCACCGCAGGCGGTCGCGGCGAGTGCCATGGGTTCTACGTAGCGGGTGTAGCCGGTGGCGTGGCTGGGGTCGGCAACGACAGGCAGGTGCGACAGGTGGTGCAGCACCGGCACGGCGTTGAGGTCGAAGGTGTTGCGGGTGCGGGTCTCGAAGGTGCGGATGCCGCGCTCGCACAGGATGACGTTGTCGTTGCCCTCGCTCATGATGTACTCGGCTGCCATGAGCAGTTCGTCGATCGTGCCGGACATGCCGCGCTTAAGCAAGATCGGAGTCTTGGTCTTGCCGACCTCCTTGAGCAGGGGGAAGTTCTGGGCGTTACGGGCGCCGATCTGCATGACGTCAATCTTCTTGTCAAGGAAGACCTGCACGTCGCGCGGGTCCATGATCTCGGTGACGATCGGCATGTCGAGCTCGGCAGACGCCTCGCACAGCAGGTCGAGGCCGGCAGGGCCCATGCCCTGGTAGGCGTAGGGGGAGGTGCGGGGCTTGTAGGCGCCACCGCGCAGCATCGTGGCACCGGCGGCCTTCACGCGGCGTGCGATGCGGATGAGGTTCTCGCCCTCGACGGAGCAGGGACCGGCGATGACCTGGAACTGGTCGCCGCCGATCTTGACGCCGTGGCCGCAGTCGATGACGGAGTCCTCGGGGTGGAACTTGCGGTTGGCGCGCTTAAAAGGCTCGGAGACGCGCTGCACGCGCTCGACGACATCCATGGACTCGAGCAGGAACGGGTCGATCTTGGTCGTATCGCCCACCAGGCCGATGATCGTCTCGTTCTCGCCGCGCGAGACATCGGTCTTCAGACCCTTTTTCTCAATCCAGCTGACGATATGGCTTACGGCCTCGTCGCTGGCGCTCTGCTTTAAAATTGCAATCATGGTGTGCCTCTCACCTCGATGGATAACTTTTGCAAAAACGGCCCGCATCGCGAGCCGTGTATATATGGTGCATGAGAGTTTATACTATCTGACTCGCTTTTGCCTTCTAAAGTGGGCCGTTGCGCCGCGTCTTCCTCGGAATTGCAAAGCTTTTTCTTTTATTTTGTTAGCCCGTGGTGCACTTGGGTATAATGCCAACCGTTGGCCCTATTAGCTCAGGGGATTAGAGCGTCTGCCTCCGGAGCAGAAGGCCGTTGGTTCGAATCCAACATGGGGCACCATCGAACGTAAGACCGTCCGAACCTCGCATGGTCCGGGCGGTTTTCTTATACTGACGCGACGTGATGGGACGTGGTATGGCAGCAACGGATATCGAGCGCGGACTCTCAACCGCCGAGGTCGAGGAGCGTATCGCCGCCGGTAAAATCAACCGCAACATGGAACTCAAGACCAAGTCGGTCAAAGAGCTCATCATCGAGAACCTCTGCACGCTGTTCAATTTGATCAACGTGATCTTGGCTTTCCTGGTCATTTTGACCGGTTCGTTTAAGAATCTGACGTTCCTGTTCGTGGTGTTCCTCAATACCGCTATTGGCGTCATTCAGTCCATGCGTTCCAAGAAGATGGTCGATAAGCTCACGCTGCTGACCTCCAAGAAGGCCATCGCGGTGCGCGATGGCGCCGAGGTGGAGCTCGACCTGGACCAGATCGTGCTCGACGACATCATCCGCCTGGGGCGCGGCGACCAGATTCCCGCTGACGCCGTGGTGGTTTCGGGCGAGGCGCTCGTGAACGAGAGCCTGCTGACGGGCGAGAGCGACCTTATTAAGAAACAGCCCGGTTCCGAGCTCATGAGCGGCAGCTTTATCGACTCGGGCCTGCTGCGCGCCCGCGTGATCCATGTCGGCGCCGACAACTACGTGGCCAAAATTAATAACGAGGCCAAGTACGTCAAAAAGGTCAATTCCGAGATCATGAACGAGCTTAACGCCATCGTGCGCTTTGCGAGCATCATCATGATTCCGCTTGGCCTGGCTCTGTTCGCCTCGAGTGTAAGTGGGCTGTGGGATGCCGCGGGAACCCCGGGCGATAGCGCGCTTTCGTGGTGCTTCTCCGAGCTGTTGGCTGGTCATGTGCCTTCGTCGGCGCTGCTGTCCACGGTGGGCGCCCTGCTGGGCATGATCCCGCAAGGCCTGGTGCTGCTGACCTCGTCGGTGCTCGCCATCGCCACGGTGCGCCTGGCCCGCCGCAAGGTGCTGGCGCAGCAGCTCTACTGCATCGAGACGCTCGCGCGCGTCGACGTGCTGTGCCTGGACAAGACGGGCACCATCACGTCGGGTCGTATGGAGGTCGAGGGCACCTACCCGCTGCCTGTTGAGGGTGTTGGCTTTGGCGTGGACTCGGAGGAGGCGGCTGTTCCCGTCGATACCACAGTGCTCGATTTTGCGCTGGCTAACGTCGCGCGTGCGACTTCGGCCGATGCCAACGAGACCTGCCAGGCGCTGCTCAACTATTACGCCGATCGCCCGGTCGAGGTGTCTGAGCCGCTGTCGGTCATTCCGTTCTCGTCGTCTAAAAAATGGAGTGGCGCTTCTTTTGCGCAGGGCTCCTATGTGATGGGTGCCGCGCAGTTTGTGCTCTCTGATCGTGTGTTTTCGCAGGTCGAGAACCGTGTTGCCGAGCTTGCCGATACCTGCCGCGTGCTCGTGGTGGCGCGCGTGGACGGCTTTACGCCCGATGGGGATATGGTGGGCGAGGCCGAGCCCGTGGGCTTTGTGACCATCCGCGACGAGATTCGTACCTCGGCGGCCGAGACCATCGGCTACTTTAACGAGCAGGGCGTGACCCTCAACGTGATTAGTGGCGACGACCCGCGTACGGTGTCGTCGATCGCGCGCGTGGTGGGCGTGCCGGGGGCGGACGCTTATGTGGACGCCACGACGCTCGATACACCGGCCAAGCTTGATGCCGCAGTGGAC
>CABUZI010000194.1 GCA_902496005.1 uncultured Collinsella sp.
AAGAGGGTCTTCGAGGAGGTCATTAACCTCTGCGAGTGGCCGACGGTGCTCGTCGGTACCTTCGATGAGGAGTTCCTCAAGGTCCCGCACGAGATTATCTGCGAGTCCATGCTCACCAACCAGCGCTACTTCCCGATCTATGACGGCGAGGGCAAGCTCACGCGTGAGTTCGTGGTCGTCTCCAACAGCAAGCCCGAGAACGCCGAGCGCGTGATCGACGGCAACGAGCGCGTCGTGCGCGCCCGTCTGGACGACGCAGAGTTCTTCTACGAGGAGGACCTGAAGATCTCTCTCGACGAGTTCCGTGAGCGTCTGGCCAAGGTTGCCTTCCAGGAGAAGCTCGGTAGCGTGCTCGCCAAGTCAGAGCGCATCGAGCAGCTCGCGCTCGCTATTGCCCGTGAGGCACACCTGGGTGCTCACCTGGCAGCCGATGCCGCTCGCGCCGCGCACCTGTGCAAGGCCGACCTGGTATCCAACGCCGTCGTCGAGTTCACGAGCCAGCAGGGCGTGATGGGCGGTTATTACGCGACCGCGATGGGGGAGAACGACGAGGTCGCTCATGCTATTCGCGATCACTATCGTCCTCGCTTTGCCGGTGACGAGCTGCCCGAGGGCACCGCTGGCTGCATCGTGGCCTGCGCCGATAAGCTCGATACCATCGCCGGTATCTTTGCCATCAGCGAGCCCCCGACCGGCTCTTCGGACCCCTACGCGCTGCGTCGTGCCGCTATCGGCATCATCAACATCCTGCGCGACCGCCTGCCGATCGACCCCACGTCGCTCATCGACTTTGCGCTCGAGCTCTATAGCGAGCAGGGCATTGAGTTCGACGCCGTTGAGGTCGCCCAGCAGGTTCGTGACTTCTTCCACGGCCGCCTGGTGAGCATGGCCCGCGACGAGAAGATTCCGGCCGATACCGTTGCCGCCGTCTCTGCGGTGCACATCATCGCCCCTTCCGTCTTCTTCGCCCGCTGCGCCGCCCTCGACGAGGCCCGCAAGAACGACGCCGAGACGTTCGACAACCTTGCGACCGCCTATGCTCGCGCCGCGCATATCTCCAAGCCCGAGCTGGGCGTGGAGTACGACCGCAGCCTGATGGGCGAGGTCGAGCTCGCGCTTGCCGATGCCTCCGAGGCCGCTCAGACCGCTGTAGATGCCGCCCTCGCTGCCGAGGATTACCCGGCCGCATTTGCCGCCCTCGCCGCCCTGCGTGCGCCCATCGACCGTTTCTTCGACGAGGTTATGGTCATGGACAAGGACGAGCAGCTCCGCGATAATCGCCTTAAGCTGCTCAACCGCTTCGAGGCCGTTTTCTCCGGCATTGCCAACATCGGTGAGCTTGCCCGCAAAAAGTAAGCCAGCCTGCGTGTAAGCGCAAAAGGAGCCCCGCATGGATTGCCCGGTCACCGCTCGTCCCACCGTTATCGTTATCTCCGACTCGCTCGGCGATACTGCTTGTGAGGTGGTGCTTGCGGCGTCCGGGCAATTTGATGAAGGGGCTTTTCGTCTCTTGCGCCTGCCCAAGGTGAACTCTGTGGAGCAGGTTAAATCGTTTGTGGGCCCGCGTGTCGATGCAGACCATCGCGATATTGCCGTGTTCCATACCATTGTCGATCCGGCGCTTCGCGCCCGTGTGCTCGATTACCTGGGCATGCTGCACATTCGATCGGTCGACCTGATCGGCCCGACGCTTGCCGTACTGTCGTCGCTCATCGGTGTGCCGCCCAAGGGCGTTGCCGGCGTGATTCACAAGACCGATGACCGCTATTTTCATCGTATCGAGGCCATGGAGTATTTCGTTGAGCACGATGATGGGCGCGGCTGCGACGATCTGTCGGGTGCCGATATCGTGCTGCTGGGCGTATCCCGTACGTCCAAGACGCCGCTGTCGATGTATCTGGCCTATCAAGGTTACAAGGTTGCCAATGTTCCTTTGGCCCATGGCATGGAGCCGCCGAAGTCAATTTACGAGGTCGACCCAATGCACCTGTTCGGCCTGGTTTCAACCGTCGACGTTATTTCTGAAATTCGCGATAGCCGCTTAGGCGATGATTACGCGCGCGCCGTCGCCGGCTCCTATGCCGAGCCTGAGAGTGTTCGCAGCGAGCTCGAGGAAGCCCGTGCCCTCATGAAGCGCCTGGGCTGCTTTGTGGTGCGTACCGACGGCAAGGCCATCGAGGAAAGCGCTGCCGAGATCATTAGCCACTTGGAGGAAATCCAAGAAGCCCGTGCCCGCCGCGCCGCCCGTCGAGCCTAATAGTAGCAGCATTTTGATAAAGCGATTTAGCAAAAATATCGCATCTGACCTGCACTTTCTTACAGTGGTATCTTCATAAGGTAACCACCTTTACCTACCGTTTACCGCCAGTTTTAGCACGTTTACCAAACCGCGTATCCTCTGCTCAAGCCCGTTCAAATCCCGCCGTATAGTTCCCTCACGGCCCGCATCCGGCGGGTCGATTCGTTACCACGGTCGTGCGCGTAAGTGCATGAAAGGGGAAGTATCGTGAGCGATTGCAAGAGGGTTTACCGTTTTGGAACCGATGCCCAGGGCACTTGTGTCACCGAGGGTGACAAGTCCATGAACTTCGTGCTTGGTGGCAAAGGCGCTAATCTTGCCGAGATGAGCCGCATCGGCCTGCCGGTTCCCGGTGGCTTTACCATTACCTGCCAGACCTGCGTCGAGTACTCTGGTGCCGGCAACGTGTGGCCCGTGGGCGCGCTCGACGAGATCGTTGCCGCCGAGGCGGACCTCGAGGCCCGCTGCGGCAAGAAGCTCGGCGACGCCTCCGATCCGCTGCTCGTGTCGGTGCGCTCGGGCGCTCCGTTCTCCATGCCCGGCATGATGGACAC
>CABUZI010000195.1 GCA_902496005.1 uncultured Collinsella sp.
CAGCTTGCGGGGTGCGATGTCCAGACGCTCCGCCGGCGGATCGAACAGCGTGCCCACGCTCTCGCCGCGGGCGAGGCGCACGAGCGCATCGGGCTCCTCACCCGAGCAAATCACGCTCTGAATACCCGCCGTCATCAGGATGCGGCTCGCGCGAATCTTGGTAATCATGCCGCCCGTGCCCACCGATGTGGAAGAATCGCCCGCCGAGGCAATAATCTTGGCATCGATCTTATGCACGACAGGAACAAACTCGGCCGTGGGGTCCTCATGCGGATTGGCGGTATAGAGGCCATCGATGTCCGAGAGCGTCACGCACAGATCGGCAGAAACCAGGCAGCTCACAAGCGCCGCCAGTGTGTCGTTGTCGCCAAACTTAATCTCATCGACGGTAACGGTATCGTTCTCGTTGACGACCGGCACCACGCCAAGCTCCACCAGGCGCAGCAGGGCGTCGCGCGCGTGCAGGTAAGACGTGCGGCGGGCCGTATCGTGGCGCGTGAGCAGCACGAGCGAGGTGAGCAGGTCGCGCGCATGGAACTCCTCGTCGTAGGCCGACGAGATGATGCACTGACCAGCCGAGGCGCAGGCCTGCAGGCTCGGCAGGTCGCCGACCGGCTTGCGGTCGAAGCCCAGCACGGGATAGCCGCAGGCGATAGCGCCCGAGCTCACCACGACCAGACGCCAGCCGAGCTTGCGCAGGGCTGCGGCCTGATCGGCAAGCCCGCCGATAAAGGAGCGGTTGACCTTGCCATCGGCGCGCACAACCGTGGACGAACCGATCTTTACCACAATCGTTTTATAAGAAGTCGTCATACGTCAAACCAATCAACTGTTCAGCGAACGGCCGAGCTGGCGGCCAAGGGAGCGTGACTCGCCCCTACCGCCCAAGGAATTAGTGAGCCCAGGGAAAGGCAGAGGCCGCGGCCATGTTCTTGCGCACGAGCTCGTCGCGCACCTGAGCCAGGCCCTGCTCCATGCCCACCACATAGGTCTGCGGGTACAGGAAGCGCTTGAAAGCTGCATCCAGATGATCGAGCGCCCAAGCACAGCGCTCGCGCGCGTCCTGGATGCTCTCACGCGGAGCCACCGCACTGCCATCGCGCACGATCGGCACCAGCAGCTCGCGATACTCAAGTTCGGACACGTCGGTCACCAGGGCGGCATCGTTCACGGCCACGAGGGTATTGCCGCGCGCGGCGCCCTCCCCCGCCAGATGGTCCTCGTCGTAGATCATGTCGCAGACCGGGCCGCCAAAGCCGTCGTAATAACGGCGCACGCGTTGCACACCCGGGATCGTGCGCTTGTAGGGCTGCTCGGAGAGCTTGACCACCGGCGTCCATGGATCTGCCTCGCTCGCACGGCGGGCGGAAAGCTTGTACACGCCGCCCAGCGCCGGCTGGTCGTAGCAGGTCGCAAGCTTGGTGCCCACACCAAAGCTGTCGATGGGCGCACCCTGGTCGATCAGTGACTGAATCGTATACTCGTCAAGATCGTTGGAAACCGAGATCCCCACATAGGGCAGGCCCTCGGCATCAAAACGGCCGCGCACATACTTGGAGAGCTTGGCGAGGTCGCCGGAGTCAATGCGAATGGCCGACAGGCGCTCGCCCACCGTTTCCATCTCCTTGGCAACCGTAATGGCATGTTCACAGCCCTCGCGCACGTCATAGGTGTCGATGAGCAGCGTACAGTTCTTGGGGCTCGACTTGGCAAAGGCGCGGAAGGCCTCGAGCTCGGAATCGAAGCTCATCACCCAGCTGTGCGCATGTGTGCCAAAGACGGGAATACCGTAGCGGCGGCCGGCGAGCACATTGGATGTAGAGGAGCAGCCGGCAACGTAGCTCGCGCGCGCAACGGCCAGGCCGCCATCGGGACCCTGGGCTCGGCGCAGGCCAAACTCCGCCACGGGGCGACCGTCGGCGGCGAGCACCACGCGCGCCGTCTTGGTGGCGACAAGCGTCTGGAACCCGACGATGTTGAGCAGCGCCGTCTCGAGCAGCTGGCACTCCAGCGCGGGGCCGGTGACGCGCACCATGGGCTCGCGCGGAAAGACGAGCTCGCCCTCAGGCACGGCGTCGATGTTTACATGCGCACGAAAATCGCGCAGGTAGTCGAGGAATCCAGGCTTGAACATCGCGCCGCCGGCAGGGGCCTGGAGCGAGGCGAGGTAGTCGATGTCCTCGGGCGTAAAGCGCAGATTCTCGACCAGCTCGGGCAGTTCGGCGGTGCCGCACATGACGGCATAGGCGCTGCCAAAGGGATGGTCGCGGTAAAACGCGGTAAAACAACCCTGCTCATTGGCCTTGCCGCTCTCCCACAGGCCCTGGGCCATAGTGAGCTCGTACAGATCGGTGAGCATTGCAATGTCGGTGGGATGCGAGATGTCGGTCAAAGCCATGGGGCGACCTTTCGGATGTGTGGTACAGAATTTGAGGGTTTGACGAGAGCAGAGGATGCGGACATGACGCCCGATGCAAATCGGTTAGAGCAGGCCCATGCTGGTCAGGATCGTGTAGCCCATAAAGATGACAAACGCGATGAGGGCAAGGACAATGATGAATTTTTGAGCCGGCGCCATGCCAGGGATCTCGTTCTCGCCCGTAGGTTCCTTGGAGGTAACCATGCGCTGGGCAAAGGTCATCTCGTCACGGCTCGGCTTGGGCTCGACGGACTTGGGACGAGCGGCCTTTTTAGGCTGAGGTTTGGGCGCGGCAGGTGCAGGCTTCGCAGCAGCGGGCTTGGGTGCAGGCGCGGGCGCCGATGCGGATGCGGCGTTCGCGGCGACCTCCTCGGCCTTCGCACGCTC
>CABUZI010000196.1 GCA_902496005.1 uncultured Collinsella sp.
ACGTCCCTAAGTGCCGACTACTGAATGGCGCCGCCGAAATTATTGAACAACCTGTTCAAAAACACGAGCGAACACCGCCGCGTCTATACTAGAACGCAGCAATAGAAAGGACCCCGCTTTGAGCATCACGCCCCTCGATAGCATTCGCCGCGCCATCGCCCGCCGCAACGGCATCTCCAACCCCGCCGCATCGAAAGACGGCGCCGCGAAGGCCCAGGGCGGTCGCATCGAGAACGGCCTGTTCCCGGCCTCCCACACGGCCGAAGAGCTCGCACGCATCCAGGAGCTGAGTCAGCGCAACGCCGGCGGGCCCGATAGCAGCCAAGCCACACGTCGCCGGCGCGAACGCGATCGGGAGCCCGGCCCCGTCCGCCGCATGGTCAACGCTTGGTGGAACCGTCTGCTCGGCGCCGTCTACGGCGGCGGCTTCTCCATGCAGGAGGCGGAATACGAGGAGCACGCCACCAGTCGCGACTATCTTTGGAACACCCTCGGCACCGCCGTGTGGGGTTTGGCGTTTCCGCTGCTCACCATCGTGTCCACACAGCTCGTGGGCGCCGAAGAAGCAGGCAAATTCTCCATCGCCTTTGTCACCGGCACGCTCATCATGATCGCGTGCAACTACGGCGTGCGCAATTTCCAGGTCTCGGACATCGACGAAAAGACGTCCTTTGCCTCCTACCAGCTCAACCGCTGGCTTTGTGGAGCGCTCGCCCTAGGCTGCGGCCTCATGTACAGCAGCGCCCGCGGCTATGATGCGCAGATGGCGACGATCGGCCTAGGCGTCTACCTGTATAAGGTCATCGATGGCGTCGCCGACGTGTACGAAGGCCGCCTGCAGCAGGCCGACAAACTCTACTTGGCTGGAATGAGCCAAACGCTACGCTCCGTCGGCGTCATCGCGGTCTTCAGCGTGGCGCTGTTCCTCACGCGCAGCATGCCCATCGCGGCCATGGCCATGGGTGTCACCGCGATCGCCTCGCTCGTGCTGGTCACCGCGCCGCTCGCCCTGCTCGAGACCGAAAAATCGCGCCGCGTGAGCCTGCGCGAGGTCGGCCACCTGTTTGTCCAGTGCGCCCCGCTCTTTGGTGCACTGTTCCTGTTCAACCTAATTGAGAGCATGCCCAAGTTTGTGATGGAAGGCACGCTGGCATACAAATATCAGCTGTACTTTAATGCCCTGTTCTTTCCGGCGCAGGCTATTTTGCTGAGCATTGGATTTATCTATAAACCGCAGCTTCTGCGCTTGTCGAGCATTTGGGCTAATCCTCGCAAGCGTCATCGCTTTGACCTGATTATTGTTGCCGTTATGGCGCTGATCGTGGTCATCACCGGCGTGTGCGCCGCATTTATGGCAGGTCCCGGTATTCCCCTCATGAGCTTTATGTACGGCCTCAGCTTTGAGCGCTACCGTACGCTGGCGTTGCTGATGGTCGTCGCCGGCGGCGTCACCGCGGCCATCGACTTTATCTACGCCATCATCACGGTGCTACGCCACGCTGGAGACGTCACCAAGATCTACCTGATCTGCTTCGCCGTAAGCGTGGTGCTGCCGGTGATCTTGATTAAGCTGCTGGGTCTGATGGGCGCTGTGGTGAGCTACCTAGCCATCATGGCCCTACTCCTGGTGCTACTGATAATCGAGTACGCCCACATCCGCCAGCGCATAGAACGCGACCGCAACCCATACGGCGCCTAATTAGCTGCCCGGTCACCGGAATTTGCGATGGAATCACCCCGTCTGGGGTCTCGTTGCGGACAATATTCATCACGCAAAACTAAGTGAGTAGACTTTTACCGAATCTCCGACCACACCAACAGAGCACAAGTCTGTGACCTGCGGTTTTATTGAGGCAAATATGTTGGGTGCTCGGCATTTCCAAAAAAGTCTACTCACTTAGCCAGCGGGCAGCCAAATGATTATTTAATCCCCGTCCCAGAGAAATCAATTAGCGGGCAGAAGGGCAAAAGTAGTCAAAAAAGCCCCGTCCCAAATTAGCTACCCCTTGCACCGATTATTCGCCCGGGTTGATGTTCGCGTAGAACTCCGCCCCGTCGTCCAGGCGCAGGATGCCCACGCGACCGAACTCGGAGCCGGTGGCGGCAGCGCAGTCGATGTCGATGCGATCGGGCACACCGGCGGCATCCTCGCCGCCCAGGCGCACGATCTGCCCGCGGCCCGACTCCTCATCGAGCCCCGCAAGACCACCGACCTCGCAATAACGCCCGAGCGACACCGTTGGCGTGTGACCGCTCACCACGACCGGACCCTTGCCCTCGGCAGAAAGCAGCCCGGTCGGCACATCCCAATAGCCGTGACGAATCCACAGCAGGTCATCGGACGACTGCACTGCGAGCATCTGCTGCAGCAGCTCGCGATCAGCACCCACCGCTCCGACGCCATCGGCACAATCGACACCATGCTCAAGCAAAAACGCACGCGCCGCCTCGGTCTGAATGCCGGCGTGCACCAGCAGGTACGGCCGCTCGGCAGTCTCGACCACCGCGTAGAGCGGCAGCGCGGCCATCCATCGCACGAGCTCCTCGTATGCCTCAAATTCCATGTCGTTGAGCTGCTCGCGCGTCGTCCAGCCACCGTTGATATCCCAGGTCTCGGCATCGAGCGGATCCTGGCCAATGATGGCATCGAGCATGATCTGCTCGTGATTGCCCTTGAGCACGCGGGCGTTGGGCAGCGAGCGCACGAGCTTAATAACACCGACCGGATCGGGCCCGCGATCGATCATGTCGCCCA
>CABUZI010000197.1 GCA_902496005.1 uncultured Collinsella sp.
CGGGAAGTGCACGGTCCTCGGGCATCGGCGTACTGCGGAACCGGTCACGCTGTGAGCGAATTTCCTCGCCCGAACCCGTCTCGGTAATATAACCGGCCTGCTGAGGACGCTGTCCATAGCGGGTCGAACGACCGCCCTGAACCATCAGGAAGCGCCCGTTATCGACCGAGGAACGCGAATTGACGTAGCCGGCGGCGTCCTGAAAACGACCGCCCTGCTGCGACGTCTCGCGTTCGTATGCCATCAGGTCGTCAAAGTAGGCATTAACGACCTCGCGCGGATTGAGGCCCAAAAAGCGAGCATAGCTCGAAATCATGCCCTGCGCATAGCCGCGCGGCGGCATCGAAGCAAAGTTACCGGTCTCGAAAAACTCGATGATCTGCGGCCTGATTTTGATGGTATTGGCGACCTGCTGAATGGAAAGGCCCATTCGGCGACGCTGCTCGAGCAGCATGTCACCAAAGCGTGCAGCCATCAGAATCCTCCAAACTCACGATCTTCACGTGCCATCTCGGCGTCGACAGATTTCAGCGCGGCAAGACCCTCTTCGTCCAGCAGAACCTCACGCGGCTTGGAACCGTCAGGCGGACCAACGACACCCTTTTCTTCCAGCATGTCCATAATACGCCCGGCACGCGCATAGCCAACCTTCAGACGACGTTGCAGGCCAGATGTGGAGCCCAGCTGCGATTCCACCACAATATGGGCGGCTTCCCAAATGAGCGGATCATCGTCTTGCGGCTCAGCTACTCCGGTGCGGACAATGCCGCCGCCACCCACCATGGACATGGAAGCGGGCGCCACGGCAGACAGGATCTCCTCGTGGTAGTCGGGCTCGCTCTGCGACTTGACGAACTCGACAATCTCGTTGATTTCGTCATCCGAGACAAAGCAGCCCTGGATACGGCGAGGCTTGCCCCAGTCGACCTTGGAGAACAGCATGTCGCCCAAACCGGTGAGCTTTTCGGCACCCATCTGGTCAATAATAACGCGCGAGTCGATGCCCGTGGCGACGTTAAAGGCGATGCGGTTGGTGATGTTGGCCTTGATGAGGCCCGTCACCACGTTGGAGCTGGGGCGCTGCGTAGCCACGATAAGGTGTATACCGGCGGCACGGCCCAGCTGGGCGATACGAACGATCGAGGCCTCGACATCCTTGCCGGCGACCATCATCAGGTCCGAAAGCTCGTCGATGATAATGACCAGATAGGGCATCTTTTGGGGCGGGTTGTCGTAATGCTCAAACTCGCCGGCGGCCTGCTTTTCGTTGTAGGTCGAGATCTTACGCACGTTGAGACGCTCGAAGACCTTCAGGCGACGCTCCATCTCGGACACGGCCCATTGCAGAGCGCTCGCGGCCTGCTTGGGCTCGGTCACCACGGGCACATAGAGATGCGGCAAACCGTTATAGCCCGCAAGCTCGACGCGCTTGGGGTCGACCATGATCAGGCGAACGTCCTCGGGAAGGGCTCGCATGAGCAGGGTCGTGATGATGGAATTGATCATCACCGACTTACCAGAACCGGTCGTGCCGGCGATCAGCAGGTGGGGCATCTTGGCGAGGTCAGCGACGACCGGCGTGCCCTCGGCATCTCGACCGATGGCCAGCTCGAGCGGACCGCCCTTCACATAGGGAAGCACGTCGCCCAGGTTGACGTTCTGGCGCTTGCGATTGGGAATCTCGATACCCACAAGCGAGGTACCGGGGATCGGGGCAAAGATGCGCACCGACTGAGCAGCGAGCGAAAGCGCGATATCGTCCTCGAGGCTCGAAATCTTGCTCACGCGCTCGCCCTCGCCAGGTTGCAGCTTAAAGGTCGTCACCGTGGGGCCGGCGATCCAGCCGACCACGCGGGCACTGCGGCCAAACTCAAGCAAGGTGGATTGCAGTGACTCGGCAGTCTGTTCCAGCTCCTTGTCAGATGACGCGGAGGACGCCGACTGCGGGTTGGCGTGCAGGATCTCGAGCGGCGGAAGCTTGAGGCCGTCCTCTTCTTCGCCCTCGTTATCCGCGGGGGCATTGACCGCTCCCCCATCGCTAGGAGTAGGCGCCTCGGCAGCGCCCGCGACAGCCGTATCGGCAACCTTGGGATGCTTCAAGAAGTCGGGAATCTGAGGTGTTGCCGAGACAGGATTCACGGCAAACGGCGGCTCGGACTCGTCGATCTTATCGGGGTCGTCTTCCATCGAAAGCTGGCCGGTTACCTGTTCGCGCTTAGCATGGCGACGCGGCAGCAAAGTTGTCTTTGCGGTCTCAATCGGAGCCTCGTCGTCCTCGTCATCGCCCTCGGTAAGCTCAATCTCGCTATCGGACCAAGACGGGTCGGGCTCGCTTGTATTCAACTTGGGCGTGGCCTTGCCCTTCTTGACATGACGGCGCGGCAGCAGCGTCGTCTTAGCGCGCTCGGCCTCCACGGCATCGGATACGTCGACAAACGGATCCTCGTCCTCGTCGTCATCGTCCAAAACCGGGTCCACATCGTTGCCCATGACCGTGGTCACGGCAGCATCGGAGCCCTTTTGACGAAGAATGCTCAGGTGCGGACGGGCAACGCCGGGCACCGACAGGGCTTCGTCGTCACCCCACGGGCTCGCGTTAACATCGGCACGACGGCGCTCGGCAAAATCGGCCGCGCGGTCGCGAGCAGAGCGCAGCACGCCACCCACCGAAAAGCCGATGATGACAAAACCAACGACGGCCAGACCCAACAGGACC
>CABUZI010000198.1 GCA_902496005.1 uncultured Collinsella sp.
AATGCAATTGACTAAGGTTGGCTAAATTGAACCAATACGGGGTTTGCAAGCGTTACACTTTTGCAATCTGATGGCCCGTATCGCGCGGCGCTCTTGTCGGAGCGCCGCGTTTTTTATATCGAAAGGTGGCAGCATGCAGGCATCGCAGCGTCTCGACCGCTTTGGCGCGGAGGTCTTCGCCTCGCTCAACAACAAGCTTCTCGCACTGAAGGCTCAGGGCAAGACCATTTATAACATGAGCGTGGGCACGCCCGACTTTAAGCCGTACGACCACGTGGTCGAGGCGCTGACCCAGGCTGCGCAGGACCCAGAGATGTGGAAGTATGCCCTGCGTGACCTGCCGGAACTCAAGCAAGCCGTGTGCGACTACTATGAGCGCCGCTTTGGCGTTTCGGGCATTACGCCGTCCATGGTGCAGTCGTGCAACGGCACACAGGAGGGCGTGGGTCATTTGGGCCTGGCTCTGCTCGACCCGGGTGACACCATTCTGGTTCCCGATCCGTGCTACCCGGTCTTCGAGGCGGGCGCCAAAATCGCCGATGCCAAACTCGAGTACTATCCGTTGGTTGCCGAGCACAATTACCTGCCCTATGTGGCGGGCATCGATCCCGAGGTTGCCGATCGCGCCAAGTATATGATCGTGTCGCTGCCCGCGAACCCGGTGGGCTCGGTGGGCACGCCCGAGGTCTACGAGGAGATCATCGCTTTCGCCCGCGAGCATGATCTGTTGATCGTTCATGACAACGCGTACTCCGACATCGTGTTTGACGGCGAGCCCGGCGGCAGCTTCTTGCAGTATCCCGGTGCGCTTGAGGTGGGCGTGGAGTTCTTCTCGCTTTCCAAGTCGTTTAACGTCACCGGTGCCCGCATCGGCTTTTTGGTCGGTCGCGAGGATGTGGTCTCGGCCTTTGCCAAGCTGCGCGGCCAGATCGACTTTGGTATGTTCTTCCCGATTCAGAAGGCCGCCATCGCGTGCCTGAACGGTCCGCGCGATGAGGTCGAGGTGCAGCGTCTGAAGTACCAGGAACGCCGCGATGCCCTGTGCGACGGTCTTGAGGGCCTGGGCTGGGAGCGTCCCAACGCGCATGGCTCTATGTTTGTGTGGGCCAAGCTTCCCGGTGGTCGCACCGATTCCATGGCGTTTTGCGAGGAGCTCATGGAGAAGGCCGGCGTTGTGGTGACGCCGGGCGCGAGCTTTGGCCCTTCGGGCGAGGGGCACGTGCGCATGGCGCTGGTCCTGCCGCCCGATCAGATCGCTTTGGCTGTCGAGGCCATTCGCGAGGCGGGCCTGTATTAGAAACCTATTTCGACTCGTCAATAGCTCGAAACCGATTTCGTGCAGTTATTTTACGAATCCTGCAAACAATTTCGGTAAACGGTCGATTTTTGGCTGCGAATAGGGGCATAATCAAAGTCCCGATTGGATGTATTGGGATTACGGCAAGCCGCTCGGGTCGTTCCCGGGCGGCTTGTTTGTGGAGAGAGATGGGAGTTTCTAATGGTTAACGAGAAGAAGGTCGCTATTGTCGGCTGCGGTTTCGTCGGTTCGTCTTCGGCGTTCGCACTGATGCAGAGTGGTCTGTTCTCCGAGATGGTCCTCATCGACGTGGACAAGAACCGTGCCGAGGGTGAGGCCCTGGATATCGCGCACGGCATGACGTTTGCCGAGCCGATGAAGATCTACGCCGGCGATTATTCCGATGTCGCCGACGCCGCCATGATCGTCGTCACCGCCGGTGCTGCCCAGAAGCCCGGTGAGACCCGCCTGGACCTGGTCAACAAGAACGTAAACATCTTTAAGTCCATTATCCCCGAGATTAAGAAGTCCGGCTTCGACGGCATTCTGCTCATCGTCTCCAACCCGGTTGATGTTCTGACCTATGCTGCCATCAAGATGTCCGGCCTGCCCGAGGGCCATGTCATCGGCTCCGGCACCGTGCTCGACACTGGCCGTCTGCAGCAGATGCTTGGTGCCCACGTCGAGGTTGACCCGCGCGATGTCCAGGCCTATGTCATGGGCGAGCACGGCGACTCCGAGTTTGTCGCTTGGTCCAGCGCTCAGGTTGCCGGCGTGCCGCTGAACACCTTCTGCGAGCTTCACGGCCACCTGGAGCATGAGGCTGCCGAGAAGCGCATCGCCGAGGACGTCAAGAACTCCGCCTACACCATCATCGAGAAGAAGCACGCCACCTACTACGGCGTCGCCATGGCTGTCAAGCGCATCTGCACCGCTGTTATGCGTGACGAGCAGACCGTTCTGCCCGTTTCCTCGCTCATGGTGGGCGAGTATGGCCTGTCCGATCTGGCCATCTCCATGCCGACCGTCGTCGGCCGCGATGGCGTTGTCTGCCGCGTCCCCGTGCCGCTGAACGATGACGAGCAGCATGAGCTCACCGCCTCCGCAAAGGCCCTCAAGGACATCATCGACAGCGTCGACTTCTCCTGCTAAATCAAGCTCTTTTGGGCAACAGGCTACAATGAAAGGCGTCCGGGCCACACGGTCCGGGCGCCTTTTTGGTGCGAGGGGGTCAGGTTACTTTGCACCACCCCAATGCACCATAGTTGATGGGAGGGCCATGTCGGATTCGCCTAATTTTTTGACCTATGCCCAGACGGCGTTTGATCCGTTTGAGGAACGGCCGTTCTGCGCGGTGGATAGCCTGGTTTTTGCGTGGTTGTCCTATTTGCGTTTGCCGGGTGATATGG
>CABUZI010000199.1 GCA_902496005.1 uncultured Collinsella sp.
CTGTCCAAGAACAGCACGATGTCGGTCGCGCGCACCTGGTCGATAAAGCGCTGCGCGTACTCGGGGCCGGTGAGTTCCTGCTTAAAGTGCGACAGGCCAAAACCCGGGTGAATGCACTGGCGGAGGATGCCGCCCAGGTGCTGCTCGCGCTCCACGATGGCCACGCGCGCGCCGGCCTTATGCGCGGCAAGCGCGGCCGCCATGCCGGCAGGTCCGCCGCCGATAACGACCACGTCGAAGGCCTGTGTTGCTACCGACACTGCGGCTCCGGCCTCTGCGCGTTCGTCGTGCATGTCAAACGTCGCCATCCTAGCTCACCCCTTTCAGCGGTCCTTCGACCAGCCAAGATCCGGCATCCTCCAGCAGCACCTCGCTGGGGTCGCAGCCCAGCTCGCGGGCAAGAATCGCCACCACGCGGCTCTGGCAAAAACCACTCTGGCACCGACCCATGCCGGCACGGCAGCGCCGCTTGACGCCCTCGACCGAAACCGCGCCCGGGCGGCGTCGGATCGCGGCCACGATCTCGGCCTCGGGCACCGTTTCGCAGCGGCAGACGATCTGCCCCCACGCGGGATCGGACTCAATGAGCTCTTCCTTGCGCGCGAGCGGCGCGCGGTCAAAGTCGTCCGGCGCACGGCGAATCGGGTTCCAATCGGCGCGTTCGCGCAGGGTCACGCCGGCGTCGCGCAGCACTTGCTCCATGCGCTCGGCAATGGCCGGGGCGCTCGCCACGCCCGGCGACTGAATGCCCGCCGCCTGGAACAGCCCCGGCACCACAGATGACTGCCCAATAAAGAAGTCGTTCGTTCCCTTAATGACCGGGCGTCCGCCGGCAAACGCGCGCACCACGCGGCGCGTGTCCAGATCGGGCACCAGTTTGCGCGCGCCGGTCAGGAGCGCGTTGACATCGGTCGCGTAGGTTTGTGTATCGCCCGGTTCGCGCACGGCGGCGGTCGCGGTGATCACGGTGTTGCCATGCACGGTGCCTGTCACGATGACGCCCTTCGACACCGGCGTCGGCACCGGGTAGAGCGGCATGAGCGCGCGCGGTTCCTTGTCCAGTACCACGATGTTGCCCTGGCGCCAGACCATCTGGAACTCCTCGGCGCCGGCCATATGCGAGATATCCGCGGCTCCGTTGCCTGCGGCGTTGATTAGGTAACGGCAGTGCACGTCTCCTGCGGGCGTTGCCAGCGTAAAGCGCGCAGCTCTGTCATCCGAGTCGGCAACTTCAATTGCCTCCACTGGCGCAGACCGCATAAACGTCACGCCGTTGGCAACGGCGTTCTCCAGCGCGGCGATGGCTACTTCAAACGGGTCAACGTAACCGGTCGAAGGGCACCATAGCGCGCACGTGGTCTGGGCACTCGCGCGCGGCTCCAACTCGTGGATGCGCTCGGGGCCGACAATCGACAGCTCGGGCACGCCGTTGGCCAGGCCATTCTGGCGCAGCTTCTTCAGTTGTGCGCGGTCCTCGTCGCTGAAACCCAGCACCATCGAACCGGTGCGGCGGAACAAAAATCCGAGCTCCTGGGCCCACGTGCCATATAGCTCGCAACCACGGGCGTTGACCTGCGCCTTTACCGTGCCCGGTGCCGGATCGTAGCCGGCGTGCACCAGACCGCCGTTGGCCTTCGACGCGCCCAGCGCGATATCGTTGGCGGCCTCGACTACGCAAATAGATAGGTCATAGCGCGCGAGCTGCCTCGCGATGGCGAACCCGGTAATGCCCGCGCCCACAATTGCGATATCAAACGTTTCTGCCACGGTGCCTCCAAGACAAGTTGACAGGATGTCAATAAGACCATCCTACGGTCTGCGTGCGTCCAACACGGCGGCAATGCGGCGAACAGCCCCGCTGCATCTGCCAACGGTAGGCGAGGGGAAGCTCGGTAACGTCGACGTCTTTGTCTGCTGACCCCGGTGCCGGAAGTTTGTCTCGATCTGTAACAGTAAGAGGGGTTTTGGAGCCCAAGATGTTACAGATCGAGATTGAAGTCGGGGAGGAACCCCTGTGTCTAAATCTGTAACATCTAGACCCGGATTCCGCTCCCACCTGTTACAGATTGAGATGTTTGTGTCCGCGCCAGCCCCGCTCCTAGCCGTGGTCCCATATAAACAAACCCCGTGGTAAACTTGACCGGACTGTAAATATTCCGAAAGGTACCCCCAATGTCCAAGTACATCTCCGAGCTCATGTCGCCGCAGCTTATGGGCGTCGTCTATGCCTTCGTTGGCTTTATCATCGCCCTGTATGTGCTGTCGGTCGTCTATGTGTTTATCGACGCTCGCCGTCGCGGCGCCAGCGCCTACGTGGCATGGGGCATCATCGCCCTCATCCCGTTTGTGGGCCTCATCGCCTACCTAGTTCTGCGTCCGCACTCCTACGCGTCCGACCGCGAGGAGCAGGAGCTGGACATGGCTCTGCGCGAGCGCCAGCTTGCCCAGTACGGCACCTGCCCGCAGTGCGGCGCGCCCATCGAGAAGGACTTCGTCGTCTGCCCGGTGTGCGACACCCAGGTTCGCAATGTCTGCCCCAGCTGCCATCGCCCGCTCGATGCGCACTGGAAGGTCTGCCCCTACTGCCGAACTCGCATTCAGTAGCGCATCCATCGCCGGGACGGCCGCAAGCCACGGGCACGCCGCAAACCACGCGCGCCTCACATTCCGTCCCACACGATGAAGCATGCGTAGAAAATC
>CABUZI010000200.1 GCA_902496005.1 uncultured Collinsella sp.
CAACACGGTCGATGAGAACGGCATCCGCTGGCGCAGGACCCGTTGCTTCATGTGCCACATGAACTGCGGTGTCTGGTGCGGTGTCGACACCATAGTTTCGCAGCATAACTAGTCCGTTTTCTATCCTAGCCGCAGGTCAGCGGCTTGTTTTGTGTCAAGTTTCATTACTTTTCTACGTTGCTGTTTGTTGTTGTTTATGGTAGAATATGACATCTGCAAAAACAGGGAAAGGCCAGTTCAGACGGTGTATCTGCATAAGTCGAGGCGCAAGGACGGCAGGGTCTACCTCACGCTGGTGGAGGGCTACCGCGAGGGCGGCAAGGTCAAGCACAGGACGGTGGAGTCGCTGGGCTACCTCGACGAGCTCGAGAGGGAGCACGAAGACCCCATAGCGCACTTCAGGCAGGTGTGCGACGAGGCCAACGCCGCGGCGAGGGCCGGGCGGCAGAGCGTGCAGATCGCGATCCACCCCCAGCAGAAGATCGACAAGCGCAAGGTCGCGCGCAAGAACATCGGCTCGGCGGTGCTGCTGGCCGTCTACGGCGCCCTCGGCGTCGAGCAGGTCGTCCGCAACCACCTCAAGCAGAGGAGGTTCTCCTTCGACGCCAACGCCGTCATGAGGTTGCTGGTGACCGAGCGCATCATCGACCCCGGCTCCAAGAAGCACGCCTGGGAGAACAGGCAGCGCCACTTCTTCAGGTGCGAGTTCACGCTCGACGACACCTACCGCGCGCTCGGCCCGCTCGCCCAGGCCCGCGACAAGGTCGTCTCGGCGATCAACCGCGCGGTCGACAAGATGGGCATACGCGACACGGCCTGCGTGTTCTACGACGTCACCAACTACTACTTCGAGGTCGACGACCCCGACGAGGGCGGCCTGAGGCAGAGGGGCGCGTCCAAGGAGCACCGAAAGAGCCCCATCGTGCAGATGGGGCTGCTCCAGGACTCCAGGGGCATCCCGATCGGCTACAGGCTCTTCCCCGGCAACACCCCCGACCCGCTCACCATGCTCGACGTGCTCGCCGAGATGAAGCGAGACTACGGGCAGGACAGGGTCGTCGTGGTCGGCGACAAGGGGAACAACTGCTCCGCCAACATCGCCGCGCTCGTGGCCGGGGGCGACGGCTTCGTCTACTCGCAGTCCATCCGCGGCACCAAGTCGGACGCCGAGCTCAGGGGCTGGGTGCTCTCCGACGAGGGCTACGCCTGCACGGCGGGCGCCGACGGCCGCGTCACCTACAAGGTCAAGAGCAGGCAGGGCCGCAAGACCGTGAGCGTGGAGGGGCCGGACGGGGCCAAGCGCAAGGTCGATGTCGAGGTCAAGTACGTCGCCTTCTGGTCGGAGAAGTACGAGAGGCGCGCCCGCAAGGAGCGCCAGGCCTCGATCGACAAGGCCAGGAGGCTGGTCGCCAACCCGGGGGCCTACACCGCCGCCGCGCACTTCGGCGCGGCCAAGTACGTGAGGGGGCTGAGCGTCGACGGCAGGACCGGCGAGCTGCTCGAGGCCGCCACCGCGCTCGAGTTCGACGACGGCCGCCTGGCCGCGGACGAGGCCTGCGACGGCTACTACTGCATCGTCACCTCCGAGACGGACATGGGCGACGACGCCGTTATCGAGGCCTACAGGGGCCTTTGGAAAATCGAGGAGTCCTTCAAGGTCACCAAGAGCGACCTCGAGACCCGGCCGGTCTACGTCTCCAGGCAAGAGCACATCGAGGCGCACTTCCTCACCTGCTACGTGGCGCTTTGCATCCTGAGAGTCATCCAGGCCCTGACCGGCGGCAAGTACTCTGCCGGCACCATCGCCGAAGAGCTCGCCGCGATGTGCGGCACCAACCTCGACGGCAACTGGTGGGTCTTCGACCACAGGAGCGACGCCACCGACGACCTGTGCAGGATGGCCGGGATCGACCTGACCCGGCAGAACATGCAGCTGAAGGATATCAAGGCGGTTCTCGCCCAGGCAAACCGCTGGGATCCCAGTCCGAACAAGAAAAAGTAAGCGCAAAAAGGCCCGTTTGCCCAGCTCAGAGTGGGTAAACGGGCCTTTTAAACTGCCAAATTCAGGTTATAGGTCGAGTGGGGAAATGCATCATCACAATGGGATGTCTTTATATTTTCACCATCATTCTTTGGGGTTGAATTTCCTCGTCTTATCAGGGAAAACGTATAAGACATAATCCACTATATGGGGCGTTCCTATGATAAGACCTAAGCGCAGAAGAAACGGTAGCTTTTGAAGCTAAATCTATGGGATTGCCGAGCCCCAAAGCGGCGAAATCACGTCTTGCACTATACTTTTCACTAACGTTTTGGCGCTACCCGAAGGAGCTTTATGCCCAAGTTCAACAAAATGTACTTCCCCGTCGACGCTATCGCGAAACACGAGGATTTCGACGTTTGGTATAGCGACGGAGAACGAGCTTTGCGCTTCGAGGGCCCTTGGGAGAAAGAGTCCGACCGCATCGCGATGATCGGACGCATGGGCGGCCAGATCGGGCAAATCAGGCCCGACAACAAGGCGCTCAACTACTATCTCCGCCACGATCGCTTCGAATACGAGTTCCAAACCCGCGTCATCAAGGAGCACTACTATGTCGAGGGCATGCTGTGGGACATCCATGGTAGCGTGAGCAAACCGCCAGTCGACTTCTTCCAAATCAAGAAGAAGAAGAA
>CABUZI010000201.1 GCA_902496005.1 uncultured Collinsella sp.
GTGCGGATCGCCGCAGCGATTGAGCCGGGCGCCGACGATACCGTCGAGGACGCCGCGGGCTGCTGGGTGTTTCCCGGCTTTATCGACGGCCACACGCACATGCAGTGCTGGACTGGCATGGATTGGACAGCCGATAGCTTTGAGACCGGCACGCGCGCGGCTGCCTGCGGCGGCACGACGACCATTGTGGACTACGCGACGGCCGATCGCGGCGTGACCATGCCCGATGCCTTGGCCGAGTGGCATCGCCGCGCCGACGGAACCTGCACGGCCAACTACGCTTTTCATATGGCACTCGCCGAGTGGAATGAGCGCAACCGCGCCGATCTTTCGGCCATGCGCGAGGCGGGCGTATCGTCGTTTAAGACCTACTTTGCCTACGATCATTTGCGCCTGGACGATGCCGAGACGCTCGAGGTGCTCGAGGAGCTCAAGCGTATTGGCGGCATACTGTGCGTGCATTGCGAGAACGGTACGCTGGTGAATGAGCTGCAGAAGCGCGTGTACGAGCAGGGGATTCATGGGCCCGAGGGGCATGCGCTCAGCCGCCCGGACGTGTGTGAGGCCGAAGCCGTGAGCCGCCTGCTGTATCTGGCGCACCTGGCCGGGGACGCTCCGGTCAACGTGGTGCACCTTTCGACCAAGCTGGGGCTCGAGGCCATTCGCGCTGCCAAAGCGCGCGGGCAGAAGGATATCTATGTCGAGACCTGCCCCCAGTATCTGATGCTCGACGACACCTGTTATCTGGAGCAGGGCGAGGACGGCTTTGCGGGCGCCAAGTATGTGATGAGCCCGCCGCTGCGCCATGCCGGTGACCGTGCCGCGCTGCGCGAGGCGCTTGTGGCCGGCGAGATCGATACGATTGCGACCGACCACTGCAGCTTTAACCTGCACGGGCAAAAGGACCGCGGGCGCGACGATTTCCGCGCGATTCCCAACGGCGGGCCCGGCGTGGAGCATCGTCCCGTCGCGATTGCCACGAGCTTTGAGGGACAGCTGGGTCCCGAGGATCTGTGCCGCTTGATGAGCGAGAACCCGGCGCGCGTTTTTGGCATGTATCCACGCAAGGGCTGTCTTGCCGAGGGTGCCGATGCCGACGTGTGCGTGTGGGATCCCCAGGCGCGCTGGACCATTCGCGCCGCGACACAGCATCAGGCTGTGGACTACACGCCGCTCGAAGGCTTTGAGGCACATGGCCGCGCCAAGGCCGTGTTTGTGAACGGCGTGCTGGCGGCACGCGACGGCGAGCCTACCGGAGCCCAGCCCGGTCGCTACGTGCCCCGCTAGCAGCAAAGATGCCGTGTCCCCTCCGCAGTTGCGGTGAAATACGGACTGTTTGCGGCCGTCAGGCGGCCAAACAGTCCGTATTTCACCGCAACTGACGAGATGGGGCCGGCTACTTGAGGCTGGTGGCGATGAGGGGGCGGTTGAGGGCTGCCTCGAAGCGATCTGCCATCGTGGGGTCGCTGAGCGTGTCGACTTGGTTGAGCATGATGCGGGCATTGTTGAGGTTCAGCATCCGCATCTCGGCATTGAGCACCTGGGCGACGCGCTCGGGCGTGGCGATGTCGGTGAGCTCGCAGCCGCAACGCTCGCAAAAGAGCTCGGGGCGGTGGACGGCTTCGTTGATGGGCTTGCTGAGTCCCGAGGCGCCGACGAGCCAGATGACGTTGGCCGTGCCGGAGGGAATTACCGGCTCCCAGGCGGCATGCGCCTTGAGCGGGAGTCGCTTGCTGCCATCTGCCTCGGCCAATACATAGTCAAAGCGCTGCGCCAGCTCGTTGAGCGGCTCAACGGGGGCGGAGAGCTTGCCTGTCTCCGGGCCCAAAACACCCGCCTGGCAGATACTTCCGCGGTTCATGCCCGCGCATGCCTCGCAGGTGCAGCCGGGAACATGCAGGGCCCCCGGCTTCCAAGGCGCGGCGTCCAGGCGACGATTCGACCCGTCCCATGGTACGCCGGCGACGGGAAACATGTGCGTGGTGGTACAGAGAAGCACCCTGCCGCCGGCGCGCATGAGCTCGAGACCCAACGCACGCAGCAATGTCGACTTGCCGCCACTGCCGATAATTGCGGTAATGCCCGGCTCGATCTTGAGCGCGGAGGCAAGGTTTCCGCTCGTCGTTTCCATCTGTTCACCGCCGTATAATACTGTGATAATAAATAATCATCAGAGTAGCGGTCGAACCGCTTTTGCTCTGCTCAAACCGTAGCACAGGGAGGTGCCCCGGGAATGCTCGTTTATGTTCGCGGCGCCGGCGATATCGCCACGGGCGTCGCCGCTCGCTTGGTGCGCGCCGGCGTGTCGGTCGTTATGGCCGATATCGCGGTTCCCACGTGCATCCGCCGCACGATCAGTTTTTGCGAGGCCATTCGTCTGGGCGAGGTCGAGGTCGAGGGTATTCGCGCTCGCTTGGCACAGACGCCGGCAGAGGCACTTGCGATTACCGAGGCCGGAGACGTCGCCGTTGTGGTGGACCCCCAGGCCAAGATGCTCGGCGAGCTGAAACCCGCTGCCGTGGTCGACGCGATTCTGGCTAAGCGCAACTTGGGCACCACGCGCGACATGGCGCCTGCCGTCATCGCCGTGGGGCCGGGCTTTACCGCGCCGGTTGACTGCGATGCCGTGGTCGA
>CABUZI010000202.1 GCA_902496005.1 uncultured Collinsella sp.
AGCGGGACGTAGTCGTACGGTTCTTCCTCGACCGGCGCCGCTACGGCCGGAGTCGCGCCCGATGCCCAAGCGCCGCGACCGGCATCGCGAGAACTCGACGCCCGACTGCCCGTCCCGCCGGACCGCTCAGCCTGCGCCCGCTGACGCTCATAGTTCTGCTCACGGCGACGCTCCGCATCCTCGCGCTTGGCGACATCGCGAAACACGCGGCCCGAGCTCGCACGCACGGTCTCCAGATCCAAACCCAGCAGATCGGCAATCTGGATAAAGTACGTATCGATCATATAGCTATCGCGCAGCGGATAGATAAGCGTCAGCGCATCTTCCAGTGCCTTGGCGCGACCGCCTGGCGTGGTGATGTCGCTCGACTCCTGCAGCGAACGGTACACAAAGTCCATGAGGGGCTCGGAGGCATCGATGCGCGCCTGCAATGCCTCGCCACCATGTGCGGTGATGAACTCCATAGGGTCATTGCCGTCGGGTAGCACCACGCAGCGCAGATCCATCGAATCCTGCTCGATAAACTGAATCGCGCGACGGGCGGCCTTTTGACCGGCGGCATCGCCGTCAAACATATACACGATGCGCTTAGCAAAGCGGGCGAGCGTCTTGACGTGATGCTCCGTGAGCGCGGTGCCCAGCGTGGCGACGACGTTTTTAATCCCCGCCTCCCAACAGGCGATGCAGTCTGTATAGCCCTCTACCACGATGGCGGTATCCTGCGCGACGATAAACTCCTTGGCCCAATTAAAGCCGTAGAGGTTTCGCTTTTTATGAAACACGCTCGTCTCGGCGGTGTTGAGGTACTTGGGTTGGCCGTCACCCATGATGCGCCCGCCAAAGGCAATGTTGTGACCCTGCTCGTCAAAGATGGGAAACATCACGCGGTCGTAGAAGCGGTCGGCAAGCTGCCCGCGCCCGCGGCTCACGGCAACATTGGCGTCGATCATCTCCTGCGGGGTAAAACCCGCCTGGGACAGGTGCGACACCAGCGCATTGCGACCCGGCGCAAAGCCCAGGCAGTAGCGGCGGCAGACGTCGCCGCCCATGCCGCGGCTGGCAAAGTACTCGCGCGGACGGCCGTCCTTACCGCGCATAAGCATGGTGTGGTAGAACCGGGCGGTCTCGGCGCACAGATCGTAGATGCGGGAACGTTTGGTACCGCGCTCGCGGCGATCTCCGGTGTCGTGCAGCTCGATACCCGCGCGGTCGGCCAAATAACGGATTGACTCGGGAAAGCTCAGGTTCTCGCGCTTCATGATATAGGTGAAGACGTCTCCACCCTCGCCGCAGCCAAAGCAATGCCACACCTGCGTGGCGGGAATAATGTGGAAGGACGGAGTCTTTTCGCCATGAAAGGGGCAGCATCCCCAAAACTCATGGCCGCGGGGCTTGAGCTCAACCGTTTCCTGCACGATGGCGACCAGGTCGGACGCAGCGCGTACCTGGTCTTTTTCCTCATCGCTAATCACGGATGCTCACCCCCTGCTCGCCCAAGTTGTGACGAATATCTTCGATATTACCCTCGACGGTCGCGATCAACTCATCCAGCGAATCGAACACGCGCGACGGGCGCAGCCAGCGCGTAAACGCCAGCGAAACGGAAGCGCCGTACAGGTCGCCCGTATAACCAATTAAATTAGCCTCGAGATGCGCCGAAGCGGCATCGTCGGCATACGTTGGCGGCAGGCCGACGTTCACGGCAGCGGGCCACACGGTGTCATCGACCAGCACCAGGCCCTCATACACGCCATCGGCAGGCACCTGAATGCCATCGGGAACCTGCAGGTTTGCCGTGGGAAAGCCCATGTCAGAACCCTCGTGACGGCCGCGAGTAACACCGCCGCGCACTATATACGGGCGGCCGAGCAACTCAGCAGCCAGCTCCACATGGCCCTGTCCGAGCTCATGACGGATACGGGTGGCGCAAATGGCCTCACCGCCCTCACAAAGCAGGTCGTGACCGTACACGTCAACGCCGTGCTCGGAACCCCAGGCGCGCATCTCGGCAACACCAGAAGCACCGCCACGACCCAGCCTAAAGTCACTACCAACGCGAATCGAGCGAATGTCGACCAGACGCGACACCAGCGAGAGAAAATCAACATGGTCAAGCGCCGCAACCTCAGGCGTAAAGGGAACGGCCACCACCGCATCGACCCCGGTCTGAGCCAGGGCATGCAGACGGTCGACCGTCGTCATCAATTTTTGAGCGGGCGAAGGGCTCACCACAACGTCCGGGTCGGGATCGAAGGTAACCACGACCGCCTTACAGCCATGGGCACGGGCATCACGGACAAGCGCTTCGATAAGTTCCTGGTGTCCACGGTGAACGCCGTCGAACACGCCGATGGCAATCGATGCGGCACCCAAGTGCTCACACTCATAAAACGTATCGGCAGTAACGATGCGAGCCTCGTCCGACTCGCCCGCGAAAAAGATACGCGCGAGCTCGCGAGCGGACAACATCATCGAACACCGCCGATTGCCTGCGGAAAAACGTGCTCCATGACAAAGCGGCCACCCTCAATGCGGGCGAGCGCCTTGAGTCCCCCATCGAGCACTAACGCAAACGGCGCCTTCGAGGCATCGAAATCGGA
>CABUZI010000203.1 GCA_902496005.1 uncultured Collinsella sp.
GGAGGCGTCGACGACGAGCAGCGCCACGTCGGCGCGGTCGATGGCGCGCAGGCCGCGAACCATGGAGTAGTACTCGATGTTCTCGTACACGGTGCTCTTCTTACGGATGCCCGCGGTGTCGACCATTCGGTAGTGCTTGCCGTTGCGCTCCACGACGGTGTCGATGGCGTCGCGCGTCGTGCCGGCAATGTTGGACACGATAGAGCGGTCGGCGCCCAGGATGCGGTTGAACAGCGAGGACTTACCGGCGTTGGGGCGGCCGATGATGGCCACGTTCAGCGCATCGGGGAACTCATCGGCGACCTCGTCCTCTTCCTCGGGAAGCAGGGCCACGATGTCGTCGAGCAGGTCGCCCGTGCCGTGGCCGTGCAGGGCCGAGAGCGGCGTGGGCTCGCCGATACCGAGCGAATAGAACTCCCAGATGCTGTCGTTCTCTCGATCGGGGTTGTCGAGCTTGTTCACCAGCAGAAAGACCGGCTTGTCGCAGCGCTTGAGCATGCGAGCGACCGACTCGTCCTCCTCGGTGACGCCGGTGCGGCCGTCGACCACAAACAGGATTACGGCGGCTTCCTCGGCGGCGGCGAGGGCCTGGTCGCGAATGGACGTGGCGAAGACGTCATCGCTCTTGAGCGGTTCGATGCCGCCCGTGTCGACGATGGTGAACTCGCGGCCGTTCCAATCGGCCGTGTGGTACGAGCGGTCGCGCGTGACGCCGCGGGACTCATGGACGATGGCGTCCGAGGTCTGGGCCAGGCGGTTAACGAGCGTGGACTTGCCCACGTTGGGGCGTCCGACGACGGCGACGATAGGTTTCATCTGCACTCCTTTAATGGGTAGGGTCAGTGGAAGTGTTAGAGTCGGCAGGCACAATGCCAAGGATGTGCTCCAGGGTATCGAGCAGCTCATTCGGCATGGTCGACACCACATGAACCTCGGCGCCGCGACTGGTAAGGCTTGCGAGTAAATCGTCACGATGATACTCGTCAAGCGTCATGCCGTCAGCGTTGAACATGAGCTTAGGCACAAAGAGCATAACCCCCGAGAGGTCCTGCGGCAGCTGTTCCAGAATGTCGCAGGCGACGATGAGGCCGGTCACGTCCACGTTGCCGCCAAAGTAGCGATTCTTGATGGCCGTGACGGTGCCGGCGAGCCCCTGCGGCGATTCCACGAAACGTGCCACGGTGTCGCGTGCGCTGGCGCCCGAGAGGCACAGCAGGTGCTGGCTGCGAGTGGCGATGGCCTCGCGGACGCGGGCCAGTCGTTCGGCATCGGCGGCGAGCACATCGTCCGTCTCGTCTAGGTATGAGCGGATCATGCCGATACCGTCGTAGTACTGCGGATAGCCGTCGTAAAAGTCCGCCTCGGGCGGATCGATGCCGGCGTCCAGGTAGAACTCGTCGCTCATCTGGAAGGTGTGGCGGCCAAAACGTTCGAAGGCGCGGTCCTGGTAGGGACGGATCATGGCAATGGTCTCGCGCGCGAGCTCGGGTTTGTCGCTGTAGGACCAGCTAAAGCGGTTTTGGTGCTTGGTAAAACCGAGCGGCACAATGCCCAGGCTTGTGATTTGCTCGTGCTCCTCGCAAAAGCGCAGGGTCTTTTCCAGCTCCTCGCCGTCGTTCATGCCGGGGCACAACACAATCTGCGCGTGGATCTCGATGCCGGCGGCCATGATGGCCTCGAGTACGTCCATGCCGCGCTGGGCGTTGCGGCCCATCATACGACGGCGGACGTCGGGGCTCACGGCATGGACCGACACGTTCATAGGGCTCATGTTGCGTTGGATGACGTTTTGCACGTCCTCGTCGGTGAGGTTCGTGAGCGTGACGAAGTTGCCCTGCAAAAAGCTCAGGCGGTAGTCGTCATCGCGAATATAGAGCGTTGAGCGGCCGCCCTTGGGGAGCATCGTCATAAAGCAGAACACGCAGGCGTTCACGCAGGTGCGCATGCCATCGAAGATGGGGCCATCGAACTCAAGGCCCCAGTCCTCTCCCGGGAAGCGGTCGAGCTCGACGGGGCTGACGGTGTTGTCGCGCGGGTCGAAAACCTCGAGGTCGACGGTATCATCGTCGGCCTCCCAGAGCCACACAATCATGTCGGTAAGCTGCTCACCGTTGACCGTGAGCACGCGCATGCCCGGCTCGATACCCACATCCCATGCGGGCGATTCGGGACGCACGTTCTTAACGAGCGCGCCCTCACCCGGCTCGGGGTCGCGGCTGCGCCCGTAATCGGCCACCTCGGCGGCGTATGCGGGTACGGTCTGGTCCATGATTAGCGGCAAAGCTCCTTGATGCGCGCGACGGCGCGTTCGATGTGTTCTTGCGGTGTGGAAGCGCCGGCGGTGATACCGATGTGGCGCGCGCCGGCAAACCATGCGGCCTCGAGCTCGCTTGCCTCCTCGATATGATGCGTGTGCTCGCAGGCGTCTGCGCAGATCTGCGCCAGGCGGCGGGTGTTGCCGGAGTTTTTGCCGCCCACGACGACCATGCAGTCGCAGCGGTTGGCAAGTGCGGCGGCGGCCTGCTGGCGCTCGCTCGTGGCGGCGCAGATGGTGTTGATCACGCGCAGTTCCTGCACACGCGGGGTGATGGCAGCTA
>CABUZI010000204.1 GCA_902496005.1 uncultured Collinsella sp.
GTTCGCCTCATCCCCGGCGCTCTGGGAGATGAGATGAGCAACGTCGACGAGTCCTTCTCGACCGCCGAGGACGGAGGACTGCTCGAGTACGCGCAGTACACCCGCCCCGCCGAGTTCAACGGCGAGGGCGTGCCGCCGGTGCTTGTGAGCGGCGATCACGCCAAGGTCGATGCCTGGCGCCGTAAGAATGCCATCGAGCGCACCTGCCGCTGGCGTCCCGATCTGATCGAGACAGCGCGGCTCACGCCCGAGGAGCGCGCTTACGCGCAGGAGATTTTGGACGCTGCGTATTCGCAGAGCGAGGAGTGAGAATGGTTCCATCGCAGCATTCCGCGTTGAGGGGCGCTTTTGAGTGGATCGCGGTCATCGCGATCGCGCTCGTGGCCACCTTCTTGATTCGCTCGTTTGTGGTCGAGCCCTTTGTGGTGCCCACCGGCTCCATGGAGTCCACGATCGAGATTGGCGACCAGATCCTGGCACAAAAGGTGAGCCTCGAGCTCGGTCAGCCCGTCAAGCAGGGTGATATCGTGGTGTTTCACAACCCCGATGGCACCTCCGAGCATGATGTTCTTGTCAAGCGCGTTATTGCCACGGCCGGCCAGACGGTCGACCTGCAGGATGGCAAGGTGGTCGTTGACGGCCAAGCACTCGACGAGGACTATACGACGGGCATGAGCTGGCCACTTTCGGTCCAAGCGCCCGGTGCTCAGGTAAGCTATCCCTACACCGTTCCCGACGGGTGCGTGTGGGTGATGGGCGACAACCGCGAAAACTCTGCCGACTCACGCTACTTTGGTCCCGTCGATCGCTCTGATTTGATCGCTGTGGCGCTTGTGCGCTACTGGCCGCTCAACCGCATCGGCGCTATCGACTAAAAACCGCTATAGTACAGTACCTAACCGTGTAATCGTTTCGACGAGGGGATATTAGAGGCATGAACGCTTCATCGCTTTCCTTCCAAGACATCATCCTGCGCCTCCAGCAGTACTGGGGCGAGCAGGGCTGCGTCATTATGCAGCCCTATGACTCCGAGGTCGGTGCCGGTACCTTCCATACCGCGACCACGCTGCGCTCGCTCGGTCCCGCCGAGTGGCGCACCTGCTATGCGCAGCCTTGCCGCCGTCCCGCCGACGGCCGCTACGGCGAGAACCCCAACCGCATGCAGCACTACTATCAGTTCCAGGTGCTCATCAAGCCCTCGCCGGTCAACGCCCAGGAGCTCTACCTGGGTTCGCTGGCCGCCATTGGCCTGGACCCCAACGACCATGACGTCCGCTTTGTCGAGGACGACTGGGAGAGTCCGACGCTCGGCGCCTGGGGCCTTGGCTGGGAGGTCTGGCTCAATGGCATGGAGGTCACGCAGTTTACGTACTTCCAGCAGGTGGGCGGCATCGAGGTCGACCCCGTTCCCGTCGAGATCACCTACGGCCTGGAGCGTATCGCCATGTACGCCCAGGGCGTTAACTCGGTCTACGACCTGGTGTGGAGCTACCTGCCCGACGGCACGCCCATGACCTATGGCGACGTGTTCCTCGAGAACGAGCGCGAGTTCAGTGCCTATAATTTTGAGGTCGCCAACGTCGAGATGATGCGTCAGAAGTTTGACGACTACGAGGCCGAGTGCCATTCCTGCCTGGAGCGCAAGCTGCCGCTGCCGGCGTACGACTGCGTCATGAAGTGCAGCCACGCTTTCAACCTGCTCGATGCCCGCGGCGCTCTGTCCGCAGTCGAGCGTGCCAACTACATCCTGCGCGTCCGCGCCGTCGCCAAGGCGTGCTGCGAGGCCTACATGGCCGAGGTCGCCGGAGTCAACGAGAATGCCGACCAGGAAGGCGAGGTGGCGTAAGCCATGGCAGACGCTAAGGATTTCCTGTTTGAGATTGGTACGGAGGAAATGCCCTCTGCACCGCTGAACAATGCCGTCAAGCAGCTTGGCACCATGATCGCCAAGGGTCTCGACGAGGCCGGTCTGGCCCACGGCGAGGTCCGCGTGATCTCGAGCCCGCGCCGCCTGGCTGCACTCGTTGCCAACGTCGCCACCGCGACCGATGAGGTTCACGAGGTCAAGCGTGGCCCCGCGGCCAACATTGCCTTCGACGCTGACGGTAACGCCACCAAGGCCGCCCAGGGCTTCGCCCGCAAGTGCGGTGTGGCTGCCGAGGACCTGGTCCGTCGCGAGGACACTGACGGTCGCGAGTATGTGTTCGCCGAGAAGAACATTCCCTCCGCACCGGCTACCCCGATCCTGACGGCCCTGTGCGAGAAGACCATCGCCGGCCTGCAGTGGCCCAACTACCGCTCCCAGCGCTGGGGCCACGAGCACGCCACGTTCGTTCGTCCGGTCCGTTGGATCTGCTGCCTTCTGGGCGAGGACGTTGTGCCCGTGTCGTTTGCCGACGTGACGAGTGGCAACACCACGCGCGGTCATCGCGTGCTTGGCCCTGGTGACCATGTTGTTGCCAGCCCCGCCGTCTACGAGCAGGTGCTCGAGGACGCCGGCGTGCTTTCTGCCGAGCGTCGTCGCGAGGCCATCCTTGCCGGTATCGCCGAGGTCGAGGCCGCTCGCCCCGGCTGTCA
>CABUZI010000205.1 GCA_902496005.1 uncultured Collinsella sp.
CCGCGTAACCAGCCGACGCTGCAAGCCCGCCAGAGCGGCAATCTGCCTTTCAACTTCGGCGGCATGACCAGAAGGTCAATGCCGCCTCGTTTCAAGGCACCTTGCTCGCTCTGACGGGCTTTCGCTGTCGTTGCCAAAACATCGGCGTTGCCGTAGTAGTCATTGGGGACGTTCTTGTTTGACTAGTCGTTTAAGAACGTCCCCAATGACTAGTCAGAAATGAGCGTGGATAATCTCCCGTTTTTGGCCCCCGTGTGGACTCAAAGTGGGAGATTATCCACGCTCGTTTTAATATGGCTGGGCTGCGGTGCCTATCTAATCGGCTCAGCGTCTTCCCTGAGAATCGAAAGATACTCTTCATACCCGTACTGTCGGTATCTCTGTCTTGACTCGTCGAGTGGACGGAGGATACCCAATTCTTCAAATGATTTGACGAGCGAGCTCGCGGTGCTCCTACCGATATCGAGTCGGGCAGCGATAAATGCGGTGTCGAGGATGGGATGCTCTTCAAGAAGGCTCAGCAGCCTTTGTCCGTTTGCGGCAGTCCTTCCGAGATTTTCGGTAATAGCTGCCGTCGAACGGTTGTGGAGATCAACAAGACTCTTTAAAGACCCTACCGAGTCCTTCGCACTCTCAAGAAGACTGGCGCAGAAAAACTCTATCCATTCCTCGTAAGTTCCTCGTTCCCTTACGGATGTGAGTTGTCGGTAGTACTCGCTTCGATTTTTCTTGAACTGGAACGATGGATAGAACAAGCAAGAATGAAGAACGCCATCATTGATGAGCATAAGTGTAATGAGAAGCCTGCCCAGGCGACCGTTTCCGTCTAGGAATGGATGGGCAGTTTCAAATTGGTAATGGACGAGCGCCGCCCGCACGATCGGATCCATTTCGACTTGAGGCTCATTGATAAATCGTTCGAGGTCCTGGAGCGTGTTGCTCAAATCTTCAATGTTTGGAGGGACGAACGATGCAGTTGCAATGGTGCAGCCTGAAGGGCCAATCCAGTTTTGTGAGGAGCGCAGCTCGCCTGGATTCTTCTCCGTTCCGCGCACTCCGTCCAGCAGGACCGCATGAACCTGCCTGAGAAGCCTCGTACACAAGGGCATCTTTTTGAGCAGTTCTACGCCGCGGTCGACAGCACGGACATAATTCACGACATCTGCGACATCTTTATGATGGAGTTGGGTTTGCGATGGACTAAGTAGGTCGTCAAACGTGCACTGGGTTCCCTCAATTTGCGAAGAAAGGAGTGCTTCTTTGCGCACATACATTATCAGATACATGTCGGCGTTGGGAACAAAGTAGAGCATGCCTTCAAGCTCTCCAAGCTTTCGTGAGCATGTGGAAAGCGTGCGATAGGTTTCCTCAGTGAGGTTTAGCTGCCTCAATGATTGCAAGGGCGTTGGCAAAAACGAATAGTAAGCCAATTTCCCCGATAGATTATTGCGGAGCGTTCCCTGGCCGTTCTCCTCGATTTGCATCGCGCCCTCCATATCTTTAGTGCCGGAAACTCGTTATTAGGCCAATCATATCAATTCTAATAACGAGTTTAAGGATTAAATAGTTATTAGAATTGATGTAAACAATCTAATGATGAGAAGTCGTTATTACTTGACCATGGAGCTCGGCTTGGTACAAGGGGGGGTTATCCAAAATGAGAGCGGATAATCTCCCGTTTTTGGCTCGGTGACGGCCTCAAAGTGGGAGATTATCCACGCTCGTTAGTTAAGCGTCCGAAAATCCACACTCGCCAAACCTACCAAAAAGGGACAGGTTTATTTTGGCACGTTTCGGTCGGTATCAGGAAGTGTCAGGGACGGGGCGGCGGCAGGACTCGAGAGCGAAAAGAAGTATCGGGTTTGGCGTGCCCGCTTCTGCCCGTCCCGCGCGTGGGCGATACTCGGCTTATCGAACCGCGATGCAAAGGAGATGCTCATCCCACGAGCACTACCGAGAAGGGCTTGCGATTCGAGTCCCCACCTTAGCATTTGAACCATTTGGCACTATAATTACCGTAGGCATGCGCACAACGTTGCGCTTAATCAAGAGGAGAAAACGTATGGGTCTGTTTGATATGTTCAAGAAGAAGGCTGAGCCCGCGGCTGCCGCTGCTCCGGCCTCCATCTCTGCTTCTGCCGGCGCCGACGTGCTGTGCTCGCCCGTCAAGGGCAAGGTCATCAAGATGGCCGACGTGCCCGATCCCGTCTTTGGTGGCGAGGTTCTGGGCAAGGGCTGTGCCGTGTGGCCCGAGGACGATCTGGTCTACGCTCCCTGCGACGGTAAGGTGACCGTCACCATGGGTCACGCCGTGGGTCTGCAGTCCGATAGCGGCATCGAGGTTCTGGTGCACGTTGGCGTCGATACCGTCAACATGAACGGCGATGGCTTCGAGGGCTTCGTCAAGGCCGACGACGTTGTGAAGGCCGGCCAGCCCATACTCAAGATCGACCGCGCCAAGATCGCCGCTGCCGGTTACAAGGACTGCGTCGTGGTGGCCGTGTCCA
>CABUZI010000206.1 GCA_902496005.1 uncultured Collinsella sp.
AGGATCGACACGCCGCCGTCGCGGCTGTCCAGATCCCAGGCCTCGCCAGAGCCCACATAGGCATGAAGCAGGTAGGGGCGATACTGCGTCAGAACGCCCACCGTGTCGATGCCCGAGTTGGAGCAGTTGGAGAGTGAAAAGTCGATAATGCGGAACTTGCCACCGAAGCTAACCGCCGGCTTAGCGATCTTTTGGGTGAGTGCCCCCAATCGGCTGCCCTGTCCTCCTGCGAGGAGCATCGCGATGCATTCTTTCTTACTCATCGATTTCTCCTTCTGTCATCGATGTTCCTAAACCCATTAGCGACGGGCGCGGCGCAACGTCACGCCCGTCGAGTAATGCCGTGCTGGCATAAGGGAGCTCGCGGCCTTTACGCGTGCCAGATCTCGTCGCGGTACTCGCGAATGGTGCGGTCGCTCGAGAACCAGCCCGAGGAGGCGGTGTTGAGCAGCGCCTTGCGGTTCCAGGTCTCCTGGTCACCATAGCTGTTCGTGAGCTTCTCCCACGCATCCACGTAGCTACGGAAGTCGGCCATGACCAGGTCGGGGTCGTTGTTGTTCATGAGCTCGTTGTAGATGCTCTCGAAGTTGCCCGAAAGACCCGCAAAGGTGTTGTCCTTGAGCTCGTCCATCACGCGGCCCAGACGCTCGCGGTCGCCGTTGAGGGTATCCCACGCAAAGTAGCTGTTCGATGCCCAGAGCTGCTCGACCTCGGGAGCGGTCAGGCCAAAGATGGCCTCGTTCTCGCGGCCGGCCAGGTCGGCGATCTCGATGTTGGCGCCGTCGAGGGTGCCCAGCGTAATGGCGCCGTTCATCATGAGCTTCATGTTGGACGTGCCCGAGGCCTCCTTGCCGGCCGTGGAAATCTGCTCCGAGATCTCGGCAGCGGGGTAGATGAGCTGGGCGTTGCTCACGCGGAAGTTGGGGATAAAGCAGACCTTCATGACCTCGTTGACGCGCGGGTCGTTGTTGATGACCTCAGCGACAGAGTTGATCAGGCGGATAGTCTCCTTGGCGAAGGTGTAGCTCGAGGCAGCCTTGCCGCTAAAGATGAAGGTCGTCGGCGTCACGTGGAAGTTGGGGTCGGCGATGCGACGGTTGTAGATGTCCATCACCTTCATGATGTTCATGAGCTGGCGCTTGTAGGCGTGGAAGCGCTTAACCTGAACATCGAAGACGGTGTTGGGGTCAATGACCAGACCGGTCTCGGCCTTAACGTAGGCGGCCAGGCGCTCCTTGTTGGCGCGCTTGGAGGCACCCACGGCCTTCAGGAACTCGGTGTCGTCCTTAAACTCCTTGAGCTTCTCTAACTCAAAGGCGTCCTTGAGCCAGCCGTCGCCAATGGCCTCGGTTACGAGCTTGGCGTAGGTGGGGTTGGCCTCGGCAAAGAAACGACGGTGCGAGATGCCGTTGGTCTTGTTGTTGAACTTCTCGGGCGTCAGGGCATAGAAGTCCTTGAGCACGATGTTCTTGATGATGTCGGAGTGGATCTTGGCCACGCCGTTGACGCTATGGCTGCAGATCACGGACAGGTTGGCCATGCGGATTTCGCCGTCCCACAGAATGGCGGTCTGGCGCAGACGCTCCTGCCAGCCCTCCTGAGTGGTGTCGAATGACTCGTGCCAACGACGGCTGATCTCGTCGATGATCTGGTACACGCGGGGCAGGAGCTTGGAGAACGTGCCGATGGGCCACTTTTCCAGGGCCTCGGGCAGGATGGTGTGGTTGGTATAGCTCACGACCTGCGTCACGATGTTCCAGGCGTCATCCCACTCGAGCTTCTTCTCATCGATGAGGATACGCATGAGCTCGGGGCCGCACATGGCGGGGTGCGTGTCGTTGGTGTGGACGGCCACAAACTGCGGCAGCAGCTCCCAGTTCTCGCCGTGCTCCTTCTCAAAGGTGTCGAGCAGGCTGTAGATACCGGCCGAGACAAACAGGTATTCCTGCTTCAGGCGCAGTAGACGGCCGTGCTCGCCGGCATCGTTGGGGTAGAGGATGGCGCTGATGGCCTCGGCCTCGGCGCGCTCGGCATCGGCCAAGGCGTAGTCGCCGCGGTTGAAGGCCTCCAGATCGAAGTGCTCCTCGACCGGCTCGGCGGCCCAGACGCGTAGCTTGTTGACGGTCTCGCCGGCATAGCCCACAACGGGGATGTCATAAGGAACGGCCAGGATGTCCTGCGTGTCCACCGTGCGGTAGAACGTGCGGCCGTTCTCCTCAAAGCCCTCAACGTGGCCGCCAAACTTAATGGTCACGGCCTTGTCCTGACGACGGACCTCCCAGGGATAGCCGTGGGTGAGCCACTCGTCGGTGGCCTCGACCTGGCTGCCGTTAACGATCTCCTGCTTAAACAGGCCGTAACGGTAGCGCATGCCGTTGCCGTAGCCGGCAATGCCCTCGGCTGCCATGGAATCCAGGAAG
>CABUZI010000207.1 GCA_902496005.1 uncultured Collinsella sp.
GCCTATTACCGAGGTGGCCAAGAACGCCGGCGTCGACGTTAAGCACCTTATTCCGTACGGCTTCGACAAGGCTAAGGTCGACTATTCACTGCTCAACGAGCCGACTGATCACCAGGCCAAGCTCGTCCTCGTGACCGCTATCAACCCAACGCCCGCGGGCGAGGGCAAGACCACCACGACCATCGGTCTGGCCGACGGCCTGCGTCGTCGCGGCGTCAAGAGTGCCGTGGCCCTGCGCGAGCCTTCGCTCGGCCCCGTCTTTGGCGTTAAGGGCGGTGCTGCCGGCGGCGGCTGGGCTCAGGTCATCCCCATGGAGGATATCAACCTGCACTTTACCGGCGACTTCCACGCTATCGGTGCTGCCAATAACCTGCTGGCCGCCATGCTCGACAACCATATTCAGCAGGGCAATCAGCTCGGTATTGACGTTAAGCGCATCACTTGGAAGCGCGTCGTCGATATGAACGACCGTCAGCTGCGCCACGTTATCGACGGCATTGGCGGTAAGGCCCAGGGCGTGCCGCGCGAGGACGGCTTCGATATCACCGTCGCCTCCGAGGTCATGGCAATCCTGTGCCTGTCTACGAGCATCAGCGACCTCAAGGAGCGCCTGGGCGAGATCGTCGTCGGCTACAGCTTTGCCGGCGAGCCCGTCCGTGCCCGCGACCTTAAGGCCCAGGGTGCCATGGCCGCGTTGCTTAAGGACGCGCTCAAGCCCAACCTGGTGCAAACGCTCGAGGGCACGCCCGCGTTTGTCCACGGCGGTCCCTTCGCCAACATTGCCCACGGCTGCAACTCTATCATGGCCACGCGTATGGCGATGCGCTTTGGCGATGTCGCCATTACCGAGGCCGGCTTCGGTGCCGATTTGGGCGCCGAGAAATTCCTCGACATCAAGTGCCGCATGACGGGCGTTCGCCCCAGCGCCGTCGTGATCGTCGCGACCGCTCGTGCGCTGAAGTACAACGGTGGCGTCGCCAAGGCCGACCTCAACGAGGAGAACCTCGAGGCGCTCAAGGCTGGCATGCCCAACCTGCTGCGTCACGTCGACAACATCCAGAACGTTTATGGTCTGCCCTGCGTGGTCGCCATCAACCGATTCCCGACGGACACCGAGGCCGAGCTTGCGCTCATCGAGTCCGAGTGCCAGAAGCTCGGCGTCAACGTTAAGCTTTCCGAGGTCTGGGCCAAGGGCGGCGAGGGCGCGCTCGACCTGGCCGATGAGGTCATGCGTCTGATTGAGCAGCCGAGCGAGCTCAAGTTTGCCTATGAGGACGGCGCTGATGTCGCTGATGCCCTCGAGGCTGTTGCCACCAAGGTCTACCGCGCCGACGGCGTCGACTTTACGCCGGCTGCCAAGCGCCAGCTCGCCGAGCTGCGCGAGAACGGCTTTGGCAACCTGCCGGTGTGCGTGGCCAAGACGCAGTACAGCTTTAGCGACAACGCCAAGGCCCTGGGCGCTCCCGAGAACTTCCGCATTACGGTGCGCGAGCTCAAGGTTTCCGCCGGTGCCCACTTTGTGGTCGCACTGACTGGCAGTGTTCTGACCATGCCGGGCCTGCCCAAGGTCCCCGCGGCCGAGAACATCGACGTCGACAACGACGGCAACATCACCGGCCTGTTCTAAGCTCGCTGCGCATAGCTGCTTGTCCGCCCCGCCGTGCCCACAAGGCCCTGCGGGGCTTTTTGATCCTTAGGCCCGCGCATGTCTTGTAGATACCGACGGACTCTGCCCATCATAGGCTTTTGCGCGGGTAGAATGCATGGATAACTTGAGGCTCACGCGCGACGGAAAGGAATCGTTGCATGGATCAGGACAAGACAACCGTGATGGGCGGCTACGGTTCCGCACATGCTGGTGATAGCGCCGACGCGACCCGTGTTGTTCCCAACTCCGGTTATGCCGACCCCGCCGCGACGCAGCCTTCTGCCGAGCCCACTCGGGTTATGGGCTATGGCGACACGGCGCAGGACCCTTACGCTGCATCTACGCAAAGCCCCTATGGTAACGCGGCGCCGGACCCGTTTGATTATGTGCCGCAGGATTCTTATGCCGCCTCGGCGCCGAATCCCTATGATGACCTGCCGCAGAATCCCATTCCGCAGCCTCAGCAGACGACGTATATGCCTCGCACGGCGCAGCCTCGCTACGAGTCGCGCGAGCCGTATCGCGAGTACCCCAAGTCGATTCCACAATATGGCGAGGACGAGGAGAAGAAGCCGTCGCGTTCGTCGAACGCGATCAAGAAGATCCTCATCGTACTGGCGATCTTCTTTGCGCTGTCGGTTGTGTTTGCCATCGTGTCGGGCATGCTCAACAAGCGAGGGGGTTCAACGGCCGATACCGCTGCCGAGCAAACCGAGTCCGCCTCGTCTGGCACCGTCGACCTGAGCGATATCCCGGGACAGTACTGGTCC
>CABUZI010000208.1 GCA_902496005.1 uncultured Collinsella sp.
CGCGCAAAGGCTTCGGCAAAGTCATCCGCAAAGGCCACCAGGCGGTCACCGGGGCGCACAATCCCCAATTGCGACAACGCTGCTGGCACATGCGAGGCCGCGAACAACCGCGCTTCACGCGCGCCGGTCCTCAAAGCCCAGGCCTCTTCTAGCTGCTGTACGCCCATGCGGTACCGTCCCTTCAAAGCAAAAACCCACGATGCGGGTGTTCCCCTCATCGTGGGCAACGGCTGCAGTATAGCGCCGATATGCGACGAAACGCCTAGATGTTGAGCGTGTGATAGTTCACGCTCGCACCCGGAGCGTCAACGGTCACGCCATAGGCCTCGGGATAGATGCGCGTCGAAAACACGAGCGCGCCATCATTCACAAACACCTCGACCGACGAGACATCACCAACAATGCGCACATTACGGACCTCGTCGATGGACTCCCAGCGCATGGTACGACCGCAGCCGGCAGAAGCGCGACCCCCATCGGTAAATCGCATCTCAAAGCGCGAGGGCAGTTCGTCCCCAGCGGGCACAAGCGCCAGCTTTAGCTCGCCATCAACGGTCGCGGTAAACGCGCCGTCGACACCGTCAACAACAACGTCAAAGCAGGTATCGCCGGCAACCCCCAACGAGCCCTCCCCCACACGAACCGAGGCATAATGGAGCTCAATCTCGCGCGCCGGCTGCTGCAGCACTACGCCGCCGGCACCGGCTGTAAGCTCACGCGGCACCGTCATGCAGTGCTGCCAGCCGCACGCCACGGTAGGCGCGTTGCCATAGGTCGGCTCATCGGGCATGCCCATCCAGCCGATTAGAATATGGCGACCGTCCTCGGCCGTGAACTCCTGCGGAGCATAGAAGTCAAAACCAGCGTCCCACAGGCGGAACTCGCCCAGTTCATAGGCACCGTCACCACCGGTGATGTCACCCGTTACAGGCATGTAGCCAGCGGCGTATACGTTGCCGCGGTTCCAACGACCGCCCTCGAGCCCCTGGGGAGAGAAAGACAGAAACCTTGCCGGCACACCGCCATCCACCTCAAGCTCAAGGTATCCCGGGCATTCCCACATAAAGCCAAAGCGCTCGGGCGTAGACACGCGATTCTCGAGCTCCCAGCTCAGCATATCGGGCGAGCCATACACCAGGATCTCGCCCACATCGCGCCCGGCACCCTCGCCGTGCATCGCACAAAAACGGCTCTCGATATGCGGCCCATCCACGCGACGACGCGCGCCCAGCACCATGTGATAGCGCCCGTCCGCGTCACGCCACACCTTGGGATCGCGCACATGGCAGGTCAAATCCTCGGGATAATCCTCGGACGCCAGCACCACACGCTTTTGGCTGAACTCCCGACCGGCAAGGCCATCAACGCTCTCCACATAGACGGTATCAGCGCGGCGGCCGGTATTGACGTAGTCGTACGTCCCGTCCGAATCGGAAAGCTTAACGTTGCCCGTATAAAGTACGCGAATGCGACCGTCCTCGGCAAGCGCGGAGCCCGAATACACGCCGTGGCAATCGAACGGCTCGTCGGGCAGCAGCGGGGCGCCAACGTAGTCCCACGTCATAAGATCGCGACTCGTCGCATGGCCCCAGGCCTTTACACCGCCCTCGACATCAAACGGCGCATACTGAAAATAGGCATGGAACACGCCACCCGCCTGGCAGAGACCGTTGGGGTCGTTGAGCCAGCCCGCCGGCGGCATAATATGGAAGCGTTGGCCATACGCGCCATGACCGCACTCAGTGGCGGCGGCGTCAACAGCGGCGACCAGCTTTGCAAGGTCGCGGCCAAGTGCATTAGACATATCAAAGTCCTAACGGATCGAAAGTAACAAGGCGCCAGAGATCGACACCAGATACGGGAAACGCCCGCGAGCATACAACCCGCGGGCGCCCCTCAATCAAAAGCTCTTAGGCCTGCTCGGAAGCCTTGGGCTCGTCCCTGTACAGGACAAACGAGACGGCAAAGGAAACCAGCGCGGCGACCGCAAACATGATCGTGTACTGCACGGGCTGGGCCAGGCACAGCAGGATACCGAAGATGCCAGTAACGCCGGTGCCGGAAGCAGCAAGCGAGGTGAGTGCGCAGGCCAGGGCACCGCAACCGCCGCCGATGCAGCCGGCGATGAAGGGCTTAAAGAAGCGCAGGTTCACACCAAAGATGGCAGGCTCGGTAATACCCATGAAGGCGGACAGGGCCGAAGGAAGCGCCAGGCCCTTGATCTTGGCATCGCGGGTCTTAAAGGCAACGGCGAGCGCGGCGCCACCCTGGGCGATGTTGGCGGCACTGGCGATGGGCAGCCAATAGGTCACACCGTACTGGGCAAGCTGGCCCAGGTCGATGGCGGTGTACATCTGGTGGATACCGGTAACGACCGTGGGAGCATAGAACAGGCCGACGATAAAGGAAC
>CABUZI010000209.1 GCA_902496005.1 uncultured Collinsella sp.
AGAGCGGTTCCGAGGGCGGCATTGGCCTGGAGAACTTCCAGGACATCAAGCCCGGCGATCAGATCGAGGGTTACCGCATCGACCAGGTTGCCCGTACCGAGTAGGGGGTAGCGCTATGAAGCAAACGCAGGCAACCCGCCGTCTGGGCGAGCAGCTTCGCGAGAAGCTTGGTTATATCCTGCTCTTTGAGGTTTCCGATCCGCGTCTCGACCTGGTTACTTTGACCGCGGTCGAGGTCGCGGTGGACCGTTCGTTCGCGCGTGTGTACGTGTCGTGCGATGCGAGCCGCTACGACGAGGTCATGGAGGCGCTCGCAAGCGCCAAGGGCCGCATTCGTAGCCTTTTGGCTCGCTCGCTCGATTGGCGTGTCACGCCCGAGCTCGATTTTCGCATCGATCGCTCGACCGATGAGGCCGAGCGCATCACGCGTGCGCTGGAAAACGTTCCCGCCACGCTTGCGATCGAAAAGGACGAGGACGGCTATCCGATAGCGGATGCCGCCCAGGAGGCAGCTTTAGATGACTAATTCCGCCGACCTCGCCTCGTGCGAGTCTGCAGATATTCAGCGACGCATCCTCGAGCTCATCGAGGGTGCGTCCTCCATTGCGATTTCGGGACATACTTCTCCCGATGGCGATGCCTTGGGCTCCGTATTGGGTCTGGGCCTTTCGCTCATGAAGTTTTTCCCCAACAAGGACATTGCGCTGCTGCTGGCAGACGATGACCCGGTTCCTCGCATTTACCGCTTTATGGAAGGCTCCGATCGCCTGGTGCCGGCATCTGCGTACGCCGGCAATCCGGACCTGTTCATCTCGGTGGACGTACCGGTCGTCGAGCGCCTCAATAATTCCGCCGAGGTGCTTCGTCGCTCCAAGCATGTGGTGTGCTTCGATCATCATCCGGCGCGCGAGGAGTTTGCCGAGCTGAGCCTGAGGCGCGTCGATGCCGCGGCCTGCGCCATGATCATCGACCGTTTCTTGGACAATTGCGGCATTGTCGCACGTGATGGCGTTGCGACCTGCCTGCTGTGTGGCTTGGTTACCGATACCGGCCGTTTTCAGTACCAAAACGCCGATGCCGCCGCGTTCCATGCGGCCTCGCGACTGGTTGCCCACGGTGCCGATCCGGCGCGTGTGGCACTCGAGGTCTACCAGAGCATGCGCGTCGAGTTTTTGCACCTCAAGTCCATTGTCATGGGCCGTATCAAGACGGTCGCGCACGGGCGCGTGGCGTATAGCTATGCCTTCCAGAGCGACCTTGAGGCCTGCGGCGTCACCTCGGATGAATGTGACGGTCTGGTCGATGTGGTGCGTTCGGTGATGGGCGTCGAGGTCTGCCTGTTCTTAAAGGGCATCGACGGCGATACCAAGGTGCGCGGCAACCTGCGCTCCAAGGGTGACCTCGATGTGTCCGAGATCGCTGCCAACTTTGGCGGTGGCGGGCATCATGCCGCCGCCGGCTTTTCCAACAACGGAACAATTCGCGAGACGCTCGCCGTGGCACTTCCCATGCTGGCCGAGCTGGTGGGGGAGGATCCCGCTTTGGTGACCGTCGAGCTTTAACTTTTTGGATGGTACATGGCTCGTCGTACGCCTTCTCAACTGAATATGCTGCTCGCCGTCGATAAGCCGGTGGGCTGCACGTCCCACGATGTGGTCTCGCAATGCCGACGCGCCCTCCATGAGCGGCGCGTCGGCCATGCCGGCACGCTCGACCCCATGGCATCCGGCGTCATGGTGGTGGGCGTGGGCCAGGCTACTCGTCTGCTGGGCATGCTAACCCTCGATACCAAAAGCTACGTCGCCGACATCTCGTTTGGCGCCGAGACCAATACCGATGACGCGGAGGGCGAGGCCGTTCGCACGGTGGCTGTTGCCAACGAGCTCCACGATCCTGCCTATGCTCGTGAGCGCTTGGCCGCCATGCTGGGCCCGCAGATGCAGGTGCCGCCGGCGTTTTCGGCTATCTCGGTCAATGGCGTTCGCGCCTATAAGTCTGCTCGCGAGGGCAATGCGGTGGACCTACCTCCGCGCCCCGTCGAGGTCTATGCCGCCGACCTGATTGCCGTGGGCGGCGAGGGTGATTCGTGTGTGTGGACCGTGGCGTTCTCGGTGAGCAAGGGCACCTATATCCGAGCGCTCGCTCGCGACCTGGGCCGTGCTTGTGATAGCGCCGCGCACATTTCCGCGCTGCGCCGCACGGCCTCCGGTGTTGTTTCCATTGGCGCCTGTCATGCGGTCGAGGAGCTTTCTCCCGAGTCCGCGGCTGGCTTTGCCCTGGATCCCATTGCGGCCCTGGGCGCCACACGTGTTGACTTGCCGGGCAATCTTGCCGACGACCTGCTCTGCGGCCGACGCAT
>CABUZI010000210.1 GCA_902496005.1 uncultured Collinsella sp.
ATAGATACCCACGCCCGCCACTGCGCCCACGGCGAAGGGAACCGCACCCGCCACGACCGTCTCGTTCACAGACGAAAACGGTAGCGTCGCGGCATACATAACCACGGGAGCGGCAAGGCCGATCCCGCACGAAAGTCCAGCAAGGACTGCTCGTTGTGTTGCATCAGAAGAAGCCATGAGCTCTCCCCATCTTCCAGCACCCAAATCGCATCATTCAGTTGGCTGCGCGAGAGAAGATGAAGCGGGGCTATGCCCCAAAGCAACGGTATATGGTTCGTTTCATCTGCGTTTTCCGTCGCGAAGCTTAAAAGCTATTATGCGAAACCGCCCCGTCGATTGCAAGCGACGATGTCGGATTGAAACGGGAAACCTGCTGCTTGCCAGTCTTATGGTCAAAAAAGCGCGGAGCGGCGATATAGAAAAGGGCCGAGGCTCAAAGCCCCGACCCTTTATCGCATTGATGACTATCGCTGCGTGTGGATGACAACCTAGAACGTCTGCTCGTAGTCGCTGTGCTTTTTGGCCGAACGCACCAGGAACTCCTGGTTGGTGTTGGTGCCCTTAAGACCCTTGATAAACGATGCGGCTGCGCGCTCGGTGTTGTTCATGCCAGCAAGAATGCGACGCAGGCCAAAGACAAACGGACGCATCTGCTCGTCAACCAACAGGTCCTCGTTACGCGTACCGGAGGCAACGGGGTCGATAGCCGGGAAGATGCGGCGGTCGGCCAGGTCGCGGTCGAGCTTGAGCTCCATGTTGCCGGTGCCCTTGAACTCCTCAAAGATGACCTCGTCCATCTTGGAACCGGTGTCGATGAGGGCAGAGGCCAGGATGGTGAGCGAGCCACCGTTCTCGATATTACGGGCTGCGCCCAAGAAGCGCTTGGGAGGATACAGGGCCGCCGAATCGACGCCGCCCGAAAGGATGCGGCCCGAGGCGGGCGCCGCCAAGTTGTAGGCGCGGGCAAGACGCGTAATGGAGTCGAGCACCACCACAACATCGCCGCCCAGCTCCACGATGCGCTTGGCGCGCTCGATGACGAGCTCTGCCACGCGAGTGTGGTTGTCGGCGGGCATATCGAAGGTCGACGCCACAACCTCGCCCTTGATGGAACGCTGCATATCGGTGACCTCTTCGGGGCGCTCGTCGACGAGCAGACAGATGAGGTGCACCTCGGGGTTGTTAATCGAGATAGACTGGCAGATCTTCTTGAGGATCGTGGTCTTGCCGGCCTTAGGCGGGGACACGATCAGGCCACGCTGACCCTTGCCGATCGGCGACACGATGTCGATGGCGCGACCGGTAATGGAGTCCTTGCCGTGCTCCATGCGCAGCGGCTCGTTGGGATAGACCGGGGTAAGGTCGCCGAACTTGGGACGGTTGCGAATCTGCTCGGGGTCCAGACCGTTGACGGTCGTGATTTTAGCGAGGCCGGCGCGCTTGTCGCCGCCGCGCGAAGGACGCAGCGAGCCCTCGATGACGTCGCCCGTGCGCAGGCGCGCGGAGCGGATGAGGTAGGCGGGCACGAAGGCGTCGTCGTTGGACTTCATGTAGCCGTGGGCATGGATGATGCCGGAGCTGTCCGGGCGAATCTGCAGAATGCCCTTGATGTCGCGGAAGCCCTCGGCCTTCGCGGCGGTGGTGTAGATCTCCTCGACGAGCTCGGCCTTCTTCTTGCCGGTCGTCTCAATCTCGAACTCCTTGGCCTTCTCGCGCAGCTCGGCGACCTTCATGGCCGCGAGCTCCTCGCGCGAAAGCGTGGGCTCAGTCGGAGCGGCATTGCGCTCCTTATTGCGCTGCTTGCGGTCGCGCTGACGGTTGCGGCGATCGTTGTTGCGCTCGTCCTTGCGCTCGTTGCGGTCATTACGCTCGTCGTTGCGCTTGTGCTGACGGCGGTTGGGGCGAGCGCTCTCTTCGGTCTCGACGGGGGCGGTGTCATCGGTTGCGGAGGCGTCTTCGTTAGCCGAAGCATCATCGCTGGCCTCGGCATTGGAATCGCCCTGCGGCTCGGCCTCGGCATGCTGCTCGGCGGCCTTGGCCTTAGCGGACTTCTTGCGACCGCGCTTGGGCTTCTCGGACGCAGACTGTTCGACGTCTTGGGGCTCGGCGGCATCAGTCGATGCATCGGCGGTCGTCTCGGCGGAAACCTCGGACGCACCCTTCTTGGCAGCCTTGGCCTTGGACGTGCGCTTAGCAGCAGTACGATGGCTGCGACCAGGACGGACGTCGGCGGGCTCGACATCGGCAGAAACGGCCTCGGAAGTCGTAGCATCCTGGACGGGCGCGTCGGCAGCGGTTGCAGGCTCGGCGGTCGCCGCAGTACCCCGAGCGG
>CABUZI010000211.1 GCA_902496005.1 uncultured Collinsella sp.
CCTCGTGTACTATCGTGAGGAGCGGATCAAGAAGTCCCTCGGGTGGCTGAGCCCGATGGAGTACCGCAGGAAGCTTGGATACGCCTAGGCGCGGTCCAAGAAATCGTCCGCACCCCCAACCTGCCAAAATAAACCTGTCCCTTTTTGGCAGGTTTTAGGCCAGATGGTCCTGGATCAGATCGCAGATGGCTCGGGCGTCGTTGATGTTGATGGCTCGGGTCGCAAAGCCGGCGTCGAAGGCCTGACGCGCCAGGGCTTCGTTGCAGGCAAGGGCCAACGTGTGACCGTCGACCAGGTCGAGCGAGCTCTTGCCGCGCAGACGGTCGACACCGGAGCGCGCGACCACGATGTTGTCGAAGCCCTCGGTCTTGTAGCCCTCGATGATCACCACGTCGACGTCGTTGTAGCGCAACAGCAGCTCGCGCGCGGGCATCTCGTCCTCCTCGCGCGTGTCGGCGTACTCCGCCCAGCGCGTGGCGCAGATGAGCCCCACGTGCTTGGATCCGGCCTGGTGATGGCGCCACGTATCCTTAGCGGGCACGTCGATATCAAAGCCGTGATGCCCATGATGCTTGAGCGAACCCACGCGCAGGCCGCGGCGGGTGAGCTCGGCGATAACCTTCTCGACGAGCGTGGTCTTGCCCGAGTTTTGGTAGCCGATAAACGCGATCGCGGGGACGGCCGGTGTCGGAGCTGCGGGCGCAGCGGCGACGGGTGCGCTCGCGGGTGCGTTACCGTCTGCGGTGGCGGCCTCAACAGCAGCGGCCTGACGCTCTGCGCGATCCCACACGCCCGAGCGGCCGCCCTCCTTGTGCAGCAGGCGCACATCGACGATCTCCATGCCGCGATCGACGGCCTTGCACATGTCGTAGATCGTTAGGCACGCGGCGCTCGCGCCGGTCAACGCCTCCATCTCGATACCCGTCTTGCCCGTCACGCCGGCCGTGACCAGCACGTGAAAGCCAACCTGCCCGTCTGCGCGCGCCGGCGCCCAGCCCTCGGGCACGTCCTCGGCCGGAGTTGCCGCCGGAGCGATGGGCGCAATGTCACACTTGCTCTTGGTAATGAGCAGCGGATGGCACATGGGGATGATGTCGCTCGTGCGTTTGATGGCCATGATGCCCGCCACGCGCGCGCAGGCGAGCACGTCACCCTTTTTGGCGCGGTCCTGCAGCACCATGGCCTGCGTCTCGGGGTGCATGAGGATGGTGCCCTCGGCGATGGCAATGCGATGGGTCTCCGCCTTGTCGGACACGTCGACCATGCGTACCTCGCCCTTGGCGTCCACGTGCGTCAGCTCGTCGCGACGGGCGTCGCGGGCGGGCTCGGCGGCAGCGCTGGCAGTCGGCTGCGCGCCTGCAACGGCATCGCTGGCCGCAGCCGTGACTTTGTGGGCAGACATCGCGGCCCTGCGAGCGGCCTTGGTGGCATCGGCGTACCTGCTCTTGGCCATATGATCATCCTCCGATTTGGGACATAAATCGTTGCGTGCCCTCAATTATCGCGTGTTCCTGCGGTTTGTGGGCGACGGCATCGCGCCAAATCGAAAGTACCTGCATATCATCACCACGGCGCAGCGCCTCACGCACCGAATACTCGGCATCGCTAAACAGGCACGGACGCACGTTGCCATCGGCCGTCAGGCGAAGACGGTTGCAATTCGCACAAAAATGGTTGGACATGGCGCTAATGAAGCCGACCGTTCCCGCCGCGCCCGGAAAATGCCAATAGCGCGCAGGGCCCGCGCCGGCAGGAGCGTCGTTAATGTCGAGCGGCTCGAGCTCGCCCAGCCCCGTCGCGGCGGCACCGGCATTGATGCGCGTCCGCAGCTCATCGCTCGGCACGGTATCACTCGCGTCCCACAGCTCGGGATTGAGCGCGGGCGCATGCGGGTCCACAGTGCAATGCGAACTCGTGCGCTCGTCGCCAATGGGCATGTATTCGATAAAGCGCAGGTGGATGGGGCGGTCGACGGTCAGTCGTGCGAGGGCTGCTACATCCTGGTTGAGCCGGCGCACAACAACGCAGTTGACCTTAACAGGCTCAAAGCCCCAAGCCAGCGCCGCGTCGATGCCAGCCATGGTCTGCTCGAGTCGACCCAGGCGCGTGATCTTTCCAAAGAGCGTAGGATCGAGCGTATCGAGCGAAATGTTGACGCGGTTAAGCCCGGCGTCTTTGAGCTGCGGCGCCAGCTTGGGCAGCAGGGCGCCGTTGGTGGTGAGCGAGATGTCCTCGATCTGCGGGATCGCGCGGATGTCGCGAATGAGCGGGATGATACGGCGGCTGACCAGCGGCTCGCCACCCGTCAGGCG
>CABUZI010000212.1 GCA_902496005.1 uncultured Collinsella sp.
CAGCACCCAAGACGGTGTGCTGCACGTTGACGCGCGCGCCCTCGTCCAGGAATAGGCCGGTGTCGTCGAGCGCGATCCAGCTATCGTCGAGCGTCTGCGTGCAGGTCACGTTGACGGTGGCGTACTCGTGGGCGCACACGCGTAGCACGGAGCCCACGACGCCCTCGCCGGTAACGGGGGAGTCTAGGGCAATCTGCAGATCGAGCGTTGCCTGAGGACGGGCGACGACGTCGATGGCGGCGATGGCCGCGGCTGCATCGACACCGCTCACGCGCACGGTAACCGTGGCGTGCTTGTATGCGGGCACATCGATGACGATGCGCTTGGTAGCGTGCTCGGCCAAGTAGGCGTAGGCAGCCTCACCCATGCCGGTTTCGAAGGCCTCAGCAGGGGAGAGCTCTTCCTCGAGCTTAATGGCGCCGGCCTGGTAGACGGAGGTTGCGGGCACGTCGAGCTCGGTCTCGGGCGTGATGCGGGCGCGGTCGGCGGCATCGCCGGGCGCGGAGGCGCGGCGCTCGGGGAAGCGCTCGGCCATGGCGTCCATGGCGGTGTCGAAGGCGTCTGCCACGCCAGTAAACTGCTCTTCCAAGCCCTCAACCTCAATGGTCTCGGCGGGAGCGGCAGCAAGCTCGTCAGAGAGCTCGAGCTTGGTCTGATTCATCTTCAGCCAACCCCAAGTGGCCGCCGGCATCGCGTTGACCTGCTCAAGGGTGGTAGCAGCGGTGTTGGTGGTCTGTTTCATTATCCGATCGCTCCTTCCATCTCGAGCTTGATCAGGTTGTTCATCTCGACGGCGTACTCCAGCGGCAGCTCCTTGGAGACCGGGTTGGCAAAGCCGTTGACGATCATGGTACGGGCCTCTTCCTCCGAGATACCGCGGCTCATCAGGTAGAACACCTTGTCGTCGCCGATGCGGCCGATGGTGGCCTCGTGGCCGATGTCGACGTTCTTGGCGCGGATGTCCATGGCGGGGATGGTGTCGGAGCGGCTCTGGTCGTCGAGCATTAGCGACTGGCAGCTCACGGTTGCCTTGGAGCCCTCGGCCTTGGGCGTCGCCACAATAGAGCTGCGGAACGTCTGGATGCCGCCGCTCTTAGAGATGCCCTTGGTCTCGACGGTCGCCGAGGTCTCGGGGGCGTTGAGCACGACCTTGCAGCCGGTGTCGAGGTTCTGCCCGGCGCCGGCAAAGGTGATGCCGGTAAAGCTCGACCGAGCGCGGCGGCCGTTGAGCACGCTCATGGGGTAGAGGTAGCCCACGTGGCTGCCGAAGGAGCCGCTGATCCACTCGATGTCGCCGTCCTCGTCCACGCGCGCACGCTTGGTGTTGAGGTTGTACATGTTCTTGGACCAGTTCTCGATGGTCGAGTAGCGCAGGTGCGCACGCTTGCCCACAAAGAGCTCGACGGCGCCGGCGTGGAGGTTGGCCACGTTGTACTTGGGCGCGGAGCAACCCTCAATGAAGTGCAGGTCGGCGTCGTCCTCGACGATGATGAGCGTGTGCTCAAACTGGCCGGCGCCCTTGGCGTTAAGGCGGAAGTAGCTCTGCAGCGGAAAATCGAGCTTGGTGCCCTTGGGCACGTAGACAAACGAACCGCCCGACCACACGGCACCGTGTAGGGCCGCAAACTTGTGGTCGGTGGGCGGGATGAGCGTCATGAACTTCTCGTGGATGAGCGGCTCCCACTGCGGGTCGTGCAGGGCCTCCTCGATGCCGGAGTAGACGATGCCCATCTTGGACGCCGTGTCCTGCATGTTGTGGTAGACGAGCTCGGAGTCGTACTGCGCGCCGACGCCCGCCAGGTAGCTGCGCTCGGCCTCGGGGATGCCCAGGCGCTCAAAGGTGTTCTTGATGTCGTCGGGCACCGACTCCCAGTCGTGTTTTTGGTCGGTGTTGGGCTTGACGTAGGTGACGATGTTGTCCATGTCCAAGCCCTCGATGGAGGGGCCCCACGTCGGATCCGGGAAGCGGTTGAAAATCTCGAGGGACTTGAGGCGCAGGTCGAGCATCCACTGTGGCTCGTCCTTCTTGGCGCTGATCTCGCGCACGATGTCGGGCGTGATGCCGGCGTCAAGGCGCTCGAATCCCTCCTCGCCATAGGTGAAGTCGTAGAGGCTGCGGTCGATGTCCGCGACCTCGGTGCGTTGCTTTGCCATGGTTGGGCCCCCTTACGCGTCGGCTTCGGGGGTTGCGGCCTGCTCTAAGCGCTCGAAGCCGTGCGCGTCGATGTCGGCGATGAGCGCGGCGTCGTCCTCGTGCACCAGATGCCCCTTCACCATGACGTGCACGCGATCTA
>CABUZI010000213.1 GCA_902496005.1 uncultured Collinsella sp.
AAAGCGAAAATCCCGTCTGACTTCCTGTTAGAAATCAGACGGGATTTGTCCGTATGCACCCCGGAAACCGTCAGCTAACAGTTGATAAGTAAATTAGTTCCTTATCACTGTTAAGCCAAAAGGCTTCGGCCTTTATTTTTTGCAGCGTCCAAGCGCAGTTTATCGATTCTCAATTGACCCGATGTTCTTGAGCTCGATGGAGATGAGGCCGTTGGGCTCGTTGACAAACTCGATGTACTCGGAGTTCGAACCCATCTCGGCCGGGAAGCTGATCTCGATGCCCGTGTCGGTACGAATCTTATGATTGCGCACCGCCGCGCGTTCGACCTGCTTGCGCTCCACGGGCACACGCTCAGGAACCTTCTCCTCGGTCAGTGCCGCGCGCACGCTCTCCTTGATAACCGGTTCGTCCTCAAAGACCTCATCGACGATATCCCAAGGCGGCAGCTCCTCGTCATCCTCGACTTTCTCGGCAACGGCAGCCTTAACCTTGTCGAGCGCCACGGCCGTATTGGCACCGTGCTCCTCGGCGACTTCCTCGACCACACGCGTCACGGTGTCGATGACCTCCTTGCCCGATACGCCCGTGTCGCACTGCAGCAGGCCATCGGGGATAAGCATACGGTCCTCGCCGGCAATCTTGCGCTTCTTGTCCACGTAGCCGATCTCCATGGTGCTCGCACGCACGATGGCATAGCTTGGAACCTTTTGCGAGGGGTTTGGCAGAATAGCGTAGTGGCGCGCGATGTCGTTGCGCACCTCCCCCTCCTCGCGGCCCACCTCGTGCATAAAAGCCTGCTTGGAGCCCAGCAGCATCACGGCAAACCAGCGGGCATCCTCATCGTCGTCAAAATCAGCCACGAGCACATCGGTAGACTCGGCTTTCTCGGCTTTGGTGAGCTCGGAGGAGATAAACTCCGCAATCTGCTGCGACAGGTCCACGAACTCGCGCTCGCCAAAGAAATAGCCCTTGAGCTCGCCGCCGAATGCGGAGTTCTCGGCAAACGTGGCACGCTTGTTATCAGCCGAGGTACGAGCGCGCCGCAGGTGCGTGGTTACGAAATTACGCACGGTACGGCTCTCGATATCGAGCTCGCGCTGGCTCATGACGTTGACGGCAGAGTCAAAGTCCAGGATATGCAGAATCGCGTGATTGATTTTCATATACGGCATTCCGTTCTAGATCGAATTGAGCACGAATCAGTATAGCGGTCGAACCCGCCCCAAGCGCATCGAAGATTGGCGCATCGGGGACAGGTTGCTTTGCACCAATGACTAGCGCAGGAGCTCGGACTGCCACGCCTCGAGTTGTTCTGCCAAACTCTTACCGGCAGCGGGCATGTCGATCTGGGGTCGTTTGGGCAGCAGCGCGCATTTTAGGATTGCCGCGATGGTCTGCGAGACAAAGCGTCGCGTATCCTTGTCAAAGCCTTGCGCAGCCTGGAGCATCACGGGCAGGCTCTCGCGCAGATTCCCAGCGATATCCGCAAACCGCTCAGCACCCGTAGCCTCAAGCACGGAGAACAACGCATCTACAAAACGCTCGCGCTCGCTAGGCGACACCGCAAGCAGCATCTCGCGAATGGAGCCATCAACGTATCGAGCACCGGCGGACAGGCGCTCACAGCACACGAAGTCGCGACCATCAACCACCCAGCTAAAGGGATTATGCTGAAGCAGGCTGAACTCGGTGCTCTCAACGATGGCATAGTCCTCCTGTGTCTCGAACATCATGCCAAAGATCGACGACCGAGGTAGCGTCTTGTCGATTCGGCCGGAAAGATCGGCAAAGGCGTTTCCGTTCAGAAACTCCTCGACGAAGCCCGGACCATCATGGGAATACGCCCGTTCGATTCGCCCACGGGCGAAATCGGAGCACATCGCCGCACCGTACACCGCAAGGTTTCCACCCTTGGAATGACCTCCGCACAAAAGCGGCCCGTCAATCGCATCCGCCGCCTCGTCCACATAACGCGCCGCGAATTCCTGGGCCGGCACAGGACACCGGAACGCCATGTTAAAGTCCTCTTTCCAGCCCACAATCGTGCTGTCGGTCCCCCGGAAGGAAAGATAGCTAAACCCCGCCGGAAACCGGAATGCCATGGCTGCAAACTGCTCTGTCGCCACCACATCGCTCACGGCACGATAGCCGCAAACGTGCACGCCACGGTAGCGAGGGCTTGCTGCCACGGCCTCCAGCAAGGCCCTGCTCCCCTCCGGATCCCACAGGTCGCCAATCATGTCTTGGTAGCA
>CABUZI010000214.1 GCA_902496005.1 uncultured Collinsella sp.
AGCGTAAGGTGGACACGGGCTGCGAGGTGTACCTGATTCGCAGCGCCGGCGTGTTGGATCAGACGGCGGCGGTGTTGGAGCGCATGCGGGCCGAGGCGGATGCGATTGCGCCCGTTGCGCGTGCCGTTGAGGTGCTGCCCTTTGAGGGCGTTGCGGTGGATGGCGGTGCGTCCACGGAGTTGGTGGAGTGCGCGGTTCCCACTCGCATGGTTTTTGCTTGGCAGCTGATGGATGCCGACCCGCGCGGAGAACTTGATTTGTCCGACGCCGTTGTGGTGCTTGACGAGGTGTGCCGCACGGGTGACGCTGACTGGACCCGCTCACTGATACAGCGTGCCGGGCGCGTCGTCTGCCGCAACCTGGGACAGGTGGTGATCGCTCGCGAGCTGGGCGTGACGTTTGACGTGGCGGCGCCGGTGTTCTGCGCGAATCGGGCCACGCTTACCTGGCTGCGCGGACTCGGTGCGGGGCGGGTGTGCTTGCCGGCGGAGTTGCTCGGCAATGATGCGGAGCGTATTGCCGAACTGGCCGCTGAACCCGGCGTCTTGGGTCCGGTCGACGCCGACCGTCCCGAGCTTATGGTGTGCGAGCACTGCCTGCTGACCGCCGAGGGCGTCTGCGCCACCGATGCGACGGGACAGGTTCGTTGCCGCGACTGCTTGCGTCGTCGGCAGGTACGCTATCTGGTCGAGCGTGACGGTACACGTCTGCCAGTTGCCATTGACGCATGCGGCAGGACGAGGATTTTCCTGTCGTAGGTGCTGCGTCGCGTCAGTTTGTTATCATAAGAGAGTTTATGGACTTCCAGCACCGCCGTTTTCGGCGAGGGTGCTATAGCAAAAGGAGGATACCCAATGCTGTCTGTTGACGAGCAAATGCGTATCATCACCTCGGGCGCCGCGCAGATCGTTCCCGAGGCCGACCTTCGCAAGAAGCTTGAGAAGGGCGAGCCCCTCAACATCAAGCTCGGCGTCGACCCCACCAGCCCCGACCTGCACCTGGGCCACGCCGTGCCGCTGCGCAAGATGCGTCAGTTCCAGGACCTGGGCCACAACGTCACCCTCATCATCGGCAACGGTACCGCGTTGATTGGCGACCCTTCGGGCAAGAATTCCACCCGTCCGCAGCTTTCGCAGGAGCAGATCGAGGCCAATGCCGAGACCTACGTGAGCCAGGCCATGAAGATCCTGGATCCCGAGAAGACCACCATCGTGCACAACGGTGACTGGATCCTTTCGATGGATCTGGCCGGTCTGCTGCAGGTGTGCTCCAAGTTCACCGTCGCCCGCATTCTTGAGCGCGACGACTTTACCAAGCGCTACCAGTCTCAGACGCCGATCGCCCTGCATGAGTTCCTGTATCCCGTGATGCAGGCTTTCGACTCCGTGCAGATCAAGGCCGACGTGGAGATGGGCGGCACCGATCAGCTCTTCAACCTGCTCGCCGGCCGTGAGCTCATGGAGAAGATGGGCATGGAGCCCCAGATCGCGCTCACCATGCCGCTGCTCGAGGGCACCGATGGCGTTCGTAAGATGTCCAAGTCCTACGGTAACTACATCGGCCTGACCGACGCGCCCAAGGACATGTTCGGCAAGACCATGTCCATTCCCGACGAGATGATCGGCAAGTACTATCGTCTGGCCAGCTCGCTCACCCCGGCCGAGGTCGACAAGATCGACGCCGCCCTGGCCGATGGTTCTGCCGACCCCTACGAGCTCAAGCGCGCTCTGGGCCGCGACCTGTGCGACACCTACCACGGCGCCGGTGCCGGCGACGAGGCTCAGGCTGAGTTCGACCGCGTGTTCAAGGAGGGTCAGCTTGCCGACTTCCCCGAGAAGCACGTTGAGCTGACTGTTAACGACGAGGGCCAGATCTACCTCGCCGGCCTGCTCAAGGACCTGGGTCTTTCGACGAGCGCCGGCCAGGCTCGTCGCGATATCGACGGCGGCGGCGTCAAGATCAACGGCAAGGCCGTGGCTCCCAAGAGCTATAACATCGATCCCAGCGCCCTCAAGCTGGGCGACACCCTCTCCGTAGGCAAGCGCAAGGGCTTCAAGTTGATTTAGTTCCGCCGTTCTAACGAACGGCGGACCGGCCGACGCTGCGCGGGCCGCATTTGGACAATCTGACGTTCAACTTCAAGGGCGCGACCAGAAGGTCAGCGCCCTTTCGTTTCACGTCACCTTGTCTCAAATGCGGCCCGCTCGCTGTCGTTG
>CABUZI010000215.1 GCA_902496005.1 uncultured Collinsella sp.
GGCGGTCGGCCCCATGCCGTCCTCCGTCGCCAGGAGGAAGAGCTCGACCTTCTCCCTGCTGTACATGCGAACCTCCAGTCCGGACCGCCCCGCGGTCCAACTTTCTGTCCGCACCCCCAAATGGCTGTTCAGAGGCCTATTCAATCCCTATTTCACCGCAACTTATGGGTGGGGATGGCTACGACGCGAGTGTGGCGATGACGGCTTCGTCGCCGGCGTATATGAGGGTGTTGCCGTCGGGGATGATCGTTTGGCCGTCGCGCTTGAGCATCACGACGATAAACGGATGCTTGCCTTGCGGCACATCGCGCAGGCGCTGGCCGGCCAGACGACCGTGGGGCGTCACGGTGACCTCGCGCAGCGTAACCTCGGCACGCTCTTCGAACGTTGGGGCGGCCATCACCAGAAGATCACCTTCCTGGATCACGGTGTCGCCATTGGGCAGTACCGGGTGCGCCCCGTCGCGCAGCACCAGGACCACGAGCATATCTGTGGCGCTGCCAATGTCCGCGAGCGAGCGTCCGGCAAACGGATGTCCAGCGCCTACCTTGAGCTTGACGAACGACATGCCGTCCTCGTCGCGGTAGTCGTTAAAGGTGCGGCGCACGTCGCCGGTCGCATCGATCATATCGAGCTTCTTCGCCACCGCCGGCAGCAGCGAGCCCTGCACCACAATGCTCGACACGGCAATCACAAACACCAGGTCAAACAGGTCGTGGCCACCGGGAACGCCGGCTACCACGGCAAAGAGACTAAAGACGACCGAAGCCGCGCCGCGCAGGCCCGCCCAGCTTACGAGCGCGACCTGGCGAGGGTTTGTCTTAAAGGGCGCCAGGAGCACGCCGACGGCGATGGGACGGCTCACGAAGAGCATAAACGCCATGAGCGCCAGGCCCGGCAGCAGCATCTGCGGCAGGCGTGCGGGCGTTACGAGCAGGCCGAGCAAGAAGAAGATCGTCATCTCAGCCATCTCGGTGAGGGTGTCAAAGAAGTGCGCCATCTCGACTTTGCCGGTGATGTCGCTGGCACCCAGCACAATGCCTGCCAGGTATACAGCCAAAAAGCCGTTGCCGCCCAGATAGCTTGGTAGTGCGTAGGCGACGATCGCCACGGCGAACAAAAAGATGGTCTGCGCGCCCTCGGCCGTTGCATGTGCGCGTTCAATCAGGCGGCCCGCCGCCCAGCCGATGGCAAGACCCAGGCCCGCGCCCAGGATAATCTGCTTGGCCAGCAGTGTGGGAATGTTGATGTCGCCGCCGGCCGCGAGTGTGGCGATCACGGCGGTGAGCATGTAGGCGACGGGGTCGTTGGAGCCCGATTCGACCTCGAGCAGCGAGTCGGTGCCGCCCTTCAGCGACAGGCTGTGCTCGCGCAGAACGCTAAAGACGCTGGCCGCGTCGGTGGATGCCACGACTGATCCCAGCAGCAGGCCGCCGATCCAGTCGAAGCCCAGCACGAAGTGGGCGAACACGCCGGTGATGCCTGCGGTGATGACGACGCCGAGCGTGCTCAGCAGCACCGCGGGCACGGCGACGGGCTTGGCGCGGTCGATGTTGGTGTTAAAGCCGCCGTAGAACATGATGAACAGCAGCGCCGTGCTGCAGACGGTTTCGGTGAGCGCGTAGTCGCTAAAGTCGATATGCGCCGGGCCGTTGACGCCCAACAGCATGCCGAGCGCGATAAAGATGAGCAGGGTGGGGAAGGGGAGTTTTTTGCCGACGGGTTTGATGGTCAGGCACAAAATGATGACGAGGCCGATAAAGAGAAGGATCTGGTTCATAGATGGTGTCCGCTCCTGGGTGGTTGGCGTGGCACGGTCAGTTGTCTGCGGTTATTTGTACCCAAAGATGGTGGGTTTATGGGGTTGGATTGCGGGCGTGCGCGATATCGTCATAGACGGCTGCCGTCTTTGCCTCTGCTCGGAAACCCTTTCCAGCTTTATTGCAACGGAGTACAATGGGTAACGTTTAAGTTCAACTTGAAGTTTTAGTTGCGGCACCGGGCTTCGGCCGCAATGCAAGGAGAGGCGTACCATGGCGATCTATGTGACATCTGACGCTCACGGGCACGTGCGTGCGCTTGACGAGGCCCTGTCTAAGATCTCGTTGACGTCCGACGACACA
>CABUZI010000216.1 GCA_902496005.1 uncultured Collinsella sp.
CGCGGCTGCCGCCACAAGCGTCGCGCTTGCCTCCAAGATCGGTATCGCTGGTTCAGTAATTGGTGCCGCCGTGAGCTCGGTCATCACCGTTGTGTCATCGCAGGTCTACCGCCACTTTATCTCTGCCAGCGCCGAAGCCATCAAAGGTACGCACGCCGCCGTCGACTACCCTGCCGGCGCCTACGAGCCCGTTGAGTTTAATGCCGAGGAGCACCTAGGCGGCGCCGCGACTACGCAGGAGATGCGCCAGATTGCGGGGCGCGCGACCACGGCGCGCGTCGCCCCTAACAGCCTGCGCGCCAAGGCGGCGGCAGAGCGCAGCCAGACGCAAAAGAAGGTCATCGTCTTCTCGATCGCCATCGCCATCGTCGCGGTCATCGCCTGCGCCGGCGCCATCCTTATCACCACCGCCGGCGAGGGTCTGGGCGAGCGCCCCGAGCCAATCCTTTCGTCGCGCACGACCGAGAGCGATGCAAATGACAACACCCAGTCGCAAGATCAGCAGGCACAAGCGGACGGCACGCAAGACAGTTCTACCTCTACCGATTCGTCCTCGAACACCCAAAACCAATCGCAGGGCACCGATTCCTCTACGGCCAACAGTGGCACGCCGTCCGGCACGACCGACTCAAGCCAAACGGCTGACGGTTCGCAGCCGAACACGGGCAGCCAGACGAGCGACACCACGTCGGGAACGGGCACAGCAGACAGCAACAACAGCAATTCGAGTGGCACCACATCGGGCACGACATCTGACAGTTCAAGCCAAGGCACGACATCGGGCAACTAGGCGCTGCATCCCCAGATAGGCAACCTGTACAACGGGCGCGAACCGGCAACGGTCGCGCCCGTTTGCCTTGGGCGCCGAGGTAGCAAGCCCCGCGCGATGGTAAGATGCTTTGGTGTGTAAAGAGGAGATTTGCCATGAGCAAGACAATAGTTAGGCCCACGCTTTCGCTGGGCAACCACATCTATCTGTATCGCCTGCTGCGCGATGCAATCGGATGCGGCAAGCAAACGTTTATGACGCAGGTCGAGGAGGCACTCGCCGCTGGTGACATGGCCGCTTATGACCTGGGCTTCGAGACCACGCGCGAGCTGCTCGAGGAGCTCGACGACTGCATTAAGCTGACCGTCTTTAAGGGCGGTCGCCTGTATGCCACGGTCATCGCCAACGAGGCCTGGGATGCCGCCCTTGCCAAGGGCGAGGACAAGCCCAAGGCTGCCAAGGGTGCCAAGCAGTCCTACAAAAAGAAGAAGCGCGGCGAGAAGGACCTCAAGGCCGTGCGCCCCAAGCACGTTAAGCGTCCCGAGCCCGAGCCCGTGGCTGAAGCTATGCCGGAGCCCGAGCCCGAGGCAGAGATCGAAGTCGCTATTGAGGTAACGGCAGAAGCCGAAACCGAAATCGCCGCCACGACCGATCCCAAAGTCATATCCGAGCAGGAAGCCACTGCGGAGCTCAACGAGACTCCCAAGTCGACAACCGAAGAAGTCGCTAACCAACCTGAGACGCCTGCGTTCCAAAACAGCGATGTCTTTGGCGACGAGGCTGAGGACGATCAGTCCGACGATCAAGGCGCTACCGAGTCGACGCCGGAGCCCGAGACGCCGGAGCCCGCCATCTCGCTCACGGTCGTCTATGACCCCGAGAACGCCAACGCCGGCATCACCACTATGGCATCCACGCCCATCGAAGCAAAGTCGAGCGTCGAGAATGAGAGCGCGATGCAGGTTGAGTTTGAAACTGCAGCTGTAGACGCGCCCGTCACCGTGAAGCCCGCAGATTCCGCAGTTAAGCCGGAACCGGTGCCTGAGCCCGCACCCGTCATCGAATCCGTGCCCGCCTCTGCTTGCGACCAAGTTCCCGCACCGGCACCGGCTTCGGTACCCGCAGCGGCCCCAACCCCCGCACCCGCAGCGCCCGCCATCCCTGAGGACTTCCCCGTCGATTTCGCAACCGAGGTCTTCTGCCCCGGCCCGCTTCTGCACCAGTTGTCGACCTATCTCCCCTACGGCGCCGACACGCTCGGCATTGTCGGCGAGTACTACTGGATCGCCCGCGAGCGCGGTACCATCGAGGCC
>CABUZI010000217.1 GCA_902496005.1 uncultured Collinsella sp.
CTGTCCGAGTGTGACCCAGGGCTTGCCGCCAAAGCCCACCAGGCGCAGGTACTCAAAATCGCGCACGATGGAGCTGGCGAGATGGCGCTTGAGGAAGTCAGCCTGCGAGCGTGCGGCATCGGAGCCGGCCGCCGTCGCGCGCTCGCCCAGTGCGGCAATCGTGCGCCCGTCTACACAGCTGCTGCGCCCGGTGCCGCGCTGGTCGGGCAGGACGACGCGGAAGTGCTTGACGGCCTCCTCGATCCAGCCGTCGCTTGTGGGCGACAGCGGACGCGGGCTCTCGCCGCCGGGGCCGCCCTGCAAAAACAGGAGTAGTGGCAGATCGTCGTTGATGCGGTCGGGCGCGCAAACCACGCGGTAGAAGAGCTTGATGCTCTCGGGCGCGCCGGCGATGGGTGCCGGCATAGCGCCGCGGCGCATGGTGCTGCCGACGGCCAGGAGCATCGGCTCCAGGCCGCGCCAGTCAAGGGGGACGTCGATGCTGTGGTCCTCGACATAAAGGCCGGGGACGTGGTACGAAGTGATGAGGGCCATGTGAGTCTTCCGTTCGTTGCGGTGTTTCGGGTTGACCAATTCTACCGCCGTGGGCGAGGCCATGCGCAAATCGGCTACCATGGTTGCAAACTTCTAGGAGAAAGGGCCGCCCATGTCGGTCGATATAGCCACGTATGTCCACGATCTTGCCGTTGCCGCCAAGGCAGCGTCGGCCTCGCTTGCCACGGCGAGCGATGAGCAGCGTCAGGAGGCCGTGCGCGCCATGGCCGCAGCACTGCGCAACGGTGTCGACTCCATCGTTGCCGCCAACGAGCTCGATATGTCCGCCGCGCGCGATGCGGGTACCTCGGCCGGACTGCTCGATCGTCTGCTGCTGACGCCCGAGCGCGTCGAGGGCATGGCCGCCGGCCTGGAAAAGCTCGCCGAGCTGTCCGATCCCGTGGGCCGCGTGCTCGACCATCGCGTGCTTGCAAGCGGCGTGGACCTGACCCGTGTGAGTGTGCCGCTGGGCCTGGTCGCCATGGTCTACGAGGCGCGCCCCAACGTGACGGCCGATGCCGCGGGCATCTGCATACGCACCGGCAACGCCTGCATTCTGCGCGGCGGCTCGCTGGCCTATCACTCGTGTGCCATGATTTCTGAGCTGCTGGCCGATGCGCTCGAGGCCAAGGGCTTCCCGCGCGAGGCCGTGTCGATGATCGAGTCCACCGACCGCGAGGCCACTGGCGAGCTCATGAAGCTTCGCGGCATTGTCGATGTGCTCATTCCACGTGGCGGTGCAGGCCTGATCCAGCGCTGCGTGCGCGAGTCGCTCGTGCCGGTGATCGAGACGGGTACGGGCAACTGCCACATCTACGTGCATGAATCCGCCGACTTTGATAAGGCACTCAACATTATCGTTAATGCCAAGACCCAGCGCGTAGGCGTGTGCAATGCCGCCGAGTCGCTGCTGGTCGACCGTGCTGTGGCCGATGCGTTTTTGCCTGCGGTCGTGGCAGTGCTGCATGACCACGGCGTGTTCATTCACGGCGACGAGGCAACCTGCGCCGCATGCGCCGATGCCGGGCTTGCCGAGGGTGATGACTACGTCGCCGCGACTGAGGAGGACTGGGGTCGCGAGTACCTGGCGCTCGAGATGAGCGTGAAGGTCGTGGCAAACGAGGACGAGGCCATCGCACACATCAACCGCTACGGCACGATGCACTCCGAGGCTATCGTTGCCGAGGACACGGATGCTTGCGAGTGCTTCCTGGATGCGGTCGATGCCTCGGCCGTGTACGCCAACGCCAGCACGCGCTTCACCGACGGCGGCGAGTTTGGCCTGGGCGCCGAGATCGGCATCTCGACCCAAAAGCTCCATGCCCGCGGCCCCTTTGCCGCCGAGGCCCTCACCACCTACAAATACAAGCTCCGCGGCACCGGCCAGGTCCGCCCCTAAACCCCTCGTAAACGAAAACCACCACAAAGGTGCCTGTGAACTGCCTCCCATTTCTTGGACATCGGGAAATGGGAGGTTTTCCATGAGTATAGACCTCAGGGTGAAGCACGACCTGGAGTCCAGGAGGCGGGCC
>CABUZI010000218.1 GCA_902496005.1 uncultured Collinsella sp.
CCCGATGACGATGTCATGACGGCCGCCAGCATGGGCACCGTTGCCGGCGAGCTCAACGACAAGACACTCGGCGAATGCGACATCATCGTCCTGGCTTGCTACCCCGAGGCCTGCATCGAGTGGCTCGAGACGCATGCCCAGGCCCTCGCCGACGCCACCGACACCGAGGCCATCATGGGTCCCGTGGTGATCGACACGGTGGGCGTCAAAGGCATCGTGTGCGAGCGCGCCTTTGAGCTTGCCCGCGAGCACGGCTTTTACTTTGTGGGCGCGCACCCCATGGCGGGCACCCAGTTCTCGGGCTACGCTAACTCTCGTGCCGACCTGTTCCAGGGCGCCCCGCTGGTGCTCGTACCGCCCGCGGTAGACGATGCGCTCAAGCTGGAGCTTTTGGGCCAGGTGCGCGAGATGGTGCGCCCCTTGGGCTTTGGCAAGTTCAGCGTGACCAGCGCCGCCGAGCACGACCGCGTCATCGCCTTCACGAGCCAGCTTGCGCACGTGGTATCCAACGCCTACGTCAAAAGCCCCACCGCCCAGGTCCACCACGGCTTTTCGGCCGGTAGCTACCGCGATCTCACCCGCGTGGCGCACCTCAACCCGCAAATGTGGTCCGAGCTCATGATCGACGACGCCGACGCGCTCGCCTTCGAGATCGACCATCTGATCGAGTCGCTTGGCGCCTACAGCCGTGCGCTCAAGAACCGCGACCAGCGCTATCTGGAGAATCTCCTTGCCGAGGGCGACCGCATTAAGCGCGCGCTCGACGACGAGGCCTCCCACTAGACCACCTATCACGCCAGGTCGAAAGGACCGAAGCTTATGGCGATTACCATCGATATCGACACCGCACGCCCCTACCAGGTGTATGTCGGCACGTTTTTGCTGGAGCAGGCGGGACCGCTCGTGCGCGCCACTGCCGGCGGCACCAAGGCCGTCATCGTGACGGACACCAACGTGGGCCCGCTCTACCAGATGCCCGTTAAGCAGAGTCTGGAGGCATCAGGCTACGAGGTGAGCATCTGCACCTTCGAGGCCGGCGAGGCCCATAAGCGCGCCGAAACCTATGTTGCCATTTTGGAGTTTGTGGCCGAGCACGAGCTTTCACGCTCCGACGTGATCGTTGCACTCGGCGGCGGTGTCGTGGGCGACGTGGCCGGCTTTGTGGCCGCCACCTACATGCGCGGCTGCAAGTTTGTGCAGATCCCCACGAGTCTGCTCGCCATGGTGGATTCGTCGGTGGGCGGCAAGACGGCCATCGACCTGGCTGCCGGCAAGAACTTGGCCGGCGCCTTTTGGCAGCCGAGCGTGGTTATCGCCGACGTGGGGTGCCTGGCCACCCTCACGCCCGAGCAGTTCGCCGACGGCTGCGGCGAGGTCATCAAGCACGCCGTGATCGCCGACCCGGAGCTTTTCGCCGAGCTGGAGAAGACCCCGCTCACGCTGGAGCTGCTCAACCGCGATGTGGCCCGCGTAGCGCTCATCATCGCCCGCAATATCGACATCAAGCGCGCCGTGGTCGTCGCCGACGAGCGCGAAACCAACCAGCGCAAGCTCCTCAACTTTGGACACAGCGCCGGACATGCCGTCGAGGCCTGCGAGCACTTTGAGCTCGGACACGGCAACTGCGTGTCGATCGGCATGGGCATCATCACGCGCGCCGCGGCCCTGCACGGCGCTTGCGATGCCGCACTGCCCGGTCGTATTGAGGAGCTCTGCGCCCGCCATGGCCTCAAGACCCGCTGCGACCTAGATGCCGACGCCATCTTTGCCGAGGCGCTGCACGACAAAAAACGTGCCGGTGACACTATCGACCTGGTGATTCCGCACGGCATTGGCCGCTGCAGCATCGACCGCACGCCGCTTTCCACTTTCCATGAACTCATTGCCGAGGGCCTCGGCCAGAAGGGAGACGCATCCGCATGCTAGCCCGCATCACCCCGTCCCCGCTCAAGGGCACCGTTCCCGCCATCGCATCCAAGTCGATGGCGCACCGCTTGATTATCTGCGCTGCGCTTGCCAACGGCGAGACGCACGTCACCTGCAACACCACCTGCGCCGACATC
>CABUZI010000219.1 GCA_902496005.1 uncultured Collinsella sp.
CCGATCTCGGAAGGCACGTGCAGACCTTTCGTCATGGCCTCCTACCTTTCTTTCGGGCCCCTGTCAGGGCCGATTCGTTAGCGCCCCTCCGTGTGAGGCGTTATTGCTGACGACATATTTATATCCAAAATCAGTCCATACTTCCACCTCGCCCCCGAACGGTTTTATATGGGGGGTGAACGGCATACACATATATTTCACGCATGGCACACTTTGATTTAATAAAGTGTATTTACGTGCTTAAACGCCTTTTTAACCGATAAATCAATTGGAACTAATCTTTGTTAAACCACCCTCAAATTGCATATTTCGCGCAACGATATGAATAGAATTCGCAATTCTCGCTGTATCTCAACCATTTTGATTTTTATTCAGAAAGAAGTTCGTCCTATTCATTTTTGGCAAACAGATTACCGTTTACCAGAAGTTGGATACCGTTCACCGGAAGCTCAGTATAAGGCCCGTCGAATACCGGCTCGCCTTACGGCTTCATTTGTAACAACTTGACTTCTCGGTATAGAAAAACGGACCCGATTCCCTAGGGAAACAGGTCCGTTTTCGATTATCGTCGGCCAATTTGAATACGGCCTTCGAAGGGAGTCGTGATCCTAGCGATCGAACTCCGCCAGGGCCTCGCCCAGAAGCCTCAGGCCCTCGCGAAGAACGTCCTCGCTCGCGCAGTAGCCCAGGCGTGCGCCACAGGGAAGCTCAAAGCGGCTGCCAGGTACCAGCAGCACTCCCCTCTCGGACAGCAGGCGCTTGCAGAACTCCTCGTCATCCTCGGGAAGGTCCAGCTGGATAAACGAGGTGGACACACCCTGCGGGGCCGTCCAGGAGACACGGTGCTGTGTGTCGATCCAAGCCTGTGCGATATCGCGATTGCCAAACACGATCTTGCGATTGCGCTCGAGGATCTTGTCCTTGTGCTTGAGCACATAGGTCGCCAGGGCATCGTTGAACACGCCGCCGCAAATCATGGTGTAGTCGCGGTAAGTGCGAATGCGGTTGGACACCTCTTCATCTGCCACAACCCAGCCCACGCGGGCCGCAGGCGTCGAATAGGTCTTGGACACCGAGTTGGTGACGATGGCCTTCTCGTACACATCGGCCATCGACAAAAAGTCCTCGGTGTTCTCAAGCGGCAGGTACACCTCGTCGCACAGCACATAGGCGCCAACCGAGCGGGCGATCTCGGCAATCTGGCCGAGCGTATCGGCATCAAGCACCGTACCGATGGGGTTCGACGCGTTATTGATGCAGATAAGCTTCGTGTTGGGCCGAACCAGGCGCTTGAGCTCCTCGATATCGGGCTTCCATCCGAGCTCCTCGCGAAGCTCCCAGTACTCGACCTCGGCACCCAGCGTGCGCGGAATCTCGTAGAGCGGCGCATAGGTGGGCCACTCGGCGATAACGTGGTCGCCGGGCTCGACCACGGCCATGATGGCGTTGAGGTTCGCGCCCGTGCAGCCATTGGTCTGCAGAATGTGGTCGGGATTGACCTCGTGACGATACAGCTTGGCAACCTCGGCCTTAAACTCCGGCGAGCCCTCGATCCAGCCGTAGTTCATCTTCTCGCGATCCAGGCGCTCGTAGAACGTGGCGCCGTCCTGTTCGTCGAGCGCGCGAAGTTCGCCCATGGTAAGCGACGAAATCGTCGACTGGGCGATATCCCACGTAGCGCTCTTCTCCCAAACGTTAAGCCACTCCTCAACGCCGATCGTCTTGATATCCATGGCCAAGCTCCTTACAAAAGCAGTCATCCAATCGTGTTGACGTTCCTCATACAAGAATGGGGCGGTGCGAATACCCGCACCGCCCCAATGGGAGACATCTAATGGCAGCTAGATGTATGTGTTAAGACCTGTACGGGTCCTTGAAGACCTTAGAGGTCCTCGCGCCAGAAGGGCATGCTCATGCAGCGAGGGCCGCCGCGGCCGCGGGAGAGCTCGGCGGAGGGCACGACGAGAAGGTCCAGGCCCTCCTTGTACAGCACGTCGTTGGTGACGGTGTTGCGGGCGTAGACGCAGATCTTGCCGGGCTC
>CABUZI010000220.1 GCA_902496005.1 uncultured Collinsella sp.
ACGACGCCCAGACCCTCCAGGACATCCTGGACGGCATCATGCCCGGCATGCTCGGCATGATCGCCTTCTGGCTGTACTACTGGCTGCTGTCCAAGAAGATCAACCCCATGGTGCTGATTGTTGCCACCATGGTCGTGGGCATCGTCGGCGCGTTCTTCGGCGTGCTGGCGTAAGGGCCCGGCCTATTATCTGCCCCCAAGGGAAACGGCGACCCATTGCGGTCGCCGTTTTTTATTACCGAAAGCTAGCTGGAGGTGCTTCGTGATTCGATCTGACAATCCGCCCGATAATGGCGTGAGCGGGGCGATGTATCTATTTGGCACGGCGCTCTTGTGGAGCTTTATCGGCATTCTCGTTCACGCCAATTCGCAGTCGGCTCTTTTGATCGGTGCCGTCACGGCGATCTTCATGGCGCTCTTCATCCTGCTTGTCGGTAGGCCTGTCCTCCGCGTCAGCCGTCTTATTGCCCTCGTTGCCGTTTGCAATTTCGTAACGGGCACCACGTTTAACTTTGCCAACCAGCTCACGACGGTCGGTAACGCAATCGTCCTGCAGTACACCTCGATGATCTTTGTCATCGTCTATCAATCGCTCGCAACTCGCACGTTGCCCTCGGCTGCGAAGATCGCCTCCGTGGTGGTTGCTTTTGCGGGTATGGGGCTTTTCTTTTTAGGTGATTTGAGTGCCGAGGGCATGCTCGGAAATCTGCTTGCCGTCATTTCGGGCGCCACCTTTGGGCTGTGTTTCTTTTTGAACTCTCGCCCCGATGCGTCGCCCATGGTGTCCTCGCTCATCTCCTGCGGCATCTCGATACTGCCGATCGTCTATTTTGCCGGCGACCTAGGCTCCGTGAAACCCTTTGAGTGGGGGCTTATGCTGGTGCATGGCCTTTTTTGCAGCGGCCTTGCGAGTGTGCTGTATGCCAAGGGAATTGCGCGCACCAACGCGTTTGCGGCCAACTTGGTCTGCATGAGTGAGGTCGTGCTCGCTCCCTGCTGGTCGGCGCTCCTCTTTGGCGAGGTCTTTAGCTGGAACGAGTTCTTGGGCGCGGCGATGATCGTTTTGGTGATTGTGGCCAACTTGGCATCCGATGCTTTTGGCGACGGCTTTCTGGTGGCGCTTGTCCGCCATCGAAACAAAGAGCATGCCTAATGGGATGCGTCTGCCGTTTACGGTAAAAAACACCCCGCTGAGCGACTGGTATTAAATAAGGCGAACCTGCATACCTATAATTGGTATCAAATCATTTGTGCCTGGTATGGGTGTTAGCAGCACGCCAGGTGCGCTTCGGACCGTGTGGTCAAACTCCCGGATTGATATCAATAGCGCGCGCGACGGGAGTGACGACGGTTCGAGATTCCTTATTGGGAGGAACCATGCTTGTCCAAGCAATCCTCGTCGGCTTAGTCGGAGCGTTTGGATGTCTCGACTACCAGCTCGGCACCCTCTACGCATTTCGCCCCATCGTCCTGTGCCCGCTCGTGGGCCTGGTGCTGGGGGACCTGCAGACTGGCCTTGCCGTAGGTGCAAGCCTTGAGCTGCTGTTCATGGGCTCGATCTCCATCGGCGCCTACGTACCGCCTAACGAAACCGTCGGCGGCGTGCTCGCCTGCGCGTTTGCCATTCAGCTCGGTCAGGGTACCGAGACGGCCATCGCGCTCGCCATGCCCATCGCCGTCCTTGCGCTGACGATCGGCAACATTACCAATGCCTTGTTCCCCGTGTTTGTCGATATGGCAGACAAGTTTGCCCTCAAGGGGAACCTCAAGGGTATCTACGCCGTTCATTGGGGAATTGGAATCTGGGGCTGCGTCGAGTACTTCCTGCTGTGCGGCGGCGCCTTCTATTTGGGTTCCGACGCCATCCAGGGCTTGCTCGACTTCATCCCGCCCTTCATCATCGACGGTTGCGGCGTTGCCGCCAACATCCTGCCGGCCATGGGCTTCGCCATGCTCGGCCGCCTGGTGCTCACCAAGCAGCTCGTGCCCTTCTACTTCCTGGGCTTCCTGCTGTGCTCCTACGCCAACGT
>CABUZI010000221.1 GCA_902496005.1 uncultured Collinsella sp.
CCTTTTGAATGACAAATTGTCGCCCTGGGCGGCGCGCAGCGTCGGCCGGTTACGGCGTTTGGTAAAACGCCGTAACTACTCCCGAGCTCCGTACTGCTCGTAGTAAGCGTCGATGGCGGCCTTGAGCTCGTCATCGATGACGACCTTGCCATCGATCTCGTGGTTGTAGAGGGTCTCGACGACCTCGGCCATGGAAACGATGCTCGCAACGGGGAAACCGTACTTGGCCTCGATCTCCTTCTGTGCGGTGGTCACGCCGCCCTTGCCGACCTCCATGCGGTTGAGGGACACGATCAGTCCCTTGATTTCGACGTCGGCAGCAGCCTTAACCTTGGGATAGGTCTCGTCGATGGACTTACCGCTGGTGGTGACATCCTCGACCATGACCACGCGGTCGCCGTCCTGGGGCTCATAGCCCAGCAGGTTGCCCTTGTCGGCGCCGTGGTCCTTGGCCTCCTTGCGGTCGCAGCAGTACTTGACCTCCTTGCCGTACAGCTCGTGGTAGGCAATTGCGGTCACGACGGCCAGCGGAATACCCTTGTAGGCCGGTCCAAACAGTACATCAAAGTCGTCGCCAAAGTTATCGTGGATGGCCTGGGCGTAATACTCGCCCAGCTTCTTGAGCTGATAACCCGTCACATAAGCGCCGGCGTTCATAAAGAACGGGGACTGACGGCCGCTCTTGAGCGTAAAGCTGCCGAACTTAAGAACGTCGGACTCGACCATGAACTTGATGAACTCTTGTTTGTAAGCCTCCATGCGGGCTCCTCTCGTAATCGCGTACGTGCCTTCCAGTTTAGCGCAGGCGAAGCGTCGATGCGGGCGCGCTTTGGGGCCACGGCATTCTGTAAAGGCTTTGTCAGAGGGAATGGTTTTCCGAACAATGGGGTTGACATGTCAAACCCCCTCATCAAGAATACGGGCGGATTAAAAAGGGGTACGAGATACCCAAAGCGCGCTGCGCTCAGCCTTTAGGAGGTGTGCCATGGAAGGCAGTCCTAGTCGAAAAACCTGCATGTCGCCCTCGGCACGCCGCGAGGACTCCGCACACGCATAAACGCCACCGGCAGATCGTCAACCCCCCCACAAAGGTGCCTGTCCCCTTTGTGGTGGTTCGTGAGCTTGACGTGAGCGACATCTAGGTTTTTTGCAACTCAATACGATACGTACGCTAACTCCCTTCAACAAGGAGGACCCTATGCTGATGCTCAAAACCGTCACGGTACTCGAAGCCATCTCCAAGCGCCGCCGCACGGCGCGCCCTGCCGCTCATACCGGCCTATCCAAGAACACCATATTCGCCGCCACCCATAGTGCCGAGGACGCCCTCGTACTGCTTGACGCCACGGCAAACGGCCTCACCGTCGAGCAGGCAACTGAGCGCCTGAACGCCGTCGGCCCCAACACCATCGAGGCAACGACCAAAACGCTCGCCCGCCGCATCGCCGACGCGTTCATCGATCCCTTCGCCGGCATCCTCGCCGCGCTCGCGCTGGTCTCGCTCTACATCGACGTGCTCGCCGTACCCGAGCCGCAGCGCGACCCCTCCACGGTCATCGTCATCGGCATCATGCTGCTGGTATCGGGCGGTATGAAGTTTATCCAGGAAGCCCGCAGCGGCAATGCGGCCGAGGCCCTCAAGGACCTGGTCTCCAACACTTGCACCGCCCTGCGCGACGGCGAGCGCATCGAGATCCCCTTCGACGAGCTCGTCCCCGGCGATGTAATCCGTCTCTCTGCCGGCGATATGGTGCCAGCAGACGCCCGCATCATCACCGCGCGCGACCTGTTTGTGATCGAGTCCGCACTCACCGGCGAGAGCGAGGCCGTCGAGAAGACCACCGCCGTCACCGTCGTCGAGGGCGCCGACGGCTCCGCACTGCCACTCTCTGCCTGCAAGAACATCGTCTTTACCGGCACCTCCGTGCAAAACGGCGCCGCCATGGCGCTTGTCGTTGCCACCGGCTCGGACACCTACCTGGGCGGCATCGCTAAGATGCTCAACGGGCGCGGCGAAAAAA
>CABUZI010000222.1 GCA_902496005.1 uncultured Collinsella sp.
CCCGAGATCTCACTGACGGCTCAGACCGTCGGTCGCTTTCGCTCGCGCTTTGGCGAGACGGTAGCCGTGTTCCATTCGCGCCTTTCGGCCGGCGAGCGTCTGGACCAGTGGGATATGGTCGCCAGCGGTGCGGCCCGCGTGGTCGTCGGCGCCCGCTCGGCGCTCTTTTGCCCGCTTGACGACTTGGGCCTCATCATCATCGACGAGGAGCACGAGACCAGCTACAAGCAGGGCTCCAGTCCGCGCTACCACGCGCGCGAGGTGGCGGCCGAGATGGCGCGGCGCTACCGCTGCCCGCTCGTGTTGGGCTCTGCCACGCCTTCTGCCGAGGCCCTCGATCGCTGCCGCCGCGGCACGTACAGCGGCGTCTCGTGGACGCGCGTCGAGATGCCCGAACGCCCGGGACACGCCGTGCTGCCCACGGTCCGCATTGCCGACCTGCGTCGCGAGTTCTCGCACGGTAGCCGCTCAATGTTCTCAAAACCGCTGTTGGAAGGGCTGGAGCGCGTTGTGGAGCGGCGCGAGAAGGCTGTGCTGTTGCATAACCGTCGCGGCTTTGCGCCGTTTTTGATGTGCCGCGAGTGCGGTTGCGTCCCCACCTGTAACCATTGCTCCACGGCGCTTACGTACCACGAGCGCACCCATACGCTGCAGTGCCACACCTGCGGGTCATCCTGGCGCGTGCAGCCCTATCCGGCGCCCACGAGTCGCTGCCCCAAGTGCGGCAGCCGTTATCTGGCAAAAATGGGCCTAGGCACTCAGCAGATCGAGGACGCGCTGCACCAGATGCTGCCCCAGGACGTCGCCATCATTCGCATGGACGCCGATTCCACGCGCGGCAAGGACGCACATAAAAAGCTGCTCGAGCAGTTCGATGCGGCCGATTGCGCGGTGCTGCTGGGTACCCAGATGATCGCCAAGGGTCTCGATTTTCCCGAGGTCACGCTCGTGGGCGTGGTCAATGCTGACTTTGCCCTCAAGCTGCCCGATTTTCGTGCGGGGGAGCGCGCCTACGACCTGCTCGAGCAGGTGGCGGGCCGTGCCGGTCGCGGCGATCGTCCCGGCGAGGTCATCATCCAGACCTATCTGCCCGAGGACCCGGTCATCCGAGCCGTCGCCGAGCACGATCGCTCGATCTTTACCGATTACGACCTGGATCAGCGCCGCGACGCACTGTATCCGCCGTTCGTACGCCTGATCAACATTTTGGTGTGGTCGGCAAGCCGCGATGATGCACAGGATTATATCGGGCGCATCGCAAAGCTTCTCAAGCGCCGCTGGCACGCCGCCGCACCCGACTTTTTGCGGGTAGGGAGCGCCGTGCCGCAGGTGTTGGGTCCGGCTTCGTGTGTAATCGAGAGAGCCAAGGACCGTTACCGCTTCCATCTGCTTGTGAAGTCGCCGGTAGGGTACCATGTCTCTGATGATATCGACGCCTGTCTCAAAGAAGCGGGCTCCGTGCGCGGCGTGAGCGTGAGCGTTGACGTCGATGCCTATGATTTGATGTAACAAACCGAAAGGATGGCCATGGAAGCCAACGGAATCGTACTGTCCCCCGACCCTCGTCTGCGCCAGGAGTGCGCCGTCATCGAGGAGATCACCCCGGCGATCGAGGCGCTTGCCGAGAAGATGAAGAAGATGATGTTCGAGAACGGCGGCTGCGGCCTGGCTGCTCCGCAGATCGGCGAGCTCATTCAGCTCGTCACCATCGACTGCGACTACAGCGACAAGAACGACTACGATCCGTACGTGCTCATTAACCCCGTGATTGTGGAGCAAAGCGACCATCTGGTGCCCTTTAGCGAGGGCTGCCTATCCATCCCCGGCATTAGCTGCGAGATCGAGCGTCCCGACCATGTCGTCGTCGAGGCGTACGACCTGGACGCCAACTTGATTCGCTACGAGGCCTCGGGCGATCTATTCTGCGTGTGCCTGCAGCACGAGATCGATCACCTGCACGGCAATACC
>CABUZI010000223.1 GCA_902496005.1 uncultured Collinsella sp.
AGCCCTTGACCTCGGCCGCCACTTTAACGGCGAACGCATCGGTATCGAAGTGCGTGATCGGGCCGATACCGCACGTGCCGGCACACATGGCCGCCCAGGTGGCAAGCGCGGTATTGCCGAGCGGCGATACGGCACCGATGCCGGTGATTGCAACTCTCTGTTCCATCATGGTCTCCTCATCCAAGCCGTTGTTCGGCCCTGGTTTCTACATCGCCATTCCGCCGTCGACGCGCACGACCTCGCCCGTAATGTAAGCGGCCGCATCGCTCGCCAAAAAGCGCACCACACCGGCCACTTCCTCGGGGCGCGCCATGCGCTTAAGGGGAATCTGCTCCTCGGTTGCCGCACGCACCTTCTCCGAGAGCTTTGCCGTCATATCTGTCTCGACAAACCCGGGGGCGACCGCGTTCACTCGTACGCCGCGGGGCGCAAGCTCGCGCGCTACCGCCTTAGTCAGGCCGATAACGCCCGCCTTGGAGGCAGCGTAGTTGGCCTGCCCGGCATTGCCCATCAGGCCCACAACCGAGCTCATGTTGACGACGCAACCGCCGCGCTGGCGCATAAAGGTCTTGGTGAGCGCGCGCGTCGTATTGAACGTGCCCTTGAGATTGACATCGAGCACGCGGTCGAAGGCATCGTCGCCCATACGCATGAGCAGGCCGTCGCGCGTGATGCCGGCGTTGTTGACGAGCACCCAAATGGAGCCAAAGTCATTGAGAACCGTCTCCACGCATGTGTTGACGGCATCGGGGTCGGCCACGTCACATTGATATGCGCGCGCCGTGGCGCCTGACGCCTCGCAGGCTTCACACGTCTCGCGCGCCGCGTCGACGCTACCGGCATAAACGACGGCGATATCGTAGCCATCCTCCGCCAGGCCCACGGCACAAGCGCGACCGATGCCGCGCGAGCCGCCCGTGATCAGCGCCACGCGGCGCGATCCGTCGCGCTCGAGCGCGCCGTTGTTCAAATTGCCCATGTCGTTCCTTTCGGGTTACAGCCCTGTGGGCTATGCGAGCTCGTCGGCAATAGCTGCGACCTGTTCGGCCGTTTCGCACGAATACACGTGAACGTCGCTCAGCGTACGCTTGACCAGGCCCGACAGCGTTTTGCCAGGGCCGACCTCAATAAACGTGTCGATGCCCTGATCCTGCAGAGTGTGCAGCGTGTCGACCCAGCGCACGGCATGGCTCACCTGGTTGGCCAGCACGTCCGATGCTGCTCGCGGGTCCGCCGGATAGGGCGCCGCCGTCATGTTTGCCATGACCGGAATCAGCAGCGGAGACGGCGCGTGGCCGGCTTGGATATACGTTGCCAGCCCCTCAGTCGCCTCGGCCATATAGGGGCTATGGAATGCACCCGACACTGCGACCTTCATGGCGCGGCCGCCAGCCTCTTTTACCAGGACGTCGAGGATCTGCAACTCATCGGGCGCTCCGGCCACAACCGTCTGCTGCGGGCTGTTGTAGTTGACCGGCCAGCAGTCCTCGCCGGCCTGTTTTGCCAGGTCATCGACTTGCGCCGCATCGAGCTTGATGACGGCGCGCATGCCGCCCGGATGGCGCTCGGCAGCCGCGGCCATCAATGCCGCGCGCTCACACACGAGCTCAAAACCCGCTCGCGTATCGAATGCCCCCGCAAAGGTGAGCGCGGCGACCTCGCCCAGCGAAAATCCCGCACAGGCGGCAGGCGCCACGCCGCGCTCACGCAGGGCGACGGCCGCTGCCAGGTCATGAACGAACACACACGGCTGCGTGTTCTCGGTCTGCGAGAGCTCCTCCTTGGAGGCGTTCCGGCACTGCTCGCTGGTTCCCGGACGCACCTCGTCGGCAATGGCGAACACCTCGGCAGCCGCCGGCGATGCCTCGATCAGGTCGACGCCCATCGCGGGGTGCTGGGCGCCCTGGCCGGCGAACAAAAACGCTACGCTACCCATGTGG
>CABUZI010000224.1 GCA_902496005.1 uncultured Collinsella sp.
ATATGGGCCGCGACCGTGTGCGCGTGGAGACTACGCCGTATCTGCATCCGGCGTGTATCTTTACGTCGGCCGCCCCCGGCGGACGTTCGTTTGGCGCTGATGCCGGTGGCGCTCAAGGCTTGGGCGTCGGCCCACTCGACCATACACCGTTGCGTTGGGACCCGTTGACGGGCGCCGCGCTCACCCAGGAAAACGCCGTTCGCGTGGAAAAGATCACGGAGCACGTGGATAATAACGACTGATTGATTCAGCAGATTGATTCGGCTGGTTTTTGATGAACGACCGACTGATCTGCCCTTGGTTTTGAAAGGCTGCACATGAGCGATAGCCAGAACATGTCCGATGAGGTGCGCGCCCGCCTGCGCGCCATTCCCTCCGTCAACGAGCTGCTCGCAGAGTGGCCGGTTGTGAAGGCCGCGGGGGAGACCTGCGACGCGGTGGTGCATGCTGCCGTGACGGCTGAACTCGACGAGGAGCGCGCCGCCATTCGTGCTGGCGCCGCCCCGCGCTCTAAGCGCGACCTTGCTTCGGCCATCGAGTGGCGTGCGCATCGCTCCGCGCTGCCGAGCCTGCGTCCCGCCGTCAACGCCACGGGTGTGGTTATCCATACCAACTTGGGTCGCGCCCCGCTCGCGGAATCAGCTGCCAAAGCCGTGGCCGAGGTCGCGCGTGGGTATAGCACGCTCGAGTACAGCGTGGACACCTGCTCGCGCGGGTCGCGCAAGGAACATGCCGCGCAGCTCATCCGCTCGCTTACAGGTGCCGAGGACGCGCTTGTGGTCAACAACAACGCGGCGGCCGTGCTGTTGGTGCTGGCGACCCATGCCGCAGGCAAGGAGGTCATCGTCAGCCGCGGCGAGCTTGTAGAGATCGGCGGCAGCTTCCGTATCCCCGATGTTATGGAGTCCTCGGGCGCCAAACTCGTCGAGGTCGGGGCCACCAACCGCACGCATTTGAGCGACTACGAGCGCGCCATCACGCCCGATACGGCGATGATCCTCAAGGTCCATCCTTCCAACTATCGCATCGAGGGTTTCCACGAGGAGGTGGGTTCTCGGGAGCTTGCGGCGCTTGCTCACAAGCATGGCCTGCTGTTCTACGAGGACCAGGGCTCGGGCGCGCTTTTGCCCGATGACATCCTGGTGCGCGGCGGCGAGGAAACCACGCCGGCTTCGGTTGCCGCCGGGCTCGACATCGTGTCGTGCTCGGGCGATAAGCTGCTTGGTGCTGCGCAGGCGGGCATCATCATGGGCCGTCGCGATCTGGTACAGGCCTGCGGGTCGCATCCGCTTATGCGTGCCCTGCGTCCGGGCAAGCTCGCACTGGCGGCGCTCGAGGCCACGCTGCGCATCTACATGGACGGTGCCGATGTGGCCCATCGCGACATTCCGGTCCTCAGCATGCTTACGCTTCCTCAGGCTCACCTGGAGCGTCGTGCACGCAAGCTGCGCGAGTTGATGGTGACGGGCCTCGATAAGGCTGGCTGTCCGTGTGCCGTGCATGTGGAAATCGTCGAGGAGTCGTCGACTCCCGGCGGCGGCTCGCTGCCCACCGTCGAGCTGCCCACCATGTGCGTGGCCGTCTGCCCGGTCGACGGGCGCCTGTCTGTCGACGCGCTCAAGCGCTCGCTCGTCCAAGATTTCGACACGCCGGTTGTCACGCGCACCTCGCACGATCGCATTCTGTTTGACGTCCGCACGCTCGTGGGCGACCGCGATATCGAGACGGCGGCGTCGACGCTCGTCGCATGCGTTGAGAAGGCGATTGCTCGATGAGTGAGGTTCAGACGCTGGTGGAGTGCCCCGTTATCGTTGGCACGGCGGGCCACGTCGACCACGGTAAGTCCGCACTGATCGAGGCGCTGACCGGCAAGAATCCCG
>CABUZI010000225.1 GCA_902496005.1 uncultured Collinsella sp.
ACGCCAAGAAGCTCCTCAAGTCGCGCGGAGCCGACCTTTCGAACGCCGTGATCCTGACCGACGATGGCTCAACGCCCGTCATCGATTCCAACTGGGTTGTTACGAATGCCTACTATAACGACAACGGCAACCTGGAGATTCAGCTCACGCACAAGAACAGCTATGGCAACTCGTCCGGCGGCCAAAGCGGTACCGACAGCTCGAGCTCCAATACGCTGGAGGACTTGAGCAACAAGGCGCAGGAGTTGGGAGACAGGGCGCAAGAGCTGGGCGACACGGCACAAAACTTGGGCGATACCGCGCAGAACTTGGGCGGCTTGGCGACGGATGCATGGAACGCCCTGCAAAACGGCATCTCGGGCGCGCAGGGAAACTAGCTGTTAAGCAGGCTACAGCTGCTCGGCCGGACGGTCGGGCGAGCTAAAGCCCGAGTCAAACGTAACGACGCATGAGGCATCGGGCCGGCGCTCGTGCACGATGCGCGTGACGAGCTCCAGCAGCTCCTCGTCGGATATGTCAAAGCCGTCGGGACGCACAAGGTCAAACGAAACGAACCCGTCGTGCTCGTGCAGGTCGTGGATGGAAAGCGCGGGATCGATCTGCGCTACGCCGCGCTTTACCCAGCCGCGCAGGTCGTCACCGGTGGTGGCGATGGGGTCGCAGTGCAGTGTGATGCCGATGCCCATCTGACGCTTGATGTCGTGCTCGATGGTGTCCAGAATCTCGTGGTGCTCAAAGGCATCGCCCTCGCCGGGCATTTCCACGTGGGCGCTGGCGAACTGACGGCCGGGGCCGTAGTCGTGCACCATCAGGTCGTGTGTGCCCAGGACCTGCGGATAGGACATGATCTTGTCGCGGATTGCCTGGACGAGCTTGGGGTCGGGCGCTTGCCCCAGCAACGGGCTGATGGCGTCGCGCACTAGGCCCATGCCGCTGATGCAGATGAAGATGCCCACACCCAGGCCTGCCCAGCCATCGAGGTCAAAGCCGGTCGTCTGCGAAATAAGCGCCGCCACCAAGACCGAGCCCGAGGTGATGACGTCGTTTTTGGAGTCCTGTGCTGTGGCGATGAGCGTCTCCGAGTCGATGCGATCGCCCAGCGTGCGGTTGAACGCTGCCATCCAGAGCTTAACGAGCATGGACAAGACGAGGGCGGCTAAGGAGAGCACCGAATATGCAGTGGGGGAAGGCTTGATGATCTTAGTGACCGACTCGAGGATCAGATTGATGCCGACGGCGCAAACCAGGACGGCGACGAACAGGCCAGCTAGGTACTCATAGCGACCGTGGCCATAGGGGTGGCCTTCGTCTGCCGGGCGGCTGGCAAGGCGGAACCCGAGCAGACTCACGATGTTGCTCGAGGCATCGGAGAGGTTGTTGAAAGCGTCGGCGATGAGGGAGACGGAGCCGGCGAGCAGGCCCGCGATGCCCTTGGCCAGGCACAGGGTGATGTTGAGGCCAATGCAGACGAGGCTTGCGGAAAAGCCCGCGTTGGTGCGGCAAGATGCATCGACCGGCTCGCTCTCGCTGCCGGGAACAAGCGTATGTACCAGCCGATTTACAAATAGCATAGCGGTCGTCCTCACAATCATGTTTAAGGGGATAGTGTAGCTCGCGCGGGGGCGCCGTGCACCGATGCTCAGAAAATGCAGCAATAGTCTGCCGGCGCTAACGAGCGAGCCTTCTCGTCTGCCTGGGTGGTCCATTTTGGGCCACATGGGTATGGGCATGTGCCTGCTTGCTCGACATACTTAATGTCGACAGCCCCTGTGCAAAGGAGGACGTTTCCATGGACGAGATGTTTGCCATTAAATGTCAAAACTGCGGCGGCCCTATGTACTCGCACCAAGCTAAGCGCAGCTTTGAGTG
>CABUZI010000226.1 GCA_902496005.1 uncultured Collinsella sp.
CGGCGGTCGGCCCCATGCCGTCCTCCGTCGCCAGGAGGAAGAGCTCGACCTTCTCCCTGCTGTACATGCGAACCTCCAGTCCGGACCGCCCCGCGGTCCAACTTTCTGTCCGCACCCCCGTTTTATCTGGGTAAACGTCATTTTCACCACAAAGGGGACAGGCACCTTTGTGGTGGATTTTGCTTTAGTAGATGTGTGGGACATGCCTTACAATCTACCAAGTAGTTCATGACGGGCGAAAAACGGAGAGAAGGGGCTTGATGCGTCCTTAATGTTTCATGCGGATAGATTGATTTGACAGATGGTGGCGAATGCCCGCCGTCCACATTCGTATGAAACAAGGAGTCTCCATGCTCGTCTCTCTTTTCTCAAAACCTCAATCATCGCTGTCCGCGCAGGCTAAACGCCTGGTGGCCATGCGCTTTCTCATTTACACCGGTTTTCAGACCAGCTACTTTATCGGCGTTATCGGAACACTCACCTATGCGGACGACGCTTCGGTCGTTGCGACGTCGCTGGCAGTCCTCTTTATGAACGTCTTCGTGATCCTGGGATCCTTTGCGGGTGGAGCGGCACTCGATGCCTGGGGCCCGCGCCGTCATTTCTTGCTGAGTATCGTCGGCGCGCTGGCAACCGGCGCGGCGATCCTCGTTTTTGGCAGCGCGACCGGCATCGTCCTGCTCGGCGCGGTGCTCCTGGGCTTTGCGATGGGATTCGCCCAGCCCATCGCCACGTCCTATCCGGCATATCTCACCGACGACCCCGTCGAGCTCAAAGACATCAACTCCGCCATCGCCATGTTCTCAAACGTGAGTATTATCGTCGGACCCACGTTGGGTGGCTTTGTCGCGGCGGCTGCGTCGTCGCGCGCGGTGTTCGTGCTCATGATGCTCTTTACCGTGCTGGCGCTCGTCGCCGGTTGGGGCTTTAGGCAAAGTGCAGGTCAGGCCGCCACACACGAAGACAAACCCGCGATCGGCGACATCACATCGAATAAGGCCAGCCAAAGCCCCGACCCCAACACATCTTCCCGCGCTACCTTCGCAGCCAGCATCAAGACAGTCTTCACCAACAGCGTCCTCGCCCTACTGTTCTGCATCATTTTCCTTTCGAACTTTGGCTACGGAGCCTTCGATCCGCTCGAGTCGTTTTTCTATCGCGATGTCCTACGCGTCGGCGTTGAGTGGATGGGCTGGCTCTCGTCGGCCTCGGGCGTGGGCGCGGTGCTGGGTGCCGTGCTCGCGCTCCGCTTGCCGCCGCACTTGGTAAACCTAAAAACGCTGCTCGTGGCGCTCATGTCCGTGGGCCTGGGAAGTTTGCTCTATGTGGGGACGCCGTACGTAGGCGTGGCCCTCGTCGGCCAGATTGCCCTGGGCGTGGCCTGGGGCGTCGTCAACCCGCTCCACAACACTATCGTGCAAACGACGGCTCCGCTCGAGCAGCTCGGTCGCGTGAACTCGGTCATGGGCTTTGGCAACATGTTTGCCGGCGTAGCCCCGCTGGCGATTGCCCCGTGGCTGGCGGCGACGTTTGGTGTGCAGCAGACGCTCATCGGGGCGGGCATGGTCGTGACGGCGGTTCCCGCGGCGTTGCTGCTGTTTGGTCGCTGGCACTTGGATCGTGCCGCAAGGCAGTAAAAACCATCACAACATTCAGCGAAAATCGCAATTTTGACGAAAAGCGTCGAATGTTGTGATGCTTTGCGCCCCGGGCCAGGCCACCCTGCGGGTCCGGCCACCACAAAGGGGCCAGTGAACTGCGCCCCGAAACTTGGACTGAATAAATAGCGACTACGCCGCAAGGGCCCGGTTCCGGAACTCCTCCGGCGTCAGGCCCTTCAATCTTACCTGCCTGCGCCGCGTGTTCCA
>CABUZI010000227.1 GCA_902496005.1 uncultured Collinsella sp.
ATGCCCGGCATGATGGACACGGTCCTCAACCTGGGCCTCAATGACGACTCCGTCCAAGGCCTTATCGCCCAGACGCAGAACCCGCGCTTTGCCTGGGATAGCTATCGTCGCTTTATCCAGATGTTCTCCAACGTCGTCATGGGTGTCGATGCCGACTTGTTCGAGAATGCCCTGACCCAGGCCCGCCTGGTCGCCGGCGTTCGCGTCGACTCCGAGCTTTCGGCTGAGGACCTGCAGGAGCTCGTCGAGACGTTCAAGGGCATTTTCTCCGACAACGTCGAGGCCGCCCTGTACCCCGAGCTCGAGGTCGCCAACGGCAAGTCCGTCTTCCCGCACGATCCGGAGCTTCAGCTGCGCCTTGCTATCCAAGCCGTCTTTGGCAGCTGGATGAACGAGCGCGCCTGCATCTACCGCAAGCAGCACGGCATTTCCGATGACCTTGGCACCGCCGTCAACGTCCAGGCCATGGCCTTTGGCAATAAGGGCGAGACCTCGGCGACCGGTGTCGCCTTTACGCGCAACCCGGCAGACGGCACCAAGGAATTCTACGGCGACTTTCTGGTCAACGCCCAGGGCGAGGACGTCGTCGCCGGCATCCGCAACACCGAGCCCATCGCCGACCTCAAGATCACCCCGGGCCTCGAGTCCGCAGGTGAGGAGCTTGAGCGTGTATTCCTGACGCTTGAGGATCACTACCGCGACATGTGCGACATCGAGTTCACCATCGAGCAGGGTAAGCTCTGGATGCTCCAGACCCGCGTGGGCAAGCGTACCGCAACTGCCGCTCTGCGCATCGCTATCGAGATGGTCGAGGAGGGCCTCATCACCCGTGAGGAGGCCGTGAGCCGCATCGATCCCGCGCAGCTCGACCAGCTCCTGCACCCGCAGTTCGACTCCTCCAAGAAGTACGAGGTCCTCGCCAGCGGTCTAAACGCCAGCCCCGGCGCCGCCGTGGGCGAGGTCGTGTTCTCGAGCGATGACGCCGTCGCGCGCGCAAACGAGGGTCATAAGGTTATCTTGGTCCGTTGGGAGACCAACCCCGACGACTTGAAGGGCATGGTCGCCGCCGAGGGCATCCTGACCAGCCACGGTGGCAAGACGAGCCATGCCGCTGTTATCGCCCGCGGTATGGGTACGCCCTGCGTCTGCGGTGTCGAGTGTTTCCATATCGACGCGGCCGAGAAGGTCGTGCGTATCGAGGGCAACGATCGCGTGCTGCACGAGGGCGACATCATCTCCATCGACGGCACTCAGGGTATCGTTGTCGATGGCGCTGTCGATTTGGTATCCGCTGAGCTCACCGACGACCTGGACACCATTCTGTCCTGGGCAGACGAGATTCGCCTGGACGAGACCTGTGGTCATGCCAACCATGTGCGCGTCAACGCCGACAACCCCGAGGATGCCGAGCTCGCGCTCGAGTTTGGCGCCGAGGCCATCGGTCTGTGCCGCACCGAGCACATGTTCCTGGGCGATCGCAAGAACATCATCCAGAACTTCATCCTGTCCGACGACGAGGCGGTGAAGCAGCAGGCCCTGGCCGATCTGCTCAAGGTCCAGACTGAGGACTTCTTGGCGATGTTCAAGACCATGTCTGGTCGCGATGTGGTTGTTCGCCTACTCGATCCGCCGCTTCATGAGTTCCTGGATAATCCTCGCGAGCTCGAGGTCACCATCACCAAGAAGGAAGCCGCCGGCGCCAGCGAGGAAGAGCTTGCAGCCCTGCGCGCCCGCCTGCGTCGTATCGACGGCATGGTCGAGTCGAACCCCATGCTCGGCCTGCGCGGCGTTCGCCTGTCCGTCGTCTTTAGCGATCTGCCGCTCATGCAGGTTCGCGCCGTC
>CABUZI010000228.1 GCA_902496005.1 uncultured Collinsella sp.
CCGTCTCCATCCCCGTTCTGCACATGATCGCCATCACGCGCGACGCGCTCAAGTCCCGCGGCGTCAAGTGCGCCGGTCTCCTCGCGACCGACGGCACCGTCCAGACCGGCATCTACCAGCGCACGTTCGAGGGCAGCGGCGTCGAGCTCCTCACCCCCGATAACGCCGAAGATCAGGCCGCCGTCATGGACATCATCTACAACGGCGTCAAGGCCGGCAACCTCACGCACGACGCGACCGCCTTCCGTACCGCCTGCGAGCATTTGCTTGCCCGCGGAGCCGAAGTCCTGATTCTCGGCTGCACCGAGCTCCCCCCCGCGTTCGACATCTATCATCTCGATTACCCCAACGTCGACCCGACGCTTGAGCTGGCGCTCGCCGCCGTCCGCGCCGCGGGCTGCCAGACGAAGTGAGGGCGCGCCCATGAGCTACGCCGATCAGGTCTTTCGCGCCAACTGCCTCGACATTCTCCAAAACGGCGTGCGCGACGACGACCTCACCGTCCGTCCCCACTGGGAGGACGGCACCCCCGCCCACACGATCAAAAAATTTAGCCTTGTCAACCGCTACGATCTGCAAAAGGAGTTTCCCATCCTCACCCTGCGCCGCACATACCTCAAAAGCGCGGTGGACGAGCTCCTCTGGATCTGGCAGAAAAAGTCCAACAACGTCCACGACCTCTCTTCCCACATCTGGGACGCCTGGGCGGATGAAACAGGCTGCATCGGCAATGCCTACGGCTATCAGCTTGGCGTCAAGCACCAATACAAGGAGGGCATGTTCGACCAGGTCGACCGCGTGCTCTATGACCTCAAGCATAACCCCGCCTCGCGCCGCATCCTCACGAGCCTCTACAATTTCGAGGACCTACACGACATGAACCTCTACCCCTGCGCCTACTCCATGACCTTCAACGTCTCGAACGGCACGCTAAATGCCATCCTGAATCAGCGCTCGCAGGACATGCTCGCCGCCAACAACTGGAATGTCTGCCAGTACGCGGTGCTCGTCCACATGTTTGCTCAGGTCTCCGGTCTCAAAGCCGGCGAGCTCGTCCACGTCATTGCCGACGCGCACATTTACGACCGCCACATCCCCATCATCGAAAAGATGCTCGCAGAGCCGGAGCACCCCGCCCCGCAGTTCACACTCGATCCCGCCGTGACGAATTTCTACGCTTTCACCCCCGACAGTATCCGGCTGGAAAATTATCAGTTCAGTCCCTTTGAAGACAAGATCCCCATTGCCGTTTGAGCGTTCGCACCGGCAAAATTTATAGAGAAAGCCATGGAGTTGATACTATGACCGCAATCGTCTGCGTTTCCCAGAGCTGGGGCATCGGCCGCGACGGCGCGCTGCTGTTCCGCATCTCTGCCGACCACAAGCGTTTCCGCACCCTCACCGTCGGCAAGACCGTCATCCTCGGCCACAAGACCCTCGACACCTTCCCCGGCGGCAAGCCCCTCAAGGACCGCCGCAACATCGTCCTCTCCCACCGCGACCTCGACGTCCCCGGCGCGGAGATCGCCCACTCGTTTGACGAGGCCGCCGCCCTCGGCGGCGACGACGCCATCGTCATCGGCGGTGCCAGCGTCTACATGGCGCTCCTCTCCCGCTGCGACCGCGTCTACGTCACCAAGGCCGACTCAGACCCGGACGCCGACAGCTTCTTCCCCAACCTCGATGACAATCCCGACTGGCGCATCGAGTCGGAGAGCGAGACCTTTGAGGAAAACGGCCTCAAGTTCCGCTATGTCGACTATGTCCGCAAGTAAAAAGAGGGGCCTTGGCCCCTCTTTTTTTGCGCCCTAAAGGGCACGTGGA
>CABUZI010000229.1 GCA_902496005.1 uncultured Collinsella sp.
CAGACAAACTTGGAGGCGCCAACGGAATCCTCGTCTGCCGTAAGCTTGGCGGCATCGATGATGGTCTGGGCGGCCATGAGCACGGCGTCCATGTTGATGCCGGCGCGCAGGCTGGCGACGTTGACGCTGGAGCAGACGCGGCTCGTGGTGGCGAGCGCCTGGGGGATGGACTGGATGACGCGGCGGTCGGCGTCGCCGATGCCCTTCTGGACGAGCGCGGAAAAGCCGCCCAGGTAGTCGATGCCGAGCGTCTCAGCCGCGCGGTCGAGGGCATGCGCGATGGGGGTGAGGTCCTCATCCTTGCAGCACGCGGCGATCTGCGCCACCGGGGTGACGGAAACGCGCTTGTTGACGATGGGGATACCGTACTCGCGCTCGAGGTTCTCGGCGGTCTCGACCAGATGCTCAGCCGTGTGCGTCACGTGGTCGTAGATCTTCGTGCACATGCGGTCGAGGTTCTCGTCACCGCAACCCATGAGCGAAACACCCATGGTGATGGTCCTGATGTCGAGGTTCTGCTCCTCAACCATGCCGCGGGTTTCCGCGATTTCTGCGGGCGTGATCGCCATCCTTGCGCTCCTATCTGCCAAAACGAGCATAGTCTTATCTATTCTAACGTGCCGCACGTGCCAAGTGGCGCATGCGGCACGTTTTGGTGCTCGGTTGTTTCCGTTGTGTTACTGCCCAAAGACCTCTTCGGCGATGCGGGCGCTTTCGGCGGCGTCCTTGGCGTAGTAGTCCGCGCCGATCTGCTTGGCGTATTCGGGGGTGAGTACGGCGCCGCCCACGATGATCTTGACGCCCGGCACCTCGGCATGGAGCAGCTTGATGGTCTCCTCCATGGCGACGACTGTGGTAGTCATAAGCGCCGAGAGGCCGACGAGCTTAATGTCACGCTCCTGCACGGTCTTGAGCACCTCTTGCGGGTCGACGTCGCGGCCTAGGTCAAAGACGGTGTAGCCGTAGTTATCGAGCAGCATCTTGACGATGTTCTTGCCAATATCGTGGATGTCGCCCTTGACGGTGGCCACGCAGATCTTGCCCTTGTCGGCAATCTCGCCGGCGGGCATCAGGCGCTTGATGGTGTCGAAGCCCACGCGTGCCGCCTCGGCCGAGGCCATAAGCTGCGGCAAGAAGAACTTGCCCTGGTCAAAGAGGACGCCCACCTCGTCGAGGGCGGGGATAAAGTGGTTGTTGATAAGATCCATAGCGTCGTGGTCTGCCAGCAGGCGCTCAGTCTCGGTCGCGATCTCGCCTTTGCGGCCCGAGACGACCATGCGACGAATTGGGTCGTCGTTGCCGTCGGTGCCGGCGGTGCCAGCAGCGGACACGGTGTCGGTCGATGCGGCCTGAGCTGCTGCCGGGTTTGCGGCGATCTTGTACGGATCGGTCCAGCCGGCGTAGCGCTCGATGTATCCGGTCGAGCCCTCGTCCTCAACGCTCAGGACGCGATAGCTGTAGACGGTATCCATAAAGCGCTTGGAGCCCGGGTTCATGATGGGGGCGTCCAGGCCCGCGCCGAAGGCGGCGGCCAAAAAGACCGAACCCAGCAGCGGGCGGGCAGGCAGGCCAAAGCTGATGTTCGACACGCCGAGCGCACATTTGACGCCCAGACGCTCCTTGCACAGGGACATGGCGCGCAGGATCTGCTC
>CABUZI010000230.1 GCA_902496005.1 uncultured Collinsella sp.
CGCCTCCGTTGGCGTTACCGAACAGGACCAGAAGGTCATGGGTCTTGCCATCGAGCGCGGATGCGCCATCGTTGTGCTGCTCAACAAGTGGGACCTGCTCGACGATGACCGCAAGCGCGAGGCCTGCATGGAGACCATCGACCGCCGTCTGGGCGTCATGGCTCCCTGGGCCCAGTACCTGCGCATCTCTGCCCTCACCGGCCGCAGCGTCGAGAAGATCTGGGCGATGGTCGACGCCGCCGAAAAGACGCGCTCGCAGAAGATTAGCACCTCGCGCCTCAACACGTTCCTCACCGATCTGCGCGAGTTCGGTCATACCGTGGTGGACGGCAAGCGCCGCCTGCGCATGCACTACGTGACCCAGACGGGCGTCAACCCGCCGACGTTCACGTTCTTCGTCAACCACAGCGACTTGGTCAACGACACCTACCAGCGCTATGTGGAGAACCGCATGCGCTCGACCTTCGACTTTGCCGGCACGCCCATTCGACTCTTCTTTAGGAAGAAGGAGCAAAAGGATGCATAATCCGATTCTGCTGACCGCCATCTGCGCCGTGGTCTCGTTCTTTATCGGAGCGATTCCGTTTGGCCTGATCTTGGGCCGCGTGTTCAACCACACGGACATTCGCAAGGCGGGCTCCGGCAACATCGGCACCACCAACGCGCTGCGCGTGGCCGGCCCCAAGGTGGCCGCGCTCACGCTGCTGCTCGACTGCCTTAAGGGCGCCATCTGCGTTGTCATCGCCCGTCCGCTCATCGCGAGCGTGGGCTATGGATTTCCGCCGAACATCATGGCGCCCGGAGCCCCCGGCGACTGGATGCTCGGCGTCATCTGCCTGGCAGCGGTGTGGGGCCACATCTTCTCGCCCTACCTCAATTTCCATGGCGGCAAGGGAATCGCAGTTGGCCTGGGCGTCATCCTCGCCTGGTATTGGCCAATTGGCCTGTCGCTGCTGGGCATGTTTATCGTGGCCGTCGCCATCACCAAGTTTGTGTCGGTGGGCTCGCTTGCCGCGGCCATCGGTCTTCCCATCGCTGCTTGCGCGGTCTTTCCGTACAGCAGCCTGGGCCTCAAGTTCTGCATGGCGATAATCGGCATCACCGTGGTGTGGGCCCATCGCGCGAACATCAAAAAGCTCATGACCGGTAAGGAGTCCAAGCTCTCGTTTACCAAGCGCGTCACCGAGCCCGACGATAAGTAGGAGAGAGTCATGAATGTTGCGCTGATTGGCTCTGGCTCGTGGGGAACCGCCGTCGCCGGCCTTGCCGCCGCGCGAGCCGTGCGCGTAACCATGTGGGCCCATAGCGAGCAGACGGCCGCCGGCATTAACGGTGAGCACCGCAACCCCCGCTACCTTGTGGGCTACGAGCTGCCGGACAACGTGGTAGCAACGACCGAGCTCGCCCAGGCGCTCGACGGTGCCGATGCGATCATCTTTGCCGTGCCCTCCACGCACTTGCGCGACGTGTGCCATCGGGCAGCGCCCTTTATCGCCGCCGATACCCCGGTGCTCTGCCTCACCAAGGGCATTGAGCCCGAGTCCGGCCTGCTCATGAGCGAGGTCATCGCCAGCGAGATCGGCAACGAGGCGCGCGTGGCGGCGCTCTCGGGTCCCAACCATGC
>CABUZI010000231.1 GCA_902496005.1 uncultured Collinsella sp.
AAGGTTTGCAAGTTTCAAGCCGCTTTGTGAACGCTCAAAAGATCGCTCACATTTCCTTTATCGCAGCCTGTGCGGCGGCCAGACGGGCGATGGGCACACGGAAGGGAGAGCAGGACACATAGTCCAGACCCACCTTGTGGCAGAACTCCACGGAGGAGGGATCGCCGCCGTGCTCGCCGCAGATGCCCAGATGCAGCTCCGGACGGGTCTCGCGGCCCAGCTTGGCAGCCATCTTCACCAGCTTGCCAACACCGATCTGATCCAGCTTGGCGAACGGATCGCTCTCGTAGATCTTCTTGTCGTAGTAGGCGCCCAGGAACTTACCGGCGTCGTCGCGGCTGAAGCCGAAGGTCATCTGGGTCAGGTCGTTGGTGCCGAAGGAGAAGAACTCGGCCTCCTTGGCGATCTCGTCGGCGGTCAGGGCCGCGCGGGGGATCTCGATCATGGTGCCCACCAGGTACTTCATGTTCATGCCGGCGGCGGCCAGCTCCTCGTCAGCAGTCTTGACGACCACGTCCTTGACGTACTTCAGCTCCTTGACCTCGCCCACCAGCGGGATCATGATCTCGGGGACCATGTTCCAGTCAGGGTGCTTCTTCTGCACGTTGATGGCGGCGCGGATGACGGCACGGGTCTGCATCACGGCGATCTCCGGGAAGGTAACAGCCAGACGGCAGCCGCGGTGGCCCATCATGGGGTTGAACTCGTGCAGGGAGGCGATGATGGCCTTGATGTCGGCAACGGACTTGCCCATATCCTTGGCCAGCAGCTCGATGTCGTGCTCCTCGGTGGGAACGAACTCGTGCAGAGGGGGATCCAGGAAACGGATGGTGACGGGGCAGCCCTCCATGGCCTCGTAGATGCCCTCGAAGTCGCCCTGCTGCATGGGCAGCAGCTTGGCCAGAGCCTTCTCGCGCTGCTCCACGGTGTCGGAGCAGATCATCTCGCGGATGGCGGCGATACGGTCGCCCTCGAAGAACATATGCTCGGTACGGCACAGACCGATGCCCTGCGCGCCCAGCTCACGGGCCTTGGCGGCGTCGTGGGGGGTATCGGCGTTGGTGCGGACCTGCAGACGGCGGAACTTGTCGGCCCAGGCCATGATGCGGCCGAAGTCGCCGCCCACGCTGGCGTCCACGGTGGGCATAGCGCCGTCGTAGATGTTGCCGGTGGAGCCGTCCAGGCTCAGCCAGTCGCCCTCGTGATAGGTCTTACCAGCCAGGGTGAACTGCTTGTTCTCCTCGTCCATGACGATGGCGCCGCAGCCGGAGACGCAGCACTTGCCCATGCCGCGGGCCACAACGGCGGCGTGAGAGGTCATACCGCCGCGAACGGTCAGGATGCCCTGAGCGGCCTTCATGCCCTCGATATCCTCCGGAGAGGTCTCGAGACGGACGAGGACGACCTTGGTGCCGTTCTTGGCCCACTCGGTCGCGGTCTCAGCGGAAAAGACGATCTTGCCGCAGGCGGCGCCGGGAGAGGCGGCCAGACCCGTGCCGACGACCTTGGCCTTCTTGAGCGCGGCCGGGTCGAACGTCGGGTGCAGGAGGGAATCGAGGCTCTTCGGGTCGATCATGGCGACGGCCTCTTCCTCGGTGATCATGCCCTCGTCCAC
>CABUZI010000232.1 GCA_902496005.1 uncultured Collinsella sp.
CAGGCCTTCCAGAACTCCTGGGTCTTGGGATGGTTCAGAACAAAGTCAGAGACTTTCTTATCGAGACCGGTCATGGTGCGCATCTCGGGATCGTAGAACGGATTGGGCAGGAAGCGAACGTCGATCATAATGTCCGCCTCGACGGGCATGCCGTGCTTAAAGCCAAACGAGAACACGTGAACGTCCATGAGCTGCTGGTCGGACAGCTCGGAGAACGCCATGCGCAATTTGTTGCGCAGGGCAGAGGTGCGCAGACGGCTCGTGTCGATAATCATATCGGCTCGATCGCGCACACCCTGCAGCTGCAGGCGCTCGCGCTGAATCGCATCGGCCGTAGTCTCCCCCGGCTTGGCAATGGGGTGGCGGCGGCGGTTTTCGCTATAACGACGGATCAGCACCTCGTCAGAGGCCTCGAGAAACACGATGTCACAGCTCATCTCGCGCTCCTCGAGCGCGGCAACGGCATCGAGCAGCTCATCGAACAAGCCCTGGCTGCGCAGGTCGCAGGTGACGGCAAGATGCCTGCCCACGCCCGTATTGATGCCGACGAGTTCGGCAAGCTGGGCGATCAGACGCGGAGGCAAGTTGTCGATGCAAAAATAGCCCATGTCCTCGAACACATGCATGGCCTGCGTTCGGCCCGATCCGGACATTCCGGTGATGATGACGATATCGGGGATGCGCTCCGAGCGCTCCGCCGCATCCATGGCATCTCCCTTTTGCATGTGTGCCTCCTAAAACAAGCGCGGGACCCGGCCAGCGGATCCCGCGCGATCAATTGCCTTTATTGAGTATACCGCCCCAAGCGGATACGAGGCCTGTCTTACGCCTCAAGCGCAGCCTTGAACCAACTTGTAATACTCGTGGGGTGCGTGATGGCGGTGCCGACGACAACGGCCCAGGCGCCCGCATCAATCGCGGCGCGGGCCTCCTCGGGCGTGTGCACGCGGCCCTCGCAGATGATGGGAAGACCGGGGAATTCCTCGGTCGCCTGACGCAGAAGCGGCAGATCGGGGCCATCGGCCATGGTGCAGTCGATAGCGGCAACACCATGAGAAAGCGTGGTGGACACCAGGTCGAAGCCCATGTCGACAGCACGACGAATATCCTCGATGGTGGCACAGTCGGCCATCAGGAGCACGCCCTCCTCGTGCAGCGGGCGGAAGGTATCCTCGACCGACTTGCCATCGGGACGTGGGCGATCGGTGGCGTCAATCGCCACGATATCGGCACCCGCAGCAACGCAGGCGCGAGCGTGGCGCAGCGTCGGCGTGATGTAAACGCCCTCGTGCCCATCCTTCCACAGGCCGATGACGGGGACCTCGCAGCGGCCCTTAATGGCGGCGATGTCGGCAAGGCCCTGGCAGCGAATGGCGGCGGCGCCGCCGAGCTCGCAAGCGCGAGACATTTGAGCCATGGTCTCGGGCGTGCGAAGCGGCTCGCCCATATACGCCTGAACGCTCACGACGAGCTTGCCCTTCAGGGATTGAATCAAAGGATCGACGGTCATGTTCGACTCAACCTTTCTAAAAACAGCCTTCTGAGACACCGCACCTTGACGTTCAAACCGTCGCTCACGTACCGAAGTACGCTTCGCTCCTCTTTCACGTCAA
>CABUZI010000233.1 GCA_902496005.1 uncultured Collinsella sp.
GCCTGGTCGAGAATGGCCTGACGAGCGCCGGCGCGCCCGAGTTCCTGGCTGCTTGCGAGAACGCTTTCGTTACGCGCGGCAAAATTGTCGACGGTTGGGCGGCGACGGCAGAGCTGCTGGTCGCGGCGCGTTCGTAGCGCGGCGTCGCCGCACTTGGACATGTCTTTTCGAGAGAGACTGGTGAGGTAATGTCCGATATCGAGAATCCGGCAGGCGACACGCGCCCGATTGGCGTGTTCGATTCTGGTTTGGGCGGTCTGACGGTTGCGCGCGCGATTGCGACGGCGCTGCCGCACGAGTCCGTCTACTACTTTGGCGACACCAAGCGCTGCCCTTACGGCACGCGCACCGAGGATGAGGTGCGCTCGTTTGCGTTGCAGGCGGGTCGTTGGCTTTCGAAGCACGACGTCAAGATTATGGTCATCGCCTGCAACACGGCGACCGCTGCGGCCTTGCGTCTGGCCCAGCAGGTGCTCGACGTTCCCGTGATCGGTGTGATCGCGCCGGGTGCCCGTGCGGCAATCAACAGCACCCGCTCGCGTCGCGTGGGCGTGCTCGCCACCAACCTCACCATTCGCTCGGGCGCCTACACGCGCGCCATTCAGGATCTAGATGCCGGCGTCGATGTATACGGCTGTCCTGCCTCGAGCTTTGTCGAGGTTGTCGAACACGAGCTCGCCTCGGGTGCGCATCTGCAGGAACAGTGGCTTGAGAACGAGGACATCTTCGATACGCCTGCCGTGCGTGCGCTGGTGGGTGCCACGGTTGAGCCGCTGCGCGACCACGGTATCGATACCGTGGTGCTCGGCTGTACGCATTTTCCGCTGTTGGTGGGACCTATCCGCCATGCGCTGGGGCCTGGGGTGCGCGTCGTGAGTTCCGCCGAGGAGACCACACGCGAGCTGACCGATATCCTCACGCGCCGCGAGCAGCTGGCGGGCGACGCCGCCGAGCCGCAGCATCGTTTTGCCACGACGGCCGATAACATTGCCGAGTTTGCGGTGGCGGGCAGCTTTATCTTTGGTCAGCCGCTCAAGAGCATCGAACATATCGATATCGATGAGCTGAAATAGATGTAAGGCAGCCGCCAAAGCCTTCGCCACATCTTTTGCCGAAAGGATATTTCTATGGAGTACATGCAGGTCAACCGCGCCAACGGTCGCGCCGCCAACGAGTTGCGCCCCGTTAAGCTCACCCGTGGCGTCATGAAGCACGCCCACGGCTCGTGTTTGGCCGAGTTCGGCGACACGCGCGTGCTGTGCGCCGCCACTATCGAGGAGGGCGTGCCGGGCTGGCGAAAGGGAGCTAAGGCCGGCTGGGTGACCGCGGAATACGCCATGCTGCCGACGTCGACCGGCAAGCGCTGCAAGCGCGAGCATGCCAACCGCAAGGGTCGCTCCATGGAGATCGAGCGCCTCATTGGCCGCAGCCTGCGTACCGTCGTCAACATGAAGGCGCTCGGCGAGTACACCGTCACCGTCGACTGCGATGTGATTCAGGCCGATGGCGGCACGCGTACAGCGAGCATCACCGGCGCCTGGGTGGCGCTGCACGACGC